>JBJEXW010000001.1:0-22477 GCA_051886195.1 Clostridia bacterium
TTAAAAATAATCAAACCCAGTAAAAAAATATACTGGGTTTGTCAACACTCTGAAATAGCGAGAAAATATTTTTCTCGCTATTTTCTTATGCCCCTCCATATACTTCGTATGAATCTGTTACAACTAAAAATGCATTTGGGTCAATTTCTTTTATCGCTTCTTTTGCAAAGAAATATTCTTTCGTTGGAATAATACACATAATCATTCTCTTTGGATTTCCAGTATACCCTCCTGTTACATCAAAAACTGTTACACCATGAGATAAATGTGTTGAAAAGAATTCTTTTACTTCATTTTCATGCTCAGTAATAACATAAAAGGCTTTTGAGCTACTAATTCCAATTATTACTTTATCTGATATTATACTAATAATATAAATAGTTAAGAATGAATATATAACACCAGATAGTCCAAATAAAAATAAACTAGATATAATTATTATTCCATCTCCAAATAACATTGCATTCCCTAAAGTCATTTTAAATAACTTAGATATTATTTGATTTAAAATATCTGTTCCACCCGTTGTAAAACCAGCCTTAAATATTAACCCATATCCTACTCCAGAAATTGCAGCACCTACCCCAATTATAACGATTTTCTCCATGCCATCAAGATCAACAAATGGTATAATAAAAGACGTTAATTTAACAAATAATGGATATAAAATAGAACCAACAATAGAATTAGTTGTCTTTTCTTTTCCAAGTAATATAAAACTTAACAATAGTAATATCATCGAACCAATAAAAATAACTACTGATGGATCAAAACCAAATAGATGATTTAACATAACACCTACACCACTCACGCCATAAACTATATCATATTGTAAGAAAAAAACGTTAAATGCTATTGCTACAATTAGCAAACCAACTATAAATTCTGTATATCTAATTAGCTTATCTTTGTTCTTTATTTTTTTCTCTATTATATTTTCTTCCATACTTCTTACCTCTCGTTATATCATTATTTTAGCATAATATTACTAAATTTACGATAATTTAGTAATAAATTTATTCTTTGACTAATTATTTAACTTATTTATTCCATAATAATATTCTTTGCACTTTTTAGTAACAAAACTCATTTTCATATCAAATAATCAACATATTCCACTTTTTTATATTGCATTTCAAAAGAAAAAAAGCCCAGAAATATAAATTTTCTAAGCTTTTTAAATTGATAGTAAAATATATCATTTATTAATATAATGTTTTTTGAATGAAATCGAGTTCTTTTCTCTGCTTAAGCGTTATTTTTCCTTTTTTAGTTATAGTTTCTATTATTTCATTAACAATTTTTTCAGAATTGTTTATTTTTCCTAATTGCCAAATATAATTAATCATCTCATTACTAACATTATATGATTTAAAATACATTTTTAATATTTCATTTTTATATTTGTCCATTATTTTATCATTATACTCTTCTGGCAAATATGCTATACACTTTGAAAATCCTCTTAAATCTTTATCTTTTAGTATATTAAATATCTTTTCATATTCTTTTTCAAAATAATAAAGCTCTATTTTATCACTTAAAGATGCCTTTGGATTTTTTTCAATAATCATATAATAATATTTGCATTCCTCATATGAATATTTTTCTCTAAGCTCTTTGTAGTCTGATAATCTCTTGTATCTATAAATTCTTTGTCTTAAAAGTTCATAATATTTTTCTTTATTAGAATTATAATATGAGGAAAAAAGAATATCCTCATAAAATACATCTTTATTCAAATTTAATTCTTCAATTATTTCTATAACCAAATCATATTCTTTACCCATAAATAAGATATTTATAACAATTTCTAAATCATTTAAACTTTTATCATATAGTATTAATTTATTTAAAAATTCTTTTAGATTAAGTTCTTTTTTTAAATAATTTTTTTCAATTATTAGCATTGTTGTAATTAACTCTATATAATAATTACTTTTTTCTTTAGTCTTCGTTTCTAATAAATTATATAGTTTCTGTGCTCTTTTAGTATTTTTGCAGCTTTCAAGAATTATTTTAACAATAATTTCTTCTATGTCACCATGATTTAAACTTTTAAGATATTCTAAAGCCTCATCAAATACATCATCGTTTTTCAATATTACTTTAAAAGTTTCTTCTAGCATATTAATACATTCAAAAAATGACTCATCAAACTCACAGTCATCTTCTTCATCTTCCTCAAGATAGTCGTCTTCCTCAAAATATTCGCCATCGTATTCTTCATCATATTCATCGTCATATTTATCATAACTCATTTGACTATTTTCTATATATTCATTATATATTATTTCAAATATGAAGCAAACAAGCTCTATAATTTTCTTTGGCTCATCTTTATATTTTTCTTTAGATATTTTACAATTAGCTTTAACTATTTTATATAGTTTTTCTAATGTATCATTATTCCACTCATAGTTTGATTCTTCTTGAATAGTAATTAATTTATCATTAAAAGTACTAACATATTTATTGTTTTCTTTTAATTTATCTGCACTATTATCTTCAACATGCTCTCCAGATTTTAAATAATACAATACGGCTGCAATATGCTTACAGTTTGTTACATCACTATAATATGGACATGTACAGCTCATGTTTTCTATTCTATCATCTTCTATTTTTAATCTTACTCTATATTTCTTTGTTCCTTGAACAATAGCGCAGTAATTATCATTTGAAGAAGTTACCTTTTTTACTTTGTTTTCATTATAGTAATCATAGCCTCTTCTAAGTATAATCTCGTCAAAATAATCACTTATATTCCCAATTTTATTCATATTATATCTCCTATTTTTATGTTTTAAATAATCTCTTTATCTCCATTATAATATAATAATTATAACCTTAAATACCGCAAGGTTTCACTTAGGTAGATAAGTCCCACTAAGGAGCTCTTCTTTTACTAAAACTATTTTTTATATTCTGATTATATCATATATTTAAAATTTATGGTAAATATTTTAAAATTATAAAATATTTATTTTTTTATTTATAAAAAAAGTAATGAATATAATTCATCACTTTTTTACACTAACTTATATTTATTATATAGTTTACTTTTATAGTCTATATATCCATTTTTTGCAAGTCTACCGACTATAAAACTCATAGGTGTTTTATATTTTTTAGATAAAATAAGAAGTTTATTTTCATTATAATCTGATATAATTTCATTCCACTCTTTATCACTAATCATAGTGTTTAAAGCAAATCTATCTGCTCTGTTTTCTCTTTCTTCATCTCCATCAATAATAGTTTTATTTTGAGCCATATTATAGTCACTTTTACAATGTCCAAGCTCGTGATAAATTTCAAAATATAGAGAATCTTTTCCAACATAATTTGAAGTAATATATATAGCAGGTGTTTTTCCCTTTACTTTGAAACATCCTCTAACTTTAGTTCCTGGTAACGCTTTTTCACATACAAAGTATATGCCATATTTGTTTAAGATTTTTTTAATTTTTTCTAGCTCATAAGATTCTTCATAAGAATATTCTTTTAATTCTTGTATTAATTCATTAAATTTATTACTATTATATTCTTCTACTTCCTGTTCTACAGATAATTTATCACAACGAGCAATCCACAATGCTAGCTTATTGTAATCTTCTCCAGTCTTTTTGAATAATACATAGTCTTTTAAATTATTATGAGCATTAAAATTTCTTACCTTTAAGAAGTTTAATATGTCAATACAAACCTGATATTCATTTGTTTCATCTTTAAAATTTATCCATTTACTCTTTTTTAAATCATTTAATGCATATTCTTCTTTAAGCATTTTGTCTATATTTTTTTTATTACCATAATCTTTTATTAATTCCTCTTCTATTGCTCTAGTATTTTCAACTGAAATAATAAAGTTAGAAGGAATTCCAGTTAATCTTTCTATATTTCCAGCCATTTCTAAAGTTATCTTTTGCTTTCCATTTATTATTTCATTAATATGTTTTTGAGTAACTCCAAGTCTTAGTGCAAATTCCGTTTGCGATATCTTATTATACTCTAAATAATCTTTTAAATATTCTCCAAAATATACCATAACTTTTCCCCTCCTAACCTTCACCATAATGCTTATCATCTATCTTAACAAATTCTAGTTCAACAATTTGTTCTAATTTGTCATACGGATATTCTGCGTTTGGTTTTATATACAATCTTAATTTATAATTTAACTTAGCTGTATATATTTCTTTTAAATTTCCTGTTTTTTTCTCAATTCCATATATACTATGTAGTGGATTTAACATTAGTTCTTTCATGTTTTGTGACTCTAATATAAGTCTTTCAATTTTTTCAAGAACATTTATTTCATTATCTAAGCGTTTTTCTAACAGTTTCTTCTTATACTCTTTTATGTATGATTTATCTTTAATAATCTTAGTGTCTAACACCTCCAGAGCATATCCTATCCATATTATAACCTATTAAGTAATAATTTGTCAATATACTACTGCTATTATATAATATTGGTACTTCCTTTTTTGATTTTTTTGTGACATATCTATTGTAAACCTATAGTAAATGTTAAAAATAATAAACTGTTAATAAAGCATTATTAAGTCACATAATTAAAATATCTTTAATTCACAGTTTATTATTCTATAATATCTTTTATATTTATTACTTATATGAAATCTAAAACATCAATTATTTATTTCATTATAGTTTTCTTTCAAAATATTAATATAATGTTCAGTTCCTTTTTTAATATCAAAAATTGGTTTCCAACCCAATTCATAAAGTTTTTTTGCATCCAATGATGCGTTCTCCATTTGATTAAAAGCTTTCTTTTCAGCATCAGAAGGGTTGCTAAAAATAACTTTTTGATTACATATTTTAGCAAATCTTTCTGCCAAATCTCTAATTGAGCAAATTGAATCCATATTAGAAATGTTATAAGCATTACAATTTCTTCCGTTAATAAGCACAGTTAGTATCGCTGAAGCACAATCTAAAGAATAGCAATAAGATCTTAATTGATTACCACTACTCTTTAATAATATATCATTACCTGTAATTGCCAACCTAGCAAATTCAGAAGCCGCTCTTTTATCCATAATAGATGTCGTAGGACCATAAATATGACCTGGTCTAACTATTAAAGCTTCAATATTGTATTCATTTGCGTATCCTATACAAAGAGTTTCAGACGCACGTTTTGCAGCTGGATAACTTGAGCGTAAATCTAGTAAATCTACATAGCCATAATCATCTTCAACCAATGGGAAATTGTGATTTAATTTTCCATAAACCTCACTAGAAGATATATATAATACTCTTGATGTATTATGAGATGTTCCATATTTCATTAAATTATTTATCCCCATAAAATTTCCCATCATTGTTTCAACAGGTTCACTAACATATAGTGATGGAGAACAATTTCCAGCTGCATGAATTATATAATCGACATCTACGTCAAACGTAATATCTTTGCACGCATCATATTCTAATATGTTATAATCTATACCATTTAAATATTTATTAAATCTTTCTATTACTTTATTTTTATTTCTATCAGCTAAATATAATGATATTTTTTCATTATTCTGGCTATTATATGTCAAAATTAAATCTACTATTGCTGAACCAATCATTCCAGTAGCACCAGTTAAAAGTATTTTTTTGCCCTTTAATTTGTTAATATTATTTACACTTTCTATACAATCTTTTAAATCATTTTTATATAATTCAGTATATAACATTTTTCCTCCAAAATTAATTATGTCCCATATTTAAATATGCTTTAAATATTTCAAGATTTTCTTGAGTAGTAAGCTTAATATTTCGATCTGATCCAGCCGCAAAATATAATTTTTCTCCAAGATCAGCCATCATAGTATTTGTATATGCAGATCCATGTATACCAATTCCTTTATTAAAAGCTTCATGATAAGCCCAATCTAATTTTTCAAATTTATATGCTTGTGGTGTTACAACTCTTCTTAAAGTCTCCCTTGGAATATATTTTGAAGTAGATATTTCATCATCTATTATAAATATCTGCTCATTATATGGCATAGAAGATACTGCATTTCCATATTCAATACATTTTATAATTACGTCTGATAGTATTTCTTCATCTATTAATGGTCTAACACCATCATGTATAATAATTATATCGTCAGGTGAGCACTTACCTTCTAAATTGAATACTCCGTTTCTTATTGATTCTTGTCCTGTTTTACCACCAGTTACTATATATTTTAATTTGGTAATGCCATATTGTTTTGCATAAGCTTTTACAATATCTTGCCATCCATCTATGCATACCACTTCTATTTCGTCAATTTGAGGATGTTGTTGAAAGCTTTCTAATGTATAAATTAAAACGGGTTTATCATTTATATTTATAAATTGCTTTGGTATTTCATACCCCATTCTCTTACCAACGCCACCAGCTATAATAATTGCTATTTTCTTCATTTTAAACTCTCCTTTTTTAATATAAAATACAATATTTTTTTATATCGATCTCTTACACAAGCATCAGTGATACTTATATATTATAATGCTTATCTAAAAATTTCAAGTGTAAAGATGTGAAAATACAACAAACTACCAGTAAATATTGCAAGAAAAGTGAATTAAAAATTCACTCGCACTTCGTACCTTGAATTTTAAGTCTATCTTTTTTATTAAAGGTAGACTTATTTTTATATTAATTATATTATTTTCTTGAGGTGTTTTATGAATTTTTTAGATAACATTTTAGAAATGCAATCTCATATAATTGGTCATAAAAATCATATTATTCAAGATATTTTAGAGATCATTGGGAAGATTTTCTTATTTCCAACCATTCCTTATATATTCGTCCTGTTGTTAAAGACGAAATATCTAAGTTTCTTCTTTGTGGCTCTATGTCTTCTGGTTATTCCGTTTATGATTGTAATACTTGTGGCAATTATGCTTATGTTCCTTTTACTTGCAAATCTAGATTCTGCCCTTCTTGTGGCGTTAACTCTTGTATTACTCGTTCTAATATTATGCCCTCTCGTTGTATTGATTGCACTCATAGACATATTACTTTTACTATTCCTTCTTGTCTTTGGCATTTTTTCCAAAAAGATAGGTCTTTACTTAATGACTTATTTGATGCTGCTTCTTTTACTATACTTTCTTGGTTTAATGGTCTTTCTAAAATGGAATCTTTTGTTCCTGGTATTGTCTGTACCCTTAATACTTTTGGTCGTGATTTAAAATGGAATCTCATATTCACATGATTGTTACCGAAGGTGCTATGGGACGTCTTACGCCTTGGAAATCTTTTGATTTTTTACCTTTTAATATGCTTCGTAAAAGATTTATGACAAAACTTCTCTTTAATTTATCTAAAAAAATTCTATCTGCTGACTTTAAAAAAATTAAATCTAACCTTTACAAAGAGAATGGTAAAGGTTTCTATGTTCATGCTCCCAAAAAGCAAAATTCTAACATCTCATCTATTTTAAAATATATTACTCGTTATACTGGTAGACCTGTTATGGCCGAATCTCGTATTTTATCTTACAATAATGACTTTGTTACTTTTTATTATGATAGACATGAAGATAACAAAAGAATTGAAGAGAAAATTTACGTTTTTGATTTTTTTAAAAAACTTATTATTCATATCCCTGAAAAAGGCTTTCATATGATTAGATATTATGGTATTTATGCTATGAAAAAATCCAAAACTAAAATTCTTAAAAGGGTAAAAGAAAAACTTACCCAGCCTCTTAAATGGTTGGATAAGCTTTTCTTCTATTTCAAGTGCAACCCATTAAAATGCACTTGCGTAAACTATTTAAAATTTCAATACGTTGTACCACCTTCAAAAGTACAACATCTTAGCAATCTCCTCTGATTCTAAGACACTTCTAGTTTAACACATTTTATTTAAGTTCTCAAGTAAATTAAATTGTTTCCGCACAAAATATTATACTATTTTCTTGTATACTTTCGTATACTCCTTTTTCATCTGCTTTTTATCTTTCTTTCAAACAATTTTTTATATACTAGAAAAAGAAATTTCCTAGTATACAAGAAAGATGGATTCATTTCCGAATCCATCTCTTACTGATTCTAACTTTTGGTAATATTTTTTACCCCAACTATTGACTTAGAAACACTTTTTATAACCATGCATATTATTATCATTAGTTTTTTTTATTCATATTTTTTAGCATATTTAATAATTCATTATTTGTTATGTTCAAATAAATAAAGGTAAAAATAATATAAAAACTTCCTCCTGAAATTATTTGAATTATTAATGTAAGTATATTTGTTTCCAATTTTACACCTATAAAATAAACTATTATCATCATTACAAATCCAATAATAATAAATGGAATAGTACTTAATATATTTTTTATGATTGGGATACTTTTATTTACAAAATAAACCTGTATAATCATTACAACTAGTTCAGCAAGAATTGTACCAATTGATGCGCCATTAGCTCCCCATTTAGGAATTGATACTAAATTGATTATTAGGTTTACTATAGCCCCAATAATTGTAGAAAAAACATATACTTTATCTTTTTTTTGCGGAATCAAAACTTGTGTTCTAGCAACATTTGCCCATGATAAAGAAAATATTGTTAATGATAATAAAAATAAAATACTATAACAAGGATAAAATTCTTTTCCAAAATAAACAGGCGCTAGTATTTTGCATGTACCCATTATTCCAAATGTAATTGCAGAACCTATAATTGTAACAAATTCAATCGATATTCTTATATAGTCTTTCATTTTTTCCCTTTCGCCATTTGAAAGAATATTTGACATTCTTGGCATCATAACTGTGCCAATAGCCGTAATTATTCCCATGGGTATATTAATAATCTTTTCACAACTTTGATAAAATCCAACTTGATTATAGGATGATAAATTTCCCAACATAATTTTGTCCATTACTTTATATATGCTATATGCTATTACAGGTATAAATAATATAATTATTGATTTTATATGTTTTTTTAAATGTAATGTTTTAACTTTTTCATAACTAACATATTTATTTACTTTAAACCACAAATACAATTGACTAACTAAAGTACCTATACTCATAATTAAAGTATATATCCATAAATCATTTGAATTTTTAACAAGTAAAAAAATTAAAGCTACTGTTATTAACTTTATAATAGTATTCCTTGTTACTGTTATTTTAAACTGCTCTAATCCAAAGAATAGCCAAGTAATATCAAGTAATCCTGAAACCACGTATATTATTTGAATCCATGTAATTAACGAATTATCTTTATTAATGAACATCGCATATATTGTATAAAGAATTATTGCCAATATATACATTAAGAATTGAATAGAATAAATTTCCCAAAATAATTCGCTCATTTTTTTTTTATCATCTCTAGATGATGCAATTGTTCTATTACCATAGTTACTTATTCCAAGCATTGCAATTAAAACAAAATAATATGCTATAGAATAAGTATAAGAATATATTCCTACATTATTTGCCCCCAAAACTCTAGATATGTAAGGTGCTGTTACTAATGGTAACAAGATAACCAGTATCTGATAAAAAATATTATAAAACAAATTTTTAATCATTTTTTTCATTATAATACTTCACCACATTTTCATATAAATAATCTTCTGCTTTTTTTTGCAATTTAGATAATTCATTTTCATAATATTTATAATCAATCGCCTTCATGTAATCAAATTTGTTATCAAACTTATATTCAATCAATCTATCATTCATATTTATTTGTTTTAGTAATGTTATAACTCTATCATCATCACCATACATTCCCCCATTTTTTAATGTAAAAAATTTCTTTCTATATATAGTAGAAAAAATAGTTCCATGGAAAGAAGTTGTCAATACTAATTCAGCATTTTTTATTAAGGACAAATAAATAGCTGGACTTTCATAATCAATTAATTCAAATCCAAATCTATAAATGAATTTTTTATAATAAGACTTTGAACTCCATGTTAGAACTTTCATATTATATTTTTTACTAAGTTTTTTTACAAATTTACAAATATCAGAATCAAAACTAGGAGCATAAAAAAATATATATTTTTCTTTTGGAGTTAAACTATCATCAATAATCAAATCATAATCTTTATTTGAAAGTAATAATGTTGGATCTATTAGTACAGGGACATCCTTTTTAATCATCTCTTTAAGCCATTTCTTTCCATTTTCTTCTCTAATTGATAAAGCATCAAAATCATTTAAATAGGAAATATACTTTTTTTCATCATTTGAATATTTTTGAATATTTCTTGCACCAAAACTTGGTGCATACGCAATTTTTTTAGCATTATGACACCAATCGAGGAAATAAGCATCGTCACTATCTGGAATTGTAATATTCCAAATCTGATCGCTTCCAGCAATAACAATATCATATTTATCTTCAATTTCTTTTCCATATAAATATCTATTTTTTGATAACTTAAAAAACTTTAATTTGAACTCCTCATATTTTCTATTATTATAATCAATTTTATTTTTAAATGGAAGTATTATAATATTTTTAATAATTTTCTTTAATGATTTGTTTTTCTCTAGTGTAGAATACATTTCTCTTTGACCTTCATTTGAAAAATCAATAATTTCATTATTTACACCTTGCTTCAATAAATACCTTTGTATTGCATAACTTTCCATCATTGAACCACAATTATACGAATTGTGAAATGTGATTATTCCAACTCTTTTCATAAAATCATTCCTTTCTTCAAACTATATATATATATATTCTTCTTTATTATTTCTTTTAATTTTATTTTTTAATTTAACCAATATATATAATAAATAATAAAATTTAATTTTAAATAAAATTATAACAAAATGTTTAAAATCCATTATATATGTTATTTTAAATTCTGAATATGGTTTTCTCGTCAATTTAGTCACCTCTCTTTTAAATAAGTCATAATTATTTAAAAAAGTAAAGTTATTAATTAACATATAAATTGCTGTTTCATTACAATAATTTTTATTTTTCTCAATTAAGTTAGAAGGCATGTTAAAAGCATTTAATTTAAAATCCAATAACTCATGAAATCTTATATCCGATTTTAACAATTTAGTATTAAATCTGTGCGTAACAGATTCTAAGTTATTCATATAAATATATACATTTTCACATATAAAGCTATATTTTTTACAATATTTTAAAGCATCTAAATTAAAAAGCATATCTTCCCCATTAATTAATTTGGTATCAAAAAGTATATCATTTTCTTTTATTAATTCTTTTTTAAAAAATTTTGACCATGGCGTTGAAAAAAAATAATCATTTGGTTTTACACATAAAATGTACTCAATCATCTCTTCTTTTGTTACTCTTTTAAGACACAATTCATTAATTTTTTTGGATATATACACTATTTCAGAATTTGAATTTAAGACTTTATCTTCAAAAATATTGTACCATTTTTTGCTCATTATATCATCAGAGTCAACAAAACAAATCCACTTACCAATAGCCTTACTTATTCCAAAATTTCTACTATATGACACACCATTATTTTTATTATTAAAAATTTTCAAATTAACTCCACTATTTAACTTTTTTATTTCATTTAAAATACTCTCTGTATTATCTGTTGAACCATCGTTTATAACTAATATTTCATACTTAAAATTACAAACATTAATAATCGAATCTAGGCATCTCTTAATATATTTTTCACCATTATAAACGGGAATAATTATTGATAAATCCACTCATGCATTCTCCTTCCTTTTTATGATCACAAAAAAGATATATTATAAAAATATTATAAGCGCAATATATCATATAACTTTCACTTAAACTATATAATAATAATATTGAAAAAATAGCAACAAAAACATTATCTTTTTTTTCTAAGCCAATTGTAAAATTTTTATAACTAATATACCCATAACTAAACATTGTAATCAATCCAAAATTCAATAACAATTTTAAAAATCCATTATCTAAAGTCATATTATAATCTATAACATTTCCAAACAAAGTAATATCATAATTTTTCAAAAAATCAGATTGAATACTAATCCTATTATTAACTAATTCATTCAAATTTATCGCAAAATCTATATTGTAAATATAAAGTAAAGACACTAATAAGCTTGCAAGCATCAAAAATGAAAAAGAATGTCTTAGAAAAAAAATAATAGCATTATTTTTATTTAGAAATTTATCTACGTTTTTTATAAAAATAAAAGTTATAAGTATTAGTACACAATAAAATGCTGTTCTAGAATCTGTTACTTTTACTGATAATAATGACAATATAATAATTAAAATAATCTTTTTCAGATTTAAATTTTTTTTATTTAAATATATATATTCAAATAAAATCAACATCATAAACATAGATAATGTATTTGGATGATAAAACCCTAGAGAATATCTTGTTATATTTTCTCTCATTATTATTTCAAAAATTCCATTAGTTTTTCCTAAAAAATAACTTGTTAAAATAATTAATATTATTGATATTTTTACTTTAAAATCAATTTTTAAAGTTTCATCAAATTCTTTTTTTATACAATTCAATGCAATAAGTATTAATTCAATCATAAATGATACAGAATGTGTTACATAAATTACTGATGATATAGATAATAATATAAAAATTATCATCAAAGTTTTCTTAGAATAACTTTTTCTATTAACAGTCAATAAAAAATTAATAAGTAATATAAATAGTCCTATAAATTTAATAATTGTTAAATAATTTTGAAAATAAATTATATTAACTGCAGTATAGCTTAGCTCAATTAATAAAATTCCTACAAAGAAAAAGAAATTATTAAGGTTAATATCTATTCTTTTCATCTTTCATCCTTTCTAATCAAATTTTTTATTATCTAACTTTTTTAAAATTATTATATAATAATATAAAAAATTCAAATATTTTAAAACAAATAACTTAAAACGTTCTTTCTTTTTACTTTTTATTAGTATTTTTTCTTGACATAAAATATCATAATTTACTTTTAATTGATTTTTATTTATAAGTGGTCTTAATTTATAAAAGCAAATTATATAATTAATTCTAAAATAATCTGATATTTCTTTATTACTATTTTCAAATTGCTTACTTAACTTATCATATACTGTTAACAAACATAAATTTTTTATATTTCTAACAGTATTCATAGTGTTATTTTTTCTTACTCTATAGCTATAAAGAACCGAATTAATTATTCTTATATTAGCAACATAGTTTAAATATTGAGTAATAAAATATAAATCCTCACAAAATGCTATTTTTTCGTCAAATTCTAATCTATTTTTTTTTATAATTCTTAAATCAAATAATTTATTCCACAAATATCCCGAAATTTTATTATCAATCAAAATATTGTATTTATTTTCAAGCGAAACATCCATATCAACATTTGGTTCGATTTTTATAGCTTTGTTAACATATTTTTTTTCATATCCAAATATTGTTAAATCATACTGCGAATCGACAATTTTTTTTAATATATCCTTAGAGCATAAATCATCAGAATCAACAAATAAAGCCCAAATTCCAGTTGCGTTTTTAATGCCAAAATTTCTTGCTTTAGATACTCCCTCATTTTTTTTATGATAAATCTTAAAGTTATCTAAATATGAAAAACTATCACAAATGCTTTTAGAATTATCAGTAGAACCATCATTAATAACAATTACTTCATAATTAGGATAGTCAATATTTTTCACGGATTCTAAACATTCTTTAAGATATTTTTCCGAATTATAAACTGGAATAATTATTGAAACTTTATCATAATTGCCCATAATATCACCCTTTCTTACTATATTGCTACTGCCTCCCTACAAGGCTTCTAATCTTTTTCAAAATACTTTGAGGAATTATTCCAACTAACAACGGCTTAATGACATAAATTATACCTTTTGGATATAGTTTTAATTGATAAAAACCCTTCATCCTGACAATACTTTCACAGAATCTATATTTGTATTTTCTTTTACTATAACAAATTTTATCTTCTCTATAATAATATAAATTTTCTTGTAACACATACATTTTAAATCCATAAGAAAACATTCTCATAAACAAATCATAATCTTCATTTCTGTTTGTGTACCATTTTTCTCTATATCCATTAACCTTTTCATAACAACTCTTATAAGTTAAAATTGTTGGATGCGGTATCGGACTAGTAAATAAAAAATCATTATTTGATATTATCTCATTATTTTTTCTTTGTCCCCATATTCCTGTTTCATCAAATAATAAAATATTACTTGCTACCAACGAATATTTTTGATTCTCTATTAAAAATTTTACCTGCTTTTCAATTCTGTCAAATTCACAGTAATCGTCGCCATCCATACGAGCAATATATTTTCCTGTTGATAGCTTCAACGCAATATTCAAAGTCTTAGTAAGTCCTAAATTCTTTTCATTCTTTTTTAAAACCACACGTTTATCGTTTTTTACTAAGTCTTTAGTCCAACTATAGGTGTCATTAGTTGACCCGTCATCCACTATAATAAATTCGATATTTGAATATGATTGATTTAAAATTGATTCAATTGATTTTTTTAGAATTTCCTTTGATGGTATATTATATATTCCCATTATGACAGATACTTTATCATTCATTATTTTTTCTCCTTTTCAATGACATAATAATCATTTAATTTATTAGCTTCAACTTTAATATTAAATCTATTTTTTTCAATTTCCTTTGTTGTGTCTTGTCTTTTAAATTTTTTATTATTTAAAAGAACAACATTTGCCCATATTTTTTTGTTCTGTTCTAGCGATAAAAATTCAGTAGTTTCTAGTACTTTTGTTTCTTTCGTCATATCATTAGAAAAAATACATAATAATCCTGTTGCTTGTGCTTCAACTCCAACCACAGGCAATCCTTCATACAACGAAGGTAAGCAAAACACATCAAAAACTTGATACAACTCGTTTATATCATTTCTTTGTCCAAGAAACTTAACATTATTTTCAAGATTTAATGATTTTACTTTATTTTTTATTTCTTCCATTAATGGTCCTTGTCCTGCAAGTAGTAAAATTGAATTTTCTTTTTCTTTATGAACTTCATTAAATATATCTATCAAAAATCTATGGTTTTTTTGCTCAACAAATCTTCCAACGTGTCCAATAACTAAAGTATCATCTTCAATACCTAATTCTTTTCTTTTTTCTTTTCTAATTTTCTCATCATATTTAAATTTATCTAAATCGATAGCATTATTTAAAATGTATACATTTCCTTTATCAAATTCTTTATTTCCAAACAACCATCTACCAGCAAGTTCACTGCAACACATATAATCAGTAGCAAATACTTTACTAAAAGGTCTTAATACTTGTTTTATTAAGTTTTTTTTCTTTTCTTTTTTATTTGTTGTTGAATGACTATGAGCTATTCTAACTGGTACTCCGGCACATTTTGCTGCAAATAAACTAAATACAGATAATGTATTAATATGTGAATGCACTATTTTATACTTTCCTTCTTTTAGCACCCTTTTTAATTCCTTGTGATATTTTAGAACTTTTTGGTATGGAGGAATTAATATAACTTTACCTCCTAATTTTTCTATCTCTTCATAAGGAATATTAGTAGAGTCCTCATCACATATAAAATCAAACTGTATTTTAGACTTATCTATATATCTATAATAATTCATAACTACAGCTTCTACTCCACCACCAAGCCATTTTCCAATAATTTGTGCTACTCTGATTGGCTCTTTATTTTCCATTATTCTGCTCCTTCACCTTTTACTACAGAACCTACAGTTTTAAATAACAACCCCATATCATACATAAATGATTTATTTTCATTATATTCAAGATCGAATTCCATTCTTTCTTCAAATGTTGTATTAGATCTACCACTTACTTGCCACAAGCCAGTTATACCTGGTTTAGATTCTATAATATCTTCATAATAGCCTTCCATATCATCTATTTCTCTAGGTAAATATGGTCGAGGTCCAACAAGTGACATATCTCCTTTTAGAACATTTATTAATTGAGGTAATTCATCTATTGATGTTTTTCTTAAAAAATTACCAACTTTTGTTATTCTTGGATCGTTTTTTAGCTTCTTGTTTAGCTTATATTCTTTAGCAGCTTCTTCATCATTTTCAAGTAATTCAAATAACTTTTTATCTGCGTCTGGCACCATTGTTCTAAATTTATATATTTCAAATAATTTTCCATCTTTTCCTATTCTTTTTTGTGTAAACATTGCAGGTCCATCTGAATCTTTTCTTATTGCTATACTTGTTACTAAAAAAACTGGCGATAAAAGTAATAATGCTGTAGCTGACGCTGTTATATCCAATGTTCTTTTCAAAAAAGAATATGTTACTTCATTAAATGATTTATGTTCTTTTTGTTTTAATACTTTTGTATTTTCATCAAACTTAATAATATTGTTTTCAGGAAACTTAGCTGTAGTTTCTACACTAAGTATTTTATAGTCATTTGCTTCATTTGACTCTGACATTTTTTATTCCCCCATTTTAAACATTTTATCTTTACGTTTATCATATATTAACTTAAGTATCTTTAGTATAATCACTCCAGTTATGACTCCAAGTGAATCAATAAGAACATCTTTTAAAGAACTTGTCCTACCTGGTACAAATTTTTGATGAAATTCATCTGTGAAAGCATAGATTATTCCAACTATAATTGCGTAAAAAATTGTTTTATCCTTTTTAATTATTGCTATTTCTTTTTCATTGCTACTATTTTTATTTACCCTTTTTCTTGAATTTACGCAAAAAAATACAGATAGAATAACACCTCCTATCATGTATAGAAAATAATGAGCATTCTTTCTTACAATTTTTTGTACATTAGCAGAATACTCATATTTATATTTATTATTTTCACTTATGTCACTTTTACTTGATTGTTCAATATTTTGATTTTCTTTTTCTACTTTAGGCTCATTACTACTAGATATCCTTGTATCAATAGCATAAATAAAAGCACCACTAGTATTAAGAGTCTCTTTTCCGTCTTGACTTGAAAATATAAATACAGTTATCATCCATACCAAAACCAGTGTAACAGATAATATTTTTTGTATAACAAAGTTGTCTTTTATCTTTCCTAACATTCTCATTTTTTCTCCGATAGCATAACTTATATTATTTATGTATACTTAAATTATTTATTTGACGGACACCATTATATCATTTATGTAAAGATTAGTCAATTGGTTTTGTCGAAAAATATATATCTTTATATAAATTTTCACATTATAATATACATAACATGTTGCACTATTAAAAAAAGAGAGTATAATATTTTTATCCGAATATTTCTTACGACCAACAATTATTTGGGAGGTATGAAATGAAAATCTGTAGTAAAGTGCTCAAGTTCCTTGTTTCAAAGAAGATTATCCCTGAAATTTTGGAGAGAAATTCCTTTGTGCAACTGGCATACAATCCAGTTGTAACAAGACGAGGAGTCTACATTTCTGCTGTCATGAGAAAATGTGACATCTGCACTATTATGTGGGAACTTCCTAATAACTGCAACGTTTTAGTACAACCCCATAATGCAGATATCATCTTTTGGCATGGCATCGAGATTATTCGTGTAGAAGAGTAAATCACTCTAAGTTGAGCAAAAGAGCAAGCCCATTAATTTGGACTTGCTCTTATTTTAATAATTAAACATAGAGTTATTCTCTTGTTTTCTATACAATTTAATTATTTTAGCTTGCAAATTTTCAAGTGCCTTTGCATACCATGTAAGTTTTTTAGAATCTAATTTTGATACTTGATTATTAGTCTTATACCTAATATCATGTTCCATTTCAGACCAAAAATCCATAGCTACTGTTCTAATTTGTATTTCAACTTTAATTATAACTGTTTCACTATTTATTGTAACAGGTGTTTCTACAATTAAGTGATATGCCGAATATCCACTCTTTTTAGGATTATATATATAATCTTTTTCTTGTATTATTTTTAGATTTGGCATATTTTCAATAATTTGCTTAATAAGGAAAATATCATCTTTTAATGGGCAAACTATTCTTACACCCGCAATATCATCAATATTATCTACAAGAGCTTTATATGTAGGTGCTATATTTTTCTTTTTTAGCTTATTTAGTATACTCTTTTTAGACTTAAGTCTTGAATCTACTTTTTCAATTATAGTATAACCATACATATTATTTATTCTTGCTTTTATACCATTCATAGTATCTGTAACTTGATTCATCGCTATTTCATATATTTTTAACAAATCATTATATTGTTTACTTTCTATATCAATTTTTTCATCTTCTGTATTATCTATTTTATTATTTTGTACTATTATATCAGTTCTCGGACTCACCTCCCTTACTTTTCTATTAAAATTATATCTTAATTATGTATAAAATTCAAATATATTTTGTGTTAATTAGATGAAAAAATAATGTATAATGATTATATTAATTCTAATGGTATGTAATTATTATTTTTATCTATAGGAAATAATTCAGACTTCATACAAATTACTCCACCATTTTAAATTTTTCTCAGTCCTGTTAACATTATCACCGAAAAAGATTTAGATAATTCTATTATTTTACTTTCAATTGTTCTTTTTATGTATTTATTTATATTAATCACCTTAATACTATAATACTATTTATCATTTGAAGTTTTATTTTTTTATACATTTTTTTAACGACATTAAAAAAATGTATAAAATATGTGTTTTTTTGTATATTGTTATATAATCTATGTTTATTTATTTAAATGTTTAAATAATATCTTGTTACTTTTATATTTTATTTTGTTATGATATAATTTTACATATTAAGAGAGGGATATTTATGCAATACTTATTTTTAGATGAATCTGGAAACTTACATAAAAATAGTCCAGATAGATACTTTGTAATTGGTGGTATATATACAAATAACTATTCAGATATAAAGAAATCATATGTAGAGATTAACCGTGAACTAAAAGAAAAGCTAAATATGGATTTTGAGACTGAGCTAAAAGCAGCTTATTTAAATATGGAAGAAAAAATGGACATTGTAGTTAAACTACAAAAGATGAATGGAATGTATATAGTAGGAATTATTGTAGATAAAGAAAAAATTGGTATCGAAATCGATGAAATCCATTTGTACTATAACTATATAATACGTAAATTATTAGATTATTTAATAAAAATTGGATTAATTAAAACTAATATAGGTGAAGAACTATATTTAAATATAGATAAAAGCTCTATGAAAATAGAAGACATTAATTCTTTAGAAAACTACTTAAAAACTCATTTTAATATTGAAAGGAATATGAAATATAAAATAAATGTATCTTATTGGGATTCTAAGAAAAACTATATGGTACAAGTTGCTGATATAATGTGTAATACAATTTGGAATATTGCTCAGTCCCCTAAATCTCAAAGATTATTTAGACATTTAAACAAAAATAAAAGATTAAGAATTTATAGATTATATAAAATTAATTAGTATAGATTATAACAAAAAAGAAAGTGAACTATTTGTTCACTTTTTTTACTTTATTTTTTAACATTATATCTATTATATTTAACATAAAAATATATAATAGTATACCTGTAATTGCACCACAACTATCTACAAAAACATCAAATATCCTACAACTCCTTCCTGGAACAAAGTACTGATGTATTTCATCCGTAATTGCATACATTAAACCTAGTAAAAAAGAAAAAGCAATTTTTCTTTTTTTGCTATTATCATATTTATTATTTAGATTATATAAAATAAATCCACCAATTGTATAAATAGTAAAATGTGCTAATTTCCTTGTAAATGGTTGTAAAAGCTCAATAATTTCTTCAAGTTTATATTCAGATATATTTGTATTAAAAAATAATACTATTCTTCTTATAGTATTTCCACTAGTTGCCTTTGATTCATCTCCAACTTGACTTGAAAAACAAAATACGGTTATCATCCACAAGATAACAAGTATCCATGAAATCACTTTTTTTAAATTGATTTTATTATTTATCTCATCCATTTTTATTTATTCCCTTTAATACTTTCATTTTTTATATATTTTATATTATACAATATCTATTTATTTTTTGCTATAAAAAAGGATAGATTTTTAAATCTATCCTATATTTACTCTTTAAACTCTACATCTTCTATCTCGAATTCATAGTCATCATTTGAATATGAATAAACATTAAATGAAACTATTTTTTCTTGATTTGGTTCAAGATAATTTATATAACTTATCTCTCCAGAGTTTTTTTCTTTGATTTTAGCATTATTTAAAGTTTTATTTGAATTGTTTTTAACAAACATAGTAACCGTTTTTTGTTCAACATTATCGTATTTTATATCATAATATGCAGTAACACATACATCATTGTTACAAACATTATCTACTTTTTTAATGTCACTAATACTTCCGCCTACATTTGAGTATACTAATACAAAAAGCATATATGTACCAATACATAACAATGTTAATATTAGTCCAATTGTTCCTGTGAATTCTTTAAATTTTGTTTCTTTGTTTTCAAGATTGTCTTCTAATATTTCTATATTTTTTATTTCTTCCTCTTTTTGCTCCTTTATTTTATTTTTGTATTCTGCTTGCCCTTCTACTTCAAAGTCAAAAAGGTCACTCATATTGTCCATTTGATTATCATACCTATCTCGTACTTTCGACTTGCTTTCATAATACCCCCTTTTCTTTTTACTAAAGTAAGCATTAACTAAAGCATAAACAATAGCTGTAATAGCAGCAATAATTAGAAAGAAACAGAAAATCATAGCAATATTATTGCTAATTTCGCTCGTTTTTAATAAATACTCGCTCATCTTAAAAAACCTCCTTTTAAAAATTTTATATAATAATTATTATAATGTCTACCAAATTTCTAATTAGAAATTTGTATATCTCCTTAAAAGCAGCTGTATTATATCACTTATATTTTTTTATGTCAATAGTGTAGTCTATTTTTACGTATAAAATGAAGAAGTAGATAAAATCTTATCTACTTCGTACAAAAATATATAACCCACATTAAAATTACACAAATTAAAGTGATAGCAATTATTATATATGAATTTTTCTTGAAGTTTTTCTTTAAATTGTCTATGTCATTTATAATAAATGATAACTTTTTTGTATAGTTTACAGTTCGTAAATTATCTTCATTTAGTATTTTTTCTTTAATTTCAAATTTTTCTTCATCTGAAAATTCATTAGAAAGTAACTTGTTTTCTAAATTGTTCTTAGACATTTCCCAATCAAATAAAAAGTTGAAGAAATTATTATTTACTTTCTGTTTTAAGTTAAGATACTTAATCACAGAAAAAATACAATAAATAATTTCAAAATAAATGAGAAAAAAAGTAATGCAACGTAATACAATACTAATAATAACTAAACTCACTTAATATCCCTCCCTATATAAAATATTAATCATATAGCATTAAAAACTCATAATCAGAGTTTATTTTATCTTTTTTGATGAGTAAATTATACTATTTTAGAATTATTATGTCAATAATCATCTTTATTTAAGTTGTTTTTTGCATGTTATTAAAAAAAAAAAAAAAAAAATACAGAGTGCAAATTTGCACTCTTGATTATATTTTAACATTCTTCGTTATTAAACTAAATAAAGTTGGCTCCTCATATTTATCTTTTGTGTCTATGTTACCATCTTTTATACATAAGTCTATAGTATTACCATTAATATGATAACAATAATTTATTTTAATATTTGGATATATTTTTGATATATCAGTAAAAAGCTTAATTGGTGCTTTATCATAAGTTATGAATTCTATCCTGTTATCTCTAACTCTAGCATTCACAGCTCCACTGCCAGTTCCCCAGTATGCATCTCTTATCATATACCCATTAAATATTGACTTATCTTTTATTCTTTCTATAAAAAACTTCGCATCTGCTAATAATTTCTTAGTTTGATATTTAGACTTAGCACTATTTAATTCTACGTCTGATAATACTTTAAATTCATAAGGCTTTTCTCTTGTTTTTCCTACAAATCTAAATGTATTAATTAATTCTTCTTTGTTTTCTGGATTTTTTTGAATATACGCATTCAAGCATAAATTCATATAATCGTCTAGTACTAAATCGTTTAGATCTTTATCCATAGGTTTAATTTTATAAAAGTCCACTTCACTTTCATTACTCTTTATTCTTTTTAGAATCTCCTGTATAGTATCAAAATCTCCTAATAAAGTAATTTTGTTCTCGATTATATTATTCATAATATAAATTCTCCCTTTCTTTTTTTCTTTTCCTATGACAAATAAAATCACAACTTCAAACTATTATTACCCTTCACCTCCTAAATTATTAGTTGTGTTATATTATTTTAAATGTTTTATTATTATACCACGCACATTGTGTTATGTCAACTTTTCAAAGGTAAAAATGTATTTAATTTATGATAATGTCACCCCATAAGGTGTTAAAAATTTTATT
>JBJEXW010000002.1:0-20968 GCA_051886195.1 Clostridia bacterium
ATTTATTTAAAAAAGAAAAGACTGTTTACAAAAAAACTTTGTCAACAGTCTGAAATAGCGAGAAAAATATTTTCTCGCTATTTGTTATCAAAGTCGAAATCTGAAGCATAAGAAGCAAATACTAACAATATAGCATCGCTATCTAATTCTGCTTCATTTTTTATTGTAACATCATAATCTTTTCTAAGCCAACCAGAGTTGTATTCAGCAATGATTTTTCCATCTTTGTCTGTTAAAACTCCGTTTGTACCAAAAAGATTAAACTTTGCCTTACCAATGAAATTCTGTTGTGAGTCATATATAGTATATTCTTCACCAAGAAGTTTAAAATTACCTGTCATTTCTATATATGAATCATCTTTTAAAGAAATACTATGTGAATCTTGACTTACTAGATGATATTCATCTCCTGCCTTTCCTATAGTATTTCCTTCTTTGTCCTTCATTGTAAGAGGATCTTCAATTATTTTTGCAATTTTTCCTTCAATAGTTGCATAATTTTTATCACCTTTATCTATGTCTATTACTGTTTTGAATATATTTAAAGCGTGATAATCGCAACTATATTTTGTTGCATTTTGTAAGTTACTTTTATTAAAAGCACTTGTTAAAATGCAAATTGAAAGCATTGCAATTAGTAGACCTCCTATCAATGTGATTTCAATTTTTTTAAAATTTTCAATTTTCATATTTCCTTCCTCCTATAATGTATATTTAAAGAAAACTAAAAATGAATAAATGAAAAAATTGTATCATAATACTTATTTACATTTAACCATTTAAAGTAATTACTTTAAACATACTAAAAATTTTTATACTATAATTATACCATAAAATTGTTTAAAATTCAAATGAGGAAGGATTTGAATTTTACATAATATTTATTTTAGATATATATCCTTGTTTGCTGGGTTATTAATAATATTACCATATATATCAAATCGAGAGCCGTGACATGGACAATCCCAAGTTTTATCTTGTGAATTAAAAGTTAATAAGCACTTTAAATGACTACAATATGGGTTGATTTTATAAATATTACCTTTTTCATCTTTATATATACCTATATTTATATTGTCATTCTTTATAATTTTTCCTGTATTAATAGGGATTTCTTCTAGCTTTTCTGCTGATATTTTTGTTTTATTAATAAATTTAGATTTTATAGTTTGATCCATATTATAATATAGTTCTTTTATATTTTTCAATGGATGAAATCTAGTTGAATTAAATACATCTTCATATTTATTAGTCTTTTTTAATATTTTATCTTTTAATATATTTGCAGCAATATTTGAAGTTGTCATACCCCATTTGTTAAAACCAGTAGCAATATAAACATTAGGATAGAAGTATGAGAAATTACCAATATATGGAATTTTATCTAGTGTAATGCAATCTTGAGTATTCCATCTTTTTATTATATTACTATCCGGATACATTTGTAATGCTATTTTTTCTAAAAAAGCATATTTATTCTCATCTACAACGTCACCTGTTTTTATATTACTTCCACCAATTAGTAATATGTTGTGATCTTTATATTTTAAAGATCTAAGTGAAATTGTAGGATTTTCTATATTAATATACATTCCGTTAAACTCATTATCTTTTATATCTACAGCAATTACATATGAAGTTTCTTGATACATTTTTAAAAAGTAAAATCCAGGAATATCTTTTATTGGAAAGTGAGTTGTAATAATTACTTTATTACAAATAATATTACCATTAGAAGTAAATATTTTATAAAAATTTCCTTTTTTAGTTATTTTTAACACATGGCAATTTTCATATATTTTATCTTTAATTATATTTGCAAGAGCCAAAGTATACTTTTTAGGGTTGAATTTAGCTTGATTTTTGAATTTTAAGGCATATTGTGTGTTAAGTGGTATGTTTACTTTATTTAACAATTCAACATCTTTAAAACCTAATTTGGTTAGAGCTTTATATTCTTCATTAATATTTTGTACATATGACATATCTTGAGTAAATACATACGAGTCTTGAATTTTAAAACCACAATCTATATTTTCTAAAGTTATGATTTCTTTAATATTATTTAAGGCCATATTATTAGCATTAAGATATTGTTTTGCGTAATTAATACCATATTTTCTAATTATATCTGAGTAAATTAGATTGTGTTGACTTGTTATTTTAGCAGTTGAAAATTTAGTAACACCATTACATATTTTATTCTTTTCAAGTAATACAAAATCTATATTATTTTTAAATAAATAATATCCAGTGCTTACACCTGTTATGCCACCACCAATAATACACACATCTGTCTTAATATCTCTTTTTAATATATTATATTTAGGAACTTTGTTTAAACAATCGTCCCATATTGAACTTGAACTATACATCATAAGTATATTATGTGCAATATAATTTTTCATATTAGTAAATCTTATATGAATATGGTAAAATATAATTTAATAAATACAGAAAAAGAGTACATAATAATTATTAGTAAATTTTTTTGTGAAAGGATAAAAAATATGAAAAGTAAAAAAGGTATTATTGCAATATTAATTATTTTAATAATAGTATTTGTTATATTAATTGGTGTAAAAATGTATAGAAATAGAAAAGATAAAACAAATAATAATTTAAATTCAAATGTAGAAAATATTAATACTCCAAAGGAACCAACAATAGAAGAAAAGGTAGATGAAGAAATTAAAGGTATGACTTTAAGAGAAAAAATAGGTCAAATGTTAGTTATTAGTTATAGTGGTACAGAATACACAGATAAACTAGATGAATTATTAAATAGTGTTAAGCCTGGTGGTTTCATACTTTTTAAAGATAATATAAGTAATTATTCAAGTACAGTAGATTACATTTCAAGATTAAAAGATACAGCGACAATTCCTATGCTTATGTCTGTAGATCAAGAAGGAGGGAGAGTACAAAGAATTAAAGATGTATCAGATGTTAATGTGCAAAATATACCGGATATGTATACGTTAGGGAAAACAAATGATGTTTCTTTATCCTATGATGTTGGTAAAGTTATTGCAGAAGAGTTGAATGCTTTTGGTGTAAATACAGATTACGCTCCAGTATTAGATATATTTTCTAATCCAAACAATACAGTAATTGGCACTAGAGCTTTTGGCAGTGATGCACAGACAGTAATAAATATGGCTATACCATTTGCAAATGGTATGAAGGAAAATGGCGTTATTCCTACATATAAGCATTTCCCTGGTCATGGTGATACGGATACAGATTCTCATATAGAGCTACCAGTAGTGACAAAAACTAAAGAAGAATTATATAAAAATGAACTGTTACCTTTTAAAGCTGCCATAGAAAATGGTGCTCAAATGATTATGGTAGCACATATTGCTCTTCCAAATGTAACAGGAGATTATACACCAGCATCATTATCTAATAAGATTGTAAATGGAATACTTAGAGATGAATTAGGTTATAATGGCGTAGTAATAACAGATGGGATAAATATGAAAGCATTAGCAGATAACTATAGTGTAAAACAAATATGTAGTTATTCAATAAATGCTGGAGTAGATATAATATTAATGCCTCCAGATCCATTAGAAACTGTTAATATCATAGAAGGATTAGTAAATGAAGGTGTAATAACAGAACAAAGAATAGATGAATCAGTAAAAAGAATATTACTAATGAAACACAATAATGGCTTATATGATAAAAAAGATTTAAATAAGGATAATATTGGTACACAAGAACATATTGATATTATAAATAAAATTAAAGTGTAGATGGTTAAAAAAATAAATTGTATTTACAATTTATTTTTTAAAATATATAATGATATAAAAAAGAAGGGATTTGTTATGAGGTTTATTTACGCTTGTGATATTCATGGTGATGATAAAAAATACAATAAATTATTAGAAGTATGTAAAAAAGAAAAAATAAATAATTTAGTTTTAGGCGGAGATTTAATATTAAAAAAATGTGATAGAGAAAAAGAGCAACCTATATATCTAAAAAATAAATTAGAACCATTTTTTCATAGATTAAAAGAAAACAATATTAATTGTATATGCATACTTGGCAATGACGATTTAGAGCTTTTAGACGAAGAATATAATAATATATGTAATAACTATTCTAATGTGTATAATGTGGATAATAATGCTAAAGTAGTTGAAGATATTTGCTTTATTGGATGTGGAAAAGTACTTGATGGACCATGGAATAGAAAAAGTAGAATAGTTATTGAAAAAGAGAGCCCAATGCAAAAGCAAGTGTGTGAATATGTTAAAGTGGATAAGTGTACTAGAGAAATAACTGCAAAAGAGTGGGAGAACTATCGCTTAGAATGTGAAACTATGGAGCATGCATTAGAGCAATTACCAAAAAATAATACTAATTATAAGACAATATATATTTTACATGATCCACCATTTGGTATAGGGTTAGATGTTTGCTTTAATAATTTTGAGGCTGGTTCTAAGACAATAACAAGATTTATAAAATATAGCAATGCATATCTGTCATTACATGGACATATACACGAGTCATATAATATGAGTGGCAAGTGGATGGCTAAACTAGGCAATACAATATGTATTCAACCAGGGCAGACTGAGTTAAATGATAAAGAGTTAATATTAGTATATGTTGATACAGACAATAACTATTTTGAAAGAAAAAAATATGATGTATAAATAAAAACACTGGTAAGAGGAATACTCTTATCAGTGTTTTTGGTAATAATTAATTATAAATGACTTCACCTCATTTTTTATATGCTAAATTATAACATATAATTATTATCATTTAAATATACAAAATACAAAAAGCGAGCAGATATTAATATCTACTCGCAAAGAACTTAAAAAAGTTCAGGAAAAGCATTAGATACTGCCTGAGTGGCGTTATTGTTAAATATAACATGCATCATTGTATCCAATCCATTTTCAACGAAAATCTTTCTGCTAATGTTTTGTTTTATCTGTTCATCTGTCCATTTTAAATGCTCTTTAAATAACCAAATAGTTGCTTGTTTAGCTGTTTCTAAGTTCCAAAAATTTCTTGGAGTACAAGATAACTCCCACTGCTTAAATTTACCAGGATAAGCATTGTCAAGTGCAGCAAATACACTATCATTAAATATGGTACACATCATTCCTTTCAGTTTATGCTTAAAGAAAACCTTACAGCATATATCATTTTTAATCTTTTCATCGTCCCATTTTAGTATTTCTTCAATTAGATATCTAGTGATTGATGCAGAATATGAAAAAGTTGCAATTTCATCTTCTACCCAAAAATCTCTCGGGAAACGATTTCTTTTACCATCTAATACTTCTTGGTAAATTTTTACGGCATAATCTTCCAATTTCAATTCCTCCATTAAATATAGTTATACTTAACATCTTTGTTTAAATATACATTATAATTATATCATAAATTATTGATTTAATCAATTAAGAAAGTCAACATATGTTTTACTAATTTATGCTTTTTTGTGATATAATACTGATGTAAACAAAGGAGTTAGAAAATAATGAATAAAGAAATAATTGCAGAAATAGCACTTGAATTAAATGTAAAAGAAAATCAAGTAGAAAGTGTATTAAAATTACTTGAAGATGGAAATACTGTTCCATTTATTGCTCGTTATAGAAAAGAAGCAACTGGTGCTCTTGATGAAGAGCAGATAAGAAGTATAAACGAAGTATATGAATATCAAGTAAATTTATTAAAAAGAAAAGAAGATGTAATTAGACTAATAGATGAAAAAGGTATGTTGACAGAGCAGTTAAACTCTGATATTATGAAATGTACAAAATTAGTAGAAGTAGAAGACTTATATAGACCATATAAAGAAAAGAAAAAAACTAAAGCTACTGAAGCTATTGCAAATGGTCTTGAACCTTTAGCAAAAATAATAATGTCTTTTCCTTTAAAAATAAATATTGAAGAAACAGCAAATAGCTATATAACAGATAAAGTTAAAACAATAGAAGAAGCTATAGCTGGAGCAAAATATATTATTGCTGAATGGATATCAGATAATGCATCATATCGTAAATATATTAGAAGTAATATATATAATTTTGGAACAATATCATCAAAAATTAAAAAGAATGCTAAAGATGATGATCTAGTATACCAAATGTATTATGATTACTCAGAAAAAATTAAATTTGCAAAATTATATAGGATTTTAGCTATTAATCGTGGAGAAAAAGAGGGAGTTCTTAACGTAAGCATAGATATAGATGTTGAGCACATAATGAACTTTTTAGAAAAGAAAATAATAAAGAAGCAAGAAAGTCCTGTGGTAGACATTGTGAAAGAATCTATTGTCGATTCATATAAAAGGTTAATTTTTCCATCTATTGAACGTGAAATAAGAGCGGATTTAAAAGAGGAAGCAGAAGATGGAGCAATAGATGTATTTAGTAAAAATCTTGAAAAACTATTACTTACTCCTCCAATGAAAGATAAAATAGTACTTGGATTTGATCCTGCATATAGAACTGGTTGTAAGCTAGCGGTTATAGATGTTACATCAAAAGTATTAAACATTAGCAAAATATATCCTCATGAACCACAAAACAAATGGAATGAAGCTAAAGAAATAATTAAGGAACTAATAAAAAAGTATAACGTGGACATAATTGCTGTTGGGAATGGTACTGCATCTCGTGAAAGTGAAAAGCTTGCATCAGAAGTATGTAGAGAATATAAAGATAAAAAAGTTGAATATATTATTGTAAGTGAAGCTGGTGCCTCTGTGTATTCTGCATCTAAACTTGCTATATCTGAATTTCCAGACTTACATGTCGAAGAAAGAAGTGCAATAAGTATAGGTAGAAGATTACAAGATCCATTAAGTGAACTTGTAAAGATTGATCCAAAAAGTATAGGTGTTGGCCAGTATCAGCATGATGTAAATCAGAAAAAATTAGGAGAATCATTAGATTTTATTGTGGAAAAATCTGTTAACCTTGTTGGAGTTAATATTAATACAGCAAGTCCCTCTATACTTAAATATGTTTCAGGTCTTACTAAAACAAATATAGATAAAATAGTAAAGTATAGAGAAAATAATGGAAAGATTTTATCACGTCAGGAACTAGTAAAAAATAAGGTGTTATCTTCGAAGGTATATGAGCAATCTATAGGGTTTATGAGAATAATTGATGGAAAAAACATATTAGATAAAACTTCAATTCACCCTGAAAGCTATGATATAGCGTTAAAACTTATATCGGATATTGGCATGAGTGTTGAAAATATAGGTAATGAGGAATTTATTTCTAAAATAAGTAATATAAATATAGAAAAATACGTTTTAGAAAACAATATAGATAAGTTTACACTTGAGGATATAATAAAGTGCCTAAAACAACCAAATAGAGATTTTAGAGATGATTTTGAGAAACCTTTATTAAAAAGTAATATTTTAACAATTAAAGATTTAAAAGTCGGAATGGAATTACAAGGCACAGTTAGAAATGTTGTAGATTTTGGAGCATTTATAGATATAGGATTGCATGATGATGGGCTTGCACATATATCTAAACTATCTATAGATTATATTAAACATCCTTTAGAAGTAGTTAATGTTGGAGATATAGTTACTTGTTATGTAGATAAAATAGATTTAGAAAGAGAAAAAGTTAATTTAACATTAATAAAACCTGATGAAATAGCATAATAAAATTGCTAAATAATGTAAAAAAATTACACTAAAATTGTTGTTTAATGTAAAAAACTTGAAGTAATCAAAATAAAATGATATAATAGTATATATAAAGGAGGAAAAACTATGTTAACAAATATAACAATAGAAAATTTTAAATCCTATAAAGAAAAAACAAAAGTAGATTTTAGAGCAACTGGTTATGAGATTTTAAACAAAACAAATAAAAACGAAGATAACATACTTAAAGGTGCTTTATTTGTTGGTGGAAATGCAACCGGAAAGTCTAATATTATAAAGGCATTAAAATTTTTGTTATCTTTACTTGTATGGGAAGTAAAGCTTAATTCAATGGATTATTTGTGCCTGTTTTCAAAGGGAAATATGAAATTAGAGTACGAATTTGAATTTAAAAAACAAATTATAAAGTATAGTATCTCCTGTGATAAAAATGGTAGTATTTTAGCAGAATCATTGGAACTCAATAATAAAGAAATAATTACTAGAATTAAAGATAATGCTAAGTATTCGAATGATGATTATGAAATATTATTAGACAATTTGAATGATTCAAACTCGGTTGTTAGAAAAATTTATTTTGAAAATAAATTTAATAATAACGAAACGTTGCTTTTATGGTTTAAATTTTTAGAAAATTCAGTATTTATTGATCAGTCAAAGCATCTAATTCAAACTTTTAATGTATTAAACAATAATTATAGAAATTATTTTGAAAAAAATGGAGATGAAAAATTTAATAATTTTCTTAAAGAAATTAATTATGGTCAAGAGGTAATATTTGTTAGTGAATATAAATCTAAGGCTGTAAATTTAAAATTTAGTGATGATTTAGGAAATCCTAAAAAAGAATTGGTATTCAAAAGAAATGATATGGATTTTGCTTTGCCAATTAATTTAGAATCTGAAGGTAATAGAACTTTAGCAAATGTTTTTTCATATATTATAGAAGCATGTGAAAAACCTTGTATGATATTAATTGATGAATTTAGTAGTGGATTTCACAATTTTTTGGAAGAAACTGTCATAAAATATTTCATGAAACATTCTATTAATTCACAATTATTTTTAGTTTCACATTCTACGAATCTTTTAAACAATAATATTCTTAGACCAGACCAAATATATACTGTAGATTTCATAACTGGCTTTGGCAGTAAAGTAAATAGAGTTTCTGATGAAAAGCCAAGAGAAGCACAGAATATAGAAAAAATGTATTTAAATGGAGTATTTAATGGAATTCCAAATTACAAATAATTTTAAAATAAATTATAGTAAAAATATTGGAAAAGTATTATATATTGTTGAAGGAGAAAAAACAGAAATAAATGTTTTATTAAAGGTATTTAAATATATATTAGGATATAATGTTGTATATAAAAAAAGAAATAATACTTCTTTTAAACTACAAAGTGTGAAGAACCCTAATTCAGTAATTTATATTTTAAATTCTAGAACTAGTAATATATCTTCAATTCAAGATTATAAATATTTAGCAGATGAATTATTAAATATTATTAAATGTAATTCCGAGTTAAATATAGATATTCAAAATATACGTAAATATTATATTTTTGATTGTGATAGACCAGAGGATAAAGAAGAACAGATAAAAGACTTAATTAATAAGTATAAAAATTCTTTGGATCTTTCGGAAGAATATGAGTTTGGAGGAATGCTACTTTTAAACTACCCTTCAATTGAGAGTTTCTTAATTGAAAATTTTGCTACAAACACATTTACTTTATCTGACTCTTTAATAGAAGAAGGAAAAATAAAAGAATATCTGAACAAAAATAAATATTTACCAAATAATATTACAAAAGATACTTTGGAAAATGCTATAAAAGAAATGATCTTTGCATTAGAAAATATATCATGTAGTTGTATAGATTTAGACGATACTTCTAAATTTAATATAAATATTTATGATTATGAAAAACAAAGAAATTTTAAATATATACTTAGTTTAATTATAATTTCTTTTATAGATATGGGAATAATAGAAATTATTGAATAATAAATATAAAATAACTAGTGTGTTAATGTTACATACTAGTTATTTTTATATTGAAATTATATTTTTTCCTTGTGTCAAAATTAAATAAGGAATATAATAATATACTAAAAAGAAAGAGAGGTAGATGATATGAAGAATTGTTTTAAATGTGAGCAAAAGGTTGAGCCTGTTTTAGAAACATATAATTCAGAGTTTGAGGTTAATAACAAAAAGTACAAGTATAGAGCATATAGAGGATACTGTCCTAATTGTAATAAGCTTATTGAAACATTACCTGAACAAGATTTATTAAGTAGAGATAAAGCTTTTAGAAAAGCAGAAGGAATTATTACTACTAAACAAATTAATAGTATTTTTGAAAAATATGATTTAAATAATTTAGAACTATCTAGTGCACTAGGTTGGGAAGAGTCTAAAATTAATAACTATATAAATGGAGAAATTCCATCAAGAAATGATTCTGAAATATTATTACGAGTATTAAATAATGGAGAATATATAAAATAATAACAGGTGTATTATTACTTACACCTGTTGTTTTTTATAGATATTTTTTTAATTCTTCTATATTCTCTTGTTGTAGTTCTACAAAATCATTTAATAAATTTCTTATACCATTTGTTTTAAAAGGTAAACTATTAAGTAACTTTGTTCCTTTTATTATCCCCATATCGTTTCCTTGAATTAATATTTCAGCAAGTTTTGAATCAGTAGCATTTGTAAGTGTTGACATTTGTATTCCTATCCATGACATAGCTTTTTGTAAAGTTTGTGTATTTTCTAAATATTCGTTATTTTGTAAAAGTAGATTTTTACTTCTATCATATATATTTTGATATTCATCTTTTTGGCTGTATAACATGTTTTTAAAATCATTGTCTATTGCTTTTTCTAATATAAAATTTATACCATCTATTCCAATTTTAGAGTTCTTATTAATCTCTTTTAATATCTCAATTTCTTTCATAAATAATCACCTAAAAATATTATGAGAAAAAAATATATATTATATACATTAATTCTTTACTTAACATAATAATTATGGTATAATTACTATCACTGAAAAAATTAGATTAAAACAAGATAATTATTTGAGTTTAAATAGGACAGAGATTAATATCATCTATAATTTTTTCTAAAAAATTTAAATATAAGGAGGAAATTATTATGTCTAATGGAAAAAAATTGAGAAAATCTAAAACAGACAGAAAGATATGTGGAGTATGTGGAGGAATTGCAGAGTATTTTGGTATTGATCCAATATGGATAAGACTTTTATGGGCCATTATGGTATTTGTATTTGGAACAGGAGTCGTATTGTACTTTGTATTTGCCCTTATAATGTCTGATGAATAATAAAGGTAGCCAATCTAGGCTACTTTTTAAATTTATATTTGACAAAATTAAAAAAATACTATATACTTAATGTGTAAAAAATAGTAGGTGATAATATGCAAAGGAAACAGAAGTTTAATAAGTATATATTAAATGATGTTTACAAGTTGAAACATACTTGTTTATTTGCTGAACATAAAGAAAAGATAAGAAGGTAGGAAAATACTACCTTCTTATCTTTTTTATTGTATTGTTAAGATTATTATATAGTTGTTATTGCCACTATTTAAGGTAAGGAGAGATGTTATATGTCAAAAGTTAATGTAGTATTAGGCACATTTTATGGAGATGAAGGAAAGGGAAAAATAATAGATTACCTTTCAGAAAATGCGGATGCAAGTATTAGATGTTCAGGAGGAAATAATGCAGGACATACAATAAATGTTAATTGCAAGAAATATGCATTTCATTTAATACCTTCAGGAATATTAAATGAAAATACAAAAGCAATTATTGGAAATGGAGTAGTTATTGATCCGAAAGTATTAATTGAAGAAATAGAGGACTTAAAGTCTAATGGATTTTCTGTTAATAATTTATACATTAGTGATAAAGCACATATAATAATGCCTTATCATATAATGATGGATAAATTACAAGAAGAAATAAGAGAAAATAAAATAGGTACAACAGCTAGAGGGATTGGTCCTGCTTATACAGATAAATTTGAAAGATCAGGTATAAGAGTTGAAGACTTTATTTCGGATAAATTTGAAGCTTTAGCAAAAAACAATATTATCAAAAATAATAAAATATTTAAGTTGTATGGTAAAGATGAATTAGACGTAGAAAAAACTATTAATGAATATAAAGAATACGCGCTATATTTAAAAAAATATGTTGTTAATACAGTAGATATGATACATGAATTACTTGAAGAAGATAAAAAAATAGTATGTGAGGGAGCACAAGCTGCATTATTAGATATAGATTTTGGTAATTATCCATTTGTTACTTCTTCAAATCCAACAATAGGAGGGGTATGTACTGGTACCGGAATTGGACCTAAATATATTGGAGAAGTATATGGTGTTTTAAAAGCTTATTCATCAAAAGTTGGAGAAGGAATGTTTTTGACTGAACAAGATAATGAGATAGGTGATACTATAAGAGAATTAGGTCATGAATATGGTACAACAACAAAAAGACCAAGAAGATGTGGTTGGCTAGATTTAGTTGCTTTAAAGTATGCAGCAAGAATTGATGGTCTTACTGGTCTAGCAATTAATCATATGGATACTATTGGAAAACTAGATAAAATTAAATTATGTGTGGGTTATGAATATAATGGTCAAAAAACAATGAGGTTTTCAACAAATAATGACTATTTAAAAAAATGTACACCAATATATGAAGAGTTTGATGGGAATTTTGGAGATATAAGTAATATTACTAAAAGAGAAGATTTACCAGAAAATGCAAAAAAATATTTAAACAGAATTGAGGAAATTGTAAATGTACCAATTAAATTTATAGGTACAGGAGCAGATAGAAATAATATGATTATTGTATAATAAAGGGAGAAAAGAATATGAATTTGAATACATTACTATCAATATCACCAGTTGACGGAAGATATAGAAATATAACAGAAAAAATATCGGAGTATTTTAGCGAATACTCATATATTAAGTATAGATTAATTGTTGAAATTAAATGGCTTGAATACATATTATCTTGTAAAGAAATTATAGACTGCAATGAGAATATAAAAGAACTTGAAACAATTATTAATAATTTTAATATAGCAGAATGTGAGCATATAAAAGAAATTGAGAAGATAACAAATCATGATGTAAAAGCGATAGAGTATTACATTAAAGAAAAAATTGAAAATACTAAATTAGAAAAGTATTCAAATTTTGTACATTTTGCATGTACATCAGAAGATATAAATAACTTAGCATATAGCTTAATGCTAACAGATTGTTTGAATAAGGTAATTTATCCTAGTATAGATGAATTAATTGCTAATGTTAGTTCTAAAGCTGATGAATTTAAATCTATTGCTATGCTTTCGCATACTCATGGACAACCAGCTACTCCAACAACAGTTGGAAAAGAATTAGCTGTATTTGTGTATAGATGGAAATATTTATATAATAAGATAAAAAATATAAAATTAAAAGGTAAATTTAACGGAGCAGTTGGATGTTTTAATGCACATATAGTTTCATATTCAAATATTAATTGGATAGAATTTTCTAAAAATTTCGTTGAGTCATTAAATATTGTATATAATCCATTAGTGACTCAAATAGAATCTCATGATACGTTATGTGAAATATTTAATTATATAAAATTATTTAATAATGTAACTTTAGATTTTAATTCGGATATGTGGATGTATATATCTAAAGGCTATTTTAAACAAAAAGCAATAAATACAGAAACTGGATCATCAGTAATGCCACATAAAGTTAATCCAATAAATCATGAAAATTCAATGGCCAATATTCATATGGCAAATTGTATAATAGATAATTTTACTAACAATTTACAAATTTCAAGAATGCAAAGAGATTTAAGTGATTCTTCTAATTTAAGAAATATTGGAGTAATGCTAAGTCATTTTTTAATTAGTATTAAACAAAGTATAATAGGCTTTTCTAAAATGGAAGTAAATAATATCGCACTTGAAAGAAATTTAAATGAAAATCCAGAAGTATTAGCAGAAGCTATACAGACTGTTCTAAGAAAAAATGGATATAATAATGCGTATGAGTTATTAAAAGAACATACTAGAGGAAAAGAGGTAACACTTGAGGATTTACGTAGGTTTATTATTACATTAGATTTAAATACTTGTGATAAGAAAATGCTTTTAGAACTAACTCCATCAAAGTATATTGGTCTGTCAGAAGAACTGATTGAATATAAATAGCATGAAAAATAGGAAGAAATTCCTATTTTTATTTATATTTACTTTATTTTATGTAAAACTTGTGCTATAATACTCATGTATTTAAAATAAATAAACTAATTTAATAAGGAGGTTATTTTTTATGGCTAATTATGGCATAACTAAAACAAAATTGAATGATGTAAGTAAGGTATTTGCACAAGTAGTAAAAAATGAAAAGGAGTTGTCTTATATAGTACGGAAAATATAATACAGGAATTAATTTAAGGCTGTGGATAAGAGATGAAAAAATTATCAAGAAATTTTCTAGGTATGTTAAAAACAAATCAAAAGAATTAATTGAAGATGGTTGGGATATAGGTGAAAACAGAATTTGTCTTATAAAAAAAGATTTAAGAATAATAGTTTTACCCAATCGTCAAACTTCGGGCATAGAGATATATTTTGATATGAATAATTGTGATAATCCAATAGAAGAATTAAATATTAAATCTGATGTTATTTTAGAAATCGTTAAAACGATTATTGAAAAATTACCAAATGTAAAGATGACATTAGATATTTATTACTCTATAAGTAAGTATATATCAACAAGTATGGAGAGTATAATAGAAATTCTAGAAAATGAAAAATTTGAAGAAAAGAGAATACAAAAAAATAATTTTAGAAAATTTGAGATTCTAAATAAAAGAAACATAACTACTAATATAGGTTTAAATAAATTTCAAGACAATAATGTAGAAATAACTCTTAACGTGGGTATTGAAAATATATTGATTGACTTAGATAACTTAAAGGAAGAATTAATAAATTCAATATATTTTTACTATTCAAAATATGCAAGATTACACTATTCAATATTTAAGAAGATTGATTTAAATTATATAAATAGTAATGAAAAATTATATAATAAAATTAAATCAAAATACTAAAATAAAAAGCAAGCATTTCATTTAATTGAAGTGTTTGCTTTTTATTATTTATGATTTTTCAATAACTATTGTTTGAGAAAAAGTAGTATCATTTATATTAGTATATATTTTAGAATTGCTTGTAGATGAAATTATATTTTTAACTTCCCATAAGCCTAGTCCAGATTTTTTCTTTTTACTTGATGCTCCTTTATTGAATATTTTATTAATATCAATATTAGCATTGGGATTTATACTATTTTTTATTTCTATTATGTCAGCTTCTTTTTTTGGGTTATAAGTAAATTCAATAGACATTTCTTTTGATTGAGTCTTTTCAGAAGCTTCAATTGCATTGTCTAACAAAATACCTAATACTCTTGAAAGATCTATAAAATCAAAATTAATTTCTCTAATGTTAGTTGCTACATCAACATTAACTTTTATATTTTTTTCTAATGCATCAAAATATTTTGAATCAATAATTCCATAAACAGCTGGTTGATTAAAAACATTTGGATTAATTAATTCAGTAAAATTTATTTGTTTTGATTCATTAATTAATCTTTTTATGTGTTTCTCTAAATCATCATATTGCTTTGTTATAACATAGCCGTTTAATGTTTGTAATATATTACTATAATCATGTTTAACTATTTTTAAATCGTCTATAATCTTGCAAAGTCTTCTAGTATTTTTTTCTGATTGATTTATTTTAAACTTTGCAGATATTAGGAAGTATTCATATTTATACAATATAACACAAGAGGTTAGAATTGCTATTATTAATAATATTTCATAACTTAATTTTCTATAATAAAAATGTAGTAGTATTGGAGATATTATGCATAATATAAAAAGAGCAAAAGCTAAGATGTCTTTATTATCTATATTATCTAATATTCTTTTAATACTTCCTCTAAACTTATTAGTTAATTTAATTATAGAAAAGATTAATAATATAGATAAGATAAATGGTAAGCTAGACTTTAATATGTTATTTGAAACTAAATGCTGAGAATAAGATGTGTAATTGTCAAGTTTCAAAATTAAGTTTGTCATAGTTTTATTAAAAAACATTATTAAAAAGGATATAATTATACTAAGCATTGTATATTTATTTTCGATTCTTAGTATTTTTGTATAAATTAATGATAATGGAAAAATATATGCAAATAATAGAGGTTGATTAAATACATTTGATAAAAACTCTATTAATAATGAAGATAAAATAAGTACAAATGTTATGCATATTTTTTTTAGCTTATTAATTTTTGATTTATAAAAAGTTTCGCATGAACCGACTATAAAAAAATATAATAAAATAAAATCACTAACAATACTTGTAATATAAATAGCCATTTTTATTAATATTTCCTTTCTTTTTACACAACGCTGAAATATTACTATAGTTTTTTTTTAAAGTCAATAAATATATGCTATAAAAATTATTTTTCAACAAAATTTTTTTATAAAAAGTGAAGAAAATAACTTATTTGTCTTCTTTTTAAATCTTTTGTCTATAATATTGAAACGGTAAATATTTAGAGTATAATTTGTTTCAAGTGGAGGTATAATATGGAAAACATAGAGAGTATATATGATTTAATTTTAAAGACAAAGTTAGAATATTTTATGACAGATGTTTTAAGAGATATAAATATAATAGATTTTGCAATTTTGAGCTCAGACGTTGTATATAAGACAAATGTATATAATAGAATGATAGATAAATATGTATATGACTTAGATAGGATAGGATTTAGCAAAGCTATGGAAATTTCTGCAAGTAGTTTAAAGATAAATAATTTATCTGAGGAGTCAATAGTTAGAAATAATTTAAGTGTGCTTAGAAGGTGGATAATAAGATGTAGTGGATATATGTGTGTAAAAAAAATTGCTGAAGAGAATGTGGTTGATGGAATAGATTTATATATGAAAAAATATACATTAAGTGACGAAATAGCAGATATAAATACGTTAAATAGTAGATTGGAGGATATAGATGAGGATATATTATCTTGCCTTAGAAATAGCATATAGGAGGTATTATGGAACAAACAGAAGAAATATTAAAAAAAATAAAAGCAATTAATTCAGATGAGGTTAAGGATATTTTGAAAGATATAGTAATTATTGATGGTGCAATAGTACAAGAAGATAATCTGAAATATAAAGAAAAAGTTTATCAAGAAATTAAAAATAAATATTATAAAAAGCTTATGAAACTAAAGTTTGAGATATTTAAAGAGTACTTAAACGAAAAATTAGACAATTATGTTGATAGCACTAAAAAGGATATTAATTCACAAATAGGCCTTTTAAAGCTATTCTTAATTAGAATTGCTGCTCTTGAAATAGTTAACACTCAAAAAATAAATGAAATAATAAAGCTGTTGAATAATGAAGTAAAATATAGAAAAATAAAAGAACTTTATGATAATTTAGATGATGAAATATTAAAAACTCTTTAGATCCTTGATATTATTTGATGTTTTTGGTATTATCAAAATATCATTAGGGGGTATAATATGGCAAAAGCATTAATAACGGGAGCGTCATCTGGTATAGGAAAAGATATTGCAAAAGAGCTTGCAAAAAGAGGATATGATTTAATACTTGTTGCAAGAAATGTAGATAAGCTTAACGCTGTGAAAAAAGAAATAAAAACAAATGTTGAAATAATTTCAATGGATGTTAGTATTAAAGAAAATTGCATTAGATTACATGAAATGGTAGGATTTGTAGATATATTAGTAAATAATGCCGGATTTGGCGTGTTTGGAAAGTTTGTTAATACAGACTTAAATAAAGAAATACAATTAATTGAAACAAATGTTATGGCTGTTCATATTTTAACAAAATTGTTTTTAAATGATATGGTAAAAAATAATAGTGGATATATATTAAATGTTGCTTCTATAGCTGGACATTTACCTGGCCCACTTATGGCTACATACTATTCATCTAAACATTACGTTTATACTTTATCTTCTTCAATAAATGAAGAACTAAAAAAAGAAAAAATAAATGTGAGGGTTGGAACGCTTAATCCAGGTCCAGTTAGAACAAATTTTAATAATGTAGCTAATGTTAGATTTGAATTAAATTCTTTATCTAGTGAATATGTTGCTAAATATACTGTAAAACAAATATTAAAAGGAAAAACAGATATAACACCAGGTATTACAATAAAATTAATTAGATTTTTTGGTAAAATCTTGCCGAATAATTTCTTGAGCAAAATAGTATATAGAACACAAAAGAGAAAAGAAGGATAATTAAATTGACATAATATTAATTTAATGCTATAATACTAAACGTAAAAAATATTTTTTACAATCTTTAACTAAAGAGGAGGAATGTAGCTATGTTTAATAACAAAGAGCTAAAAGAATTCGAAAAATTTTTAAATTGCAAAGAGAGAAATCTTAAAATGGAAGTAGGAAGGACAATGTATGTTGAATATTCATTTTATACATCCTTAAATAATCGGGAAAAGATAATAGAAATTATATCGTTATTTAATGATATTAATCGTTTCATCAATATTGGATATGATACACTTGAAACTCCTAAAATTAAAGGATATAATCTAAAGTTTAATTTGCAAATTACATTTGAAAAATGTTATCCGAAAGAAAAAAGATGCTTTATAGAAATAGCACAATACATTTTTAATTTAAAAAGCATTTTAGATGTTTATTCAAATAAAAAGGCTCCAAAGTCATTTTCAATCTCTTGCTTATTTTATGCTAAAGAATTACAAGAATATGACGAATCAATATTTTCAAATTGCTATACTAAATATTCAACTCACGTTAATTACATATTAAAAAGATATAGAGATGATATTCAATTTAAAGCGTATACAGGAAATATAGAGACGTTAGGATTATTTTCTATTTATTATGAAATTGTAAATAATATGATAGAACTTAATAATTTCCTATATAATTTAAAAGGTTAATGCCTTTTATTTTTTTATCTTTTAAAGTTGACATAACAAGCTGTAAATGATATAATAATATTGTGGTAAATATATTCCACTAAAGGGGGTTTCATTTTTTAAAAGAGAGAGGAGAAAAAAGAAAAATGAAACAGACTAATGTCAAAAAGAGTAGTGAAAGATTATCAGTAAATCTTTCAATTAGAAAAGGAGCAGGTTATAGTACTTCAAAACAGATAGCGAAGAGGTTCTTTGAAGAAAAAATTCATTACAAATTTATACATAATAAGTATTCAGCTATGTTTAACTTTAGTACATTTTATATTAAGATTTTTTATCCTGAATATGAAAACGGAAAAGTTGAAATAGTTGTATATAAAAATGATTTTGAAGTAAAAAAAGTATTAGATATTATAATGGATTTAATATCTAATATCACTATAGAGTGTGAAAAAAATAATATATTTTTAACTTCTAATGTAACTTTAACATTAAATGATGAAATTTGTTTATCTAAATTAGATAAGCAGTCATATTCAAGTTATTCATTTAATAAAGAAGGAAAAATATATGATCTATCTACCAAAGTAACATATAATTTTAAAAACGAAAGTAGAAAAAGAAATGTAATACTTTATAGAGAGTCTATATCAATATCAATGCACCTTAAGAATGGAATGATATCTTTTGTGCCAAACTTGTTTTCTAAGTTTTTCGCTGAAAAAGATGAGGTAAGAAAGGAAATGAGGATAAAAATTGAGAAGATTTAATATTCTTCTTTTTTTTGCGCCTAAATTGTGTTATAATCTAAGAACTAAAAATGATATACGTATTTATAAATAATTTTTAAATATAAGGAGGTAATAATTATGAGCCAAATTATTAAAGATTCATATTATTTAATAGGACTGTATCAAGAAAAATTTAAGGAAATTAATGGTGCAAAGTTAACTAATTTATTATATTTACTTGAAGGATATTATATGGCATATTATGAAAAAGACTCATTATATAAAGAAGAGTTTAAAGTAGATATGCTTCGGACTAAATGTTGACGAAATTAATGCTAAATTTGGAAAATATGAAAATATCATATTAGACAATGAACAATTAAAAGAGGGTAAATCTATAGATAATGAAAGAAAAAAGCTTATATTTACAATATATAATATGTTTGGCAAATTATCTGAACATAAAATACGTAATATTATATTTTCAAATGAATCACCTCTTCAATTTATTTTTAGTATTCCACAAGTTTTATGTATGTACATTGTATATTCTATTGGAGTTCCTAAAAAACAAACAAGAAAGTGGTTTGAAGATAACTATATTGAAAATATTTAGAGTTCAATTTATGAACTCTTTATTTTTTTATCAAAACATGGTATAAAATAGAAAAAAGGAGAGAAGATAATTGAAAATAAAAGACTTAAATAAATTTTATGATAAATTACAACTTGAATATGGAGAACCTACTTTATCATCTATATATAATGGTGGATGTGAAGATAATCCAGATATATGTTTTGTCTTTATGAACCCAACAGGTAGAAATATTGCATCAACAAAAGAATGGAAAGGTAGAAGATCACCATGGATTGGTACTAAAAACATTTGGAAACTTTTTTATAATGTTGGGCTTTTAGATGAAGAAATATATAATCAAATTCAAGCCAAAAAACCAAATGAATGGAATGAAGAGTTCGCAGACAAAGTTTATAATGAGGTTGAAAAAAGAAAAATATTCATTACAAATCTTGGAAAATGTACACAAATAGATGCAAGACCTTTACCAGATAAAGTGCTAAAAAAATATTTGGAATTGCTGTATAAAGAAATAGAGATTATAAATCCTAAAAAAATAATTGTTTTTGGAAATCAGGTTAGTAGTATATTTTTAAATAAAAAAATCTGTGTAAAGAGTGTAAGAAAAGAAGAATTTTGCATAGAAATTGCAAATAGAAAATATCCAGTATATTCTGTTTTTTATCCTATAGGAAATGGCATGAGAAATATAGATTTAGCAATAGAAGATATAAAATATATTTTAAGCAAAAAATAAAGAGCAAATAACTTTGCTCTTTATTCAGACTGTTGACAAAGTTTTTTTGTAAACAGTCTTTTCTTTTTTAAATAAATA
>JBJEXW010000003.1:0-186035 GCA_051886195.1 Clostridia bacterium
CATAAGGTATTTCCTTTTTTATATATTAGTGTGTCATATCTATTGTAAACCTATAATATGACAAATGGAAACTCTGTGTTTATTGACTTTTGACAACTTTATGATATGATATATATGTCAAAAAAGATATAAATTGAGGTGGAAAAAATATGAAAAAAATACTACATGTCGGATTAGATGTTGGTTCAACTACAGTAAAAATTGTGGTAATGAATGATAAACTTGAAAGTGTATATACTAATTATACAAGACACCATTCTGATACAAAGAATACAATTTATGAAGTATTGAGAAAATTACTAAAAGATTTTCCTAATACATCATATACAATGGCTTTAACAGGCTCAGGTGCATTAGAGATATCTAAATTACTTGGAATTAATTTTATACAGGAAGTTATATCTTGTAAAAGAGCTGTTGAAAAATATATTCCACAAACTGATGTGGTAATAGAACTTGGTGGAGAAGATGCAAAAATTATCTATTTTGATAAATTTATTGAACAGAGAATGAATGGTACGTGTGCTGGAGGAACAGGTGCATTTTTAGATCAAATGGCATCTTTACTTAATACAGATACAAATGGATTAAATGAACTATCAAAAAAAAATGAAATTATTTATCCTATTGCTTCAAGATGTGGTGTTTTTGCAAAAACAGATATACAGCCACTAATTAATGAAGGAGCAAGGAAAGAAGATATAGCAACATCTATTTTTCAAGCTGTTGTTAACCAGACAATAAGTGGTCTTGCTTGTGGTAGACCAATAAAAGGAAAAGTTGCGTTTCTTGGTGGGCCACTAAATTATTTGTCTGAACTAAGAGAAAGATTTATTGAAACACTTAAGTTAAAAGATGAAGAGATAATAGTACCTGAAGAGGCTCATTTATTAGTTGCAAAAGGAGCTGCTCTTGCTTCTCTTGAAAATGAACCAATAACTTCAAGAGAACTAGAAAAGAAATTAGAGGTATTTAAAGATGCAAAATATACTGAGTCGAAGCCTTTAGCTCCATTATTTGAAAGTGAAGAAGAATACAAAGAGTTTAAACAAAGACATGATAAAGATAGAGTAAAACGAGGTGACCTTTCAACAACTAAGGGGGATATATTTGTTGGAATTGATGCTGGATCAACAACAACTAAGCTTGTTGCAATAGATAAAGATGGGGCTTTATTATATTCTCTTTATGGAAGTAATAATGGTAATCCATTATCTAGTGTAATTTCAATGGTAAAAGAATTATATAAAAACATTCCTGATACTGCAGTATTAAGGTTTGCTGGAGTAACAGGATATGGAGAAAAATTAATACAAGCTGCTTTAAATATTGACTTGAGTGAAATTGAAACTATTGCTCACTATACTGCTGCAAAAGAATTTATGCCTAATGTAAATAGCATAATAGATATTGGTGGACAAGACATGAAGTACATTAGATTAAAAAATGATGCTATAGATAATATAATGCTAAACGAAGCTTGTTCTTCTGGTTGCGGTTCTTTCATAGAAACATTTGCAAAAAGTTTAGATATTTCTATACAAGAATTTGTAGAGGAGGCAATAAAATCAAAAGCACCAGTAGACTTAGGTTCAAGATGTACCGTGTTTATGAATTCAAGAATAAAACAAGCTCAGAAAGAGGGAGCTACTGTTGGAGATATATCAAGTGGACTTTCTTATTCTGTTGTTAAAAATGCTATTCAAAAAGTAATGAAAATTCGAGATGTAAGAAAACTTGGTAAAAATATAGTTGTACAAGGTGGTACTTTTTATAACGATGCTGTTTTAAGAAGTTTTGAAAAAGTAACTGGTAGAAATGTAATTAGACCAGATATAGCGGGGCTAATGGGTGCTTATGGAGTTGCACTTTTAGCAAAAGAACAATTTGTTGCAAATGAAGATGATTATTATACATCAACAATGTTGAAACCTCAGGAAATAGATAATTTAGATATTAAGATAACACATGCTAGATGTGGAAAATGTGAAAATAATTGTAGACTTACTATTAATATTTTTGGAAATGGAAAAAGATTTGTATCCGGAAATAGATGTGAAAAGGGCGCTGGAAATACAGATACTACAAAGGATTTACCAAATATGTATAAATATAAAAATGAAAGACTTTTTTCATATAAGCCTTTAGATGAAGAAAGAGCATCACGTGGTACTATTGGTATACCAAGAGTACTAAATATGTATGAAGATTATCCTTTCTGGTTTACTTTTCTAACAAATCTTGGATTTAGAGTAATTATATCTGAAAAGAGTAATAGAAAAACATATGAAAAAGGTATGGAATCAATGCCTTCAGAGTCTGTATGTTATCCTGCAAAACTTGCACATGGTCATATTATGAGCTTAATTAATCAGGGAATAAAGACAATATTTTATCCTTGTATATCTTATTCAAGAAAAGAGTTTGATGAAGCGGATAATAAATATAATTGTCCAATTGTAGCATCATATTCTGAGGTAATACGTAATAACGTGGAAGAATTAAAAGGTATTAAATACATTAATCCATTTTTACCATTTGAACCTAAAGCGCTTACTGAAGCAATAATGGACTTACCAGAATTTAAAGAGTACGGATTTAAAAAGAGTGAGGTATTAAAAGCTGCTAAAGAAGCAGAAAAAGAATACCAGAAATTTAGAGATGACGTTCATAAGAAAGGACAAGAAATTATAGATTATATAAAAGAAAATAATCTAAGAGGAATTGTTCTAGCAGGACGACCATATCATGTTGATCCAGAAGTTAATCATGGAATAGATACATTAATTACAAGTCTAGGACTATGTGTATTGTCTGAAGATAGCGTATCAGATAAGGCAGAAGTAAGACGTCCAATTAGAGTTGTAGATCAATGGGTATATCATTCTAGATTATATGCTGCAGCTGAATTTGTAGGTAGAAATGACTTTTTAGAGATGATACAATTAAATTCATTTGGATGTGGTGTTGATGCAGTAACAACAGATGAAGTAGAAGAGATACTTACAAGTTATAATAATATGTATACTTTAATTAAAATAGATGAAATTAATAATCTTGGAGCTGTAAGAATACGTATTAGATCGTTACTTGCTAGTATGAATAAACGTATGCAACTTAATAAGGGAAAAGAGAATTTGCCTAAAGAAGGTACAAGTCTCGGAGAGTATGAAATAAATAAAGTGAAATTTACAAAAGAGATGAAAGACCAAGGATATACAATTCTTGTACCCCAAATGGCGCCTATTCATTTTGAAATTTTAATTGCTGCACTTGAAGCAGAGGGATATAATGTAAAATTACTTAGAGATTGCACAGAACATACCATTGAAACTGGATTAAAATATGTAAATAATGATGCTTGTTATCCTTCAATCATAACTACTGGACAAATGATTGAGGCTTTAGAAAGTGGAGAATATGACTTAAATAAAACTGCTTTAATTATGTCTCAAACAGGTGGTGGATGTAGAGCAACAAATTATATAGGCTTTATAAGAAAAGCTTTAAAGGATGCTGGATATCCTAATATTCCAATTGTATCATTTAATGTAAAAGGAATGGAAAAAGCAAGTGGATTTAAAATAACGCTTCCTTTAGTAATAAAATTACTTAAGTCCGTTGTATATGGAGATCTACTCCAAAAGATGTTATTAAAAAATAGGGCTTATGAAGTAAGAAAAGGTGAAACACAAAAAGTATATGATAAATGGTTAATTAAGTGCAAAGATATAGTAAAAAATGGAACTAATAAAGATTTTAAACAAAGTATATATCAAATGGTTGATGATTTTGAAAATATTCAGCTTAATAAAAAAGTTGAAAAGCCAAAAGTTGGTATTGTTGGAGAAATATTAATAAAATATCATCCTTTTGGGAATAACTATGTTATTGATGTCCTTGAACAAGAAGGAGCAGAAGTTGTAATGCCAGATTTTATGGGATTTATCAAGTATATGGGAACTCATGCTGTAACTATAAATAAATTATTAAAGAAAGACAAGGCAATGGCACAAATTAGTAAATTAGCTATAAAATTAATGGATGAATTTGAAAAGGATGCTAAAAAAGCTCTTGAAAAATCTAAAAAAGGATATTTGCCTCCTTGTGATATTTGGCATTTAGAAGAAAAAGTTCAAGATGTTTTATCTATAGGAAATCAGACTGGGGAAGGATGGTTTTTAACAGCTGAAATGATTGAATATATTGAATATGGAATACCTAATATTGTTTGCGTTCAACCATTTGCTTGTTTACCAAACCATGTAGTTGGAAAGGGAGTTATAAAAACTATAAGAAGAATGTATCCAGAAGCTAATATATCACCTATAGATTACGATCCTGGTGCAAGTCAGACAAATCAAATAAATAGAATTAAACTTTTAATAACTGTTGCTAAAGATAATCTTCAAAGAAAAAATAAAGTTAAAAAATACACTGTAAGTAGTAGAAATATGAAACTAAAGAAGTAAAAAAATAGCTAGTAGAAAAATCTACTAGCTTTTTTTGGTGCTCCTGAGACGAATCGAACGTCCGACCAACGACTTAGGAGAACTCAACAAACTCCTGTAAAATCAAGTATTTCAAGTGTATTTGGACAAATCTTGGACAAATTAAATAATATTACTTGCAATCTTATCTTTTTCAGCTAACGGATGAGTATAAATATCCATAGTTGTTGAAATGGTAGAATGACCTAATCTAGCAGATACTGTTTTCATATCTATGCCATTTGCAATTAATAAAGTAGCGTGTGTATGTCTTAAATCATGAAAGCGCATATGTTTTAGATTATTTCTTTTTAAAAAACGATTAAACCATTTTGAAATAGTGTCATTATGAATATAGCCGAAAATGAGTTCATGGTTTTTAGGTAATTTCCTTATTAAATCAAGGATTTCTTTTTTAGCATAAATCGTTCTAATTGAGCCAATAGTTTTTGTAGTTGAAATTACAGTTCCTATACCCTTAACAGTAGATGTAGCTTGAAAAATACTTATTGTATTTTCTTCAAAGTTTATTGCTTTCCAAGGCAAACCTAAAATTTCACTTCTACGAAGTCCGCATTGTAAAGCAAGTCTTACAATAATTTGATATTTTAAATCTTCATTATTTAAGCATATTAATAATTGATTCACTTCATCTTTTGTTAAAAAAGTTGGCTTAATTGAAGTGTCTAATCCTTTTGGAATTGTAACACCATTGCACGGATTATATTTTATAAAATTCCATTTAATAGCATTTCTAAATATGTTAGAAAGACAATATTTATATTTTTTTATTGAAGCTGAGGATAATTCAGTAGATAATGAATTTATAAATCTTTGTATGTCATATAATTCTATATCTGCAAGCTTCATATTTCCAAAATAAGGTACTAATCTTAAGTTTAAATAATCTTTATAGCATTGTACAGTTCTTTCTTTTAAATTAGGTTTTACATAGTCATCCATCCATTTTTGAGCAAAAGATAAGAAAGAAATACTTATATTACTAATTTGTCCATTTTGTACTTCATTTACAAATTTATTTAATTCTCTTTCGATTTTTTGTCCTTTGTTTAATTTTATTGTTTTATTATATGTTTTTCCTTTATATGTATATCTTAATCTATAGCTATCGCCACGTTGTGTATAACTTCCTGCCATAATATCACTCCTTTCTTATTTACAATATTCACTTAATCAAATTTATTAAGAAAGGTATTAAATATAATCTAAATTAATATCACCATCCTTTAATTTATCTTCATATATATTAAATGCATCTTCTACTAAAGAGGCACTAACATTTAACTCTTCTGCTATATCATATTTGTTCATATTTTGATTTAAAAAGCTTTTTAAAGTGTTTAATGGTATAATTTCATTAATTAACCATTTCTTTGCCTTATATTCATTTTTAGAACGTATTAGTTTGGTATAATAGTCAGTTGAAAAAGGTGGAGTAGGAGAGACACCCATAAAATGATGCCCTAATTCCTCGGCTAATACTTCTTTTTCTTTTTTAGTATTTAGTATTGAAACATTAAGCATAATACAATTATTACAATATAATCCATCATAATCTGGAGATAAATCATAGTAAAATCGTATCTTTTCATTTTCAGCTAATTTATATAAATCTAAAGTTTCCATTTTTAATCACCTCTTGAACAAATGTTCTTTTTATAAATTATATAATTGCACTACAATTAGTAGTGCGTTTATCTTTAGTTAATTGTTTTTTTATAAAATGCAGCATATAATATCACTAGGAGGTAATATTATGTTATACTGTATTTTTACAATAATATGTTGTTTGATAACATATTTCATTACAAAGTATTTTATTCAAAAAAGTATAGATTTAAGTGTAGAAAACTCAGAAAGAATATATAAGCACTTAAATGCTATAGTTGATGATTTAAATAAAATTAAGAAAGACATATATCGATAAAATTTTTACCAAAATCTGTTAAATAAAGTATGCCTTTATCAAAGGATAAAGTCTGTCCTTCTGGTAATTTTATATTCGATGAAACACAACTAAATAAAGTATCATATAGTTGTTGATTTTCTGTATACCATTCGTTAAAGTTTAGCTCTACAAGTTTTAGTCGCTCTAAGTTATCAATTGTTATATTATCTAGTTTTAAAGTGTTAATCACGGTTGGCTTTTCAGAATTATTTTTACAAATAAGTATAAAATTATCATCTAATTTTCTATAGCCATTTCCACCCTCTGTAGCAACTTTCAAAGTAATACATCTAAAACTATATATATCTGTTTCTTTAAAATTTGTAAGAAAAGCAGCATCTTTAGAGTCTAACTGTTTAATTATTTCTACATATGATGGTAAAACTTTTCCTCTACAATCTATATTTTTTGAGTTAACAATTAAATTTGTAAACATATTTTTTAATATTTCTTCATCTATATTATATTTTAAAGCCTCAAATGCAGGGCCTATAACATTAATTTTAGGCTCAACTAATTTTTCTGTTGGAATTTCTGCTAGTTTTTCCTCTAGTGATTTTGCATATTCTTTAAGTTTATGTGTAGCTTTAATGTTGTATTTATGCATAGGATATAATATTGTTTTATTAAAGAAATCTAATACAATTCCACCAGCATTCCCTAAAGATTTAGTTGGCTTATCTAGTGCATTAGAGAGAGCTTTGTTAGCACTTTCTGATATGTCAGCATGTAATGGTGCTTGAACATTTATTTCAGCTTTTATTCCATTTATTTCATCAACACTTATTCCTTTATTAATTTCATTTTCCATAAATTAAACTCCTATTTTTTTTTATCAGTAGCTTTGGTAAATTCTATAAAATTAGATATTCGTTTCTTAGCATCTTCTGAAAAATCAGATATATCAATTTTGTCTTTTGCGTGTGCTGCAATGGCTATGGGCTCGTCTATTGTATTAGGAATATTAGTTCTGCCTAAAATATAATCAATAGATACATTAAATATTTCAGAAAGCTGAATTAGAATTTCTAATGAAGGCTTTCTTTTTTCTTGCTCATATAAACTTATTATACCTTTTGATAAATTAAGTTTGTTTGCCAATTCTTCTTGACTTAATTTTAAATCTTCTCTAAGAGATTTTATTCTGTTCATAATTCATCTCCTTAACAACTAAAAATATTTTAACATAAAAAATACTAAAAGTAAACCTTTTTATTACTAAAAGTAAATTTTTTAAAAATGTTTACTAAAAGTATTGACGTTTACTTTAAGTAAGAATATAATGTTTACAAGAGGTAAGAAATGAGGTGATATAATGAAAAAAAATAAAAGAGAAAATCTAATAAAATTTCGTAAAGATATAGGAAATACACAAGAAGAAATGGCTGAAATTTTAGATATAAGTGTTATTATGTATAAATATCTAGAACTTGGATATAAAAATCCAAGCTTTAAAACTTTAGAAAAATTTAAAAGTGGATTTCCAGAAGTAAATCTCGACGAAATATTTTTTTAAACCGAAAGTTTACTAAAAGTAATCGAAAGAAAAAAGGTGATAATATGCTAGAACTATTAACAGTAAAAGAAGTTGCAAAAAAGTTAAAAGTAACAGAATACACAGTTAGAGAAAGATTAAGTATTCCTTATATAGATTTAAATGAAGGTAAAGGAAGAAAAAGGAATATGAGATTCAGAGCTGAAGATGTGGAAAATTACTTAAAGAAAAACAAACATTATCCAATAGATATGATAAAGCCAAATAAGAAAATAGAGTATGTAAGTTAGAAAGTGAGGTGAGATATATGAAAATAGATTCAAGTTTTTTTATAGATCATAGTGAAGTAATAGGGCTATGGTTTATTTTAGCAATAGTAGGATTAATTATATTTGAATTAATATGTGAAATAGTAGAGCAAAAGTTAAAGGAAAGAAAAATAAAGAAAATGAAAGAGGCAAAAAGAAGACAAGCTATATACAATGATGCTATGAAATGGAGACAGCAACAAGAAGAACAAAGATTGAAAGAATTTAGAAAAACATTTAAAAAACAATATTTAAATTATGTGGTTAATTTCTAAGGAGGTACAAAATGAATTGGTTTAGAATAATATCTGGAACTTTAATTGTAGTGGTTGTAGGAATTTTATCTTTAATAGAATGGCATAAAAAAATAGATTCCGAAACTACTTGGATATACGGAATCTATGTGGTAATTTGCATTATTCTTTCTTTATTTGTTCTGATAGAACTTGAACTATTTTGGTTAATTCATTAGAAGTATCTTTAGTATTGTTTGATGTAATAGATTTTTCAAGTTCTGAAAAAGTTTCTTTATTAATATCAGAAAAGTAAATAAATAATTTGTTAACAGCTGAATGAAATTTTATATTTTGTTCAACTAAATAGTAATTAATTGAATAATCTTCAGTACATTCAATAAATTCAATTAAAGCTTTACGTTTTGCATCTTCATAAATATCAAGTTTTTTTAAATCTAATTGATGTTTATTATTTTCCTTATTAACTAGCCAAGGAGAAATAACAGAAGAGATAAGAAGTATAACAGCTACAACCCAAGAAAACCATTCCATGATAAATCACCTCACTAGAGGTATTATATCAAAATAAATAAACAAAAGAAAGAGAGGTAAAGATTATATGAATAATATAAAAACATATGAAAACATAGAATTTGGAAAAATATTAGTTTTGCAAGAAGATAACAAGGAATTATTCGAAGCAACAGCATCTGCAATGATATTAGGATATTCAAATCCATATAAAGCAATAGGCGATCATTGTAAAAGAGATGGGGTAACGAAACGTGAGGTCATCGATTCTTTAGGTAGAAAGCAAATGAAAAACTTTATAACAGAAGGGAATTTGTATAGATTAATAACTCATTCAAAATTACCAAATGCAGAAAAAATTGAAAAATGGATTTTTGAAGAGGTATTACCATCAATTCGTAAAAATGGTGGGTATATAGCTAATCAAGAAAATTTATCTAACGAGGAGCTATTGGCAAAAGCAGTATTAGTTGCTCAAAATACAATAGCAGAGAAAAATAGACAGCTAGAAGAACAAAAACCAAAAGTTTTATTTGCAGAAGGAGTAACGAGTAATAAAGGATGTATTTTAGTTGAAGAAATGGCTAAATATTTAAACCAAAATGGATATAAAACAGGAGAAATAAGACTTTTTAGAGAACTTAGAAATAGGGGATTTTTAAATTCTAGGAAAGGTTATGCAGATTATAATTTGCCTACTCAAAAGAGTATGGATATGAAATTATTTTATATAAAAAAATCTATAATTCAAAAGCCAGATGGAACGGAGTTTATAAGTAGAGTACCGATGATTACAGGTAAAGGACAAGTATACTTCTTTAATTTATTTATGAAAGAGGTGAATAAGTAATGATAAGAGATAACATAAAAAACAAACTAATGAATTTTAGAAATACAATTATCAGTAATAAATTAAGAGAAAAGCAAGACATAATAAAAGAACAAGAAAAAACAATCTATGATTTAAAGGATAGGATAAATAACAATATATCTGAAGGATTAAGAGCTTTGATTAACATAGATAAAAGTATAAGAATATGTGAATTAAATGGAAATAAGCCAGAGGCTACATATAGAAATTTACAGCTAGCAAAAATTAAAATAAAAAGTTCAATAGCAGATTCGAAGCAACTATTGAACAAATACGGTTTTGATTATATACCCGAAACTAATTTTAACATAATTAAATTAGATAATCAAGTAGGAGGATAGATATATGGCAGAAAGAAGAATGTTTAGTAAAAGGCTTACTAATAGCGCGAGATTTATAAAAATGCCTTCTTCTACTCAAAATTTATATTTCCATTTAGGCCTTAATGCAGATGATGATGGAATAGTAGAAGCTTTTTCTATAATGAATCAGATTAATGCAACTGAAGATGATTTGAAAATATTAGTAGCTAAAAATTTTGTTGTTGTTTTAAATGAAGATTTAGTTTCGTATATTGTTGATTGGAGGGAAAATAACAAATTAAGAGCAGATAGAAAAGTAGATAGTATATATAAGGATCTATTATTGAAAGTCATACCAGAAGTTCAATTGTTAGAGAGCAAGGAAAGAGCTGATAGAAAAAAAGAAGATATTGAAATATCAACATTTTACGATGGGACGTCCCACGGACAACCAATGGACGGCATAGGTAAGGATAGTATAGGTAAGGATAATGATAGATTAGATATATTAAATAATAAAATAAATATTTTAAATATAGTGCGTAAAAAAGTTTTAAAAACTGGATGTTGGATAACAGATAAAAAGTTAAATGAAAAATTTGAAGAAATGTTAAAGTATCTGCCAGATAATCCAGAAGAATATTTATTTTCTTTGATAATGAATGAGGTGAAAGAATAATGGAATTTAATAAAGAAAAATTTATAGAGATTGTACATGAAATAGCAACTAAATATGGCTGTGCAGATAATCCAGAATGGAAACCTAAGGAGGAAACAGAAAATGAATAAAATTATTCAAGTAGAATATACACCAGAAGAAAAAAATAGAAAAGAACCAGATATAGTTAAATTAGCACAATATGAAAAAGATTGTAAATTTTATATATCAAAGCGAAATGAATTAGTTAGAGAGGTATATGAATGATTAAACAAATACTAAAACAGCTTAGTGAATGCAAAGAAAAATATGGGAAAAATCCTAAATATATTTACATAAATAGAAAACAATATAAAAAGTTAAAGAGGCAAATGTCAATAATTGAAGATATAACGGAGGACATAAAAGAGCTATATTTTATAAATTTTAAAATCAAGGAGGAAAAATAATGGATACTAAAGGGCTAGCATTTCCTAAACCTAAAGATCAAGATAATAAATCTAGAGGTATAAAAAGATTTTATAGAATGAAAAATAAAAGCAGTAAAAGAGCAAAAGCATGTGATATTTCAAAAGCTGTTAGAAAAAAAAGTTTTAGTAAGAGACAAAGGCTTTTGTGTAGTATGTGGACAACCTGGGATTCCAAACAGTCATTTTATTAAAAGGTCACATGGAGGTTTAGGAATAGAAGAAAACATAGTGTGTATGTGCATTGAATGTCACAATTCGTATGATAATGGAAAAGACAAAGAGAAAACTAGAATGATACATGATAAAGTAAAAAGTTACTTAAAGAGACAATATAAAGATTGGAAAGAAGAAAATTTATATTACAAGAAAGAGGGATAGATATATGGGAAAATATAAGAACATAGACTATGACTTAGAAAAAGTTAGAAATAAAATGAGTAGTAAAGAAATAGTTGAACAATTAGAAAGTCTTCGATGTGATAGATATAGTTTTATAACAGGAGAAGACAATGAAATTTATGTAAAAGATTATGTAGCACTAGAAAAAGCAATAGATATTACTAGAGATGGTTTAAAAAGAGAAGATGACTATCTTTTAGGATTAATCTGCATGATAGTAATAATGCTAGTTACAATTTTTACTAGTATAGGAATGTGCGAAAAATATAAAAGCCAATTAAAAGAAGTGGTTGAATTAAGACAAAATGATTTAGAAACTAGTAAGATTTATATTAAAGATAACAATGAACTAAAGAGGCAATACGAAAAATTACAAAGCGATTATGAATATGTAGTTGATATTATAAGGACAAGCGATAAATACGACTTGCCAGAAGGATGGGAGGAATAAGAATGATAATAGGGTCAATTATATTATTTTTTATTTTAGGAATAGTTTTATGGATAGTAATGGCTTATAGTGAGGAATTTACACCATTTATTATAGGAACAGTGTTTTTGATTATATCTTGTATAATATGTATTTATGGTTGTTTTCATGGATTTATAAATTATCCACCTACAGAAGGAACTCACATTGGAACTGTAACTGCTATTGATTTAGAAGGTGTTTATTTTAGAAAATATGAAATCTATTTGAAAAGTGATGGATTTGAGAGTACTAACGGAACAATAAGCAATGAAACAAAGTATTTAGCTTATGAATATGAAAAAGAATTAGCAGAAGAATTAAAACAATATATTGGTAAGAAAGTAAAGATAACATATGGACATGATGGTGGATATATTGGCTGGAATAGTTGTGGAACATACCATATTAAAAGTATTGAACTATTGGAGGAAAAATAATGGATAAAGAAGATATTCTTATAAAAATATGTATAGTAGTTTGTGCTTTATTTGTTATATTAGTAATTGTTTTATCAATATGTGCATTAGCAAATTACACATCTTATGGTGAAAGAACAGGAAGAATAATAGATAAAAGATATACACCAGAACATACATATACTACAATGAGGACAACCTATGTTGGAGAATCCACTGTAAGTATACCAGTAACAAATTATGTAGGAGAAAAATATGAAATAAAACTAGAAAAGGAAATTGAAGATAAAAAGAAAAGTATATGGATTGATATTACAAAAGAAGAATATGAAAAATATTCAATAGGAGATTTTTATGGTGAGTAAATAAAATTAGGAGGGAGTGTATGAAAGAACAAAAAATACCTAGCAAAATAAGAAGTTTATTAATAAGTAAATTAAAAGATTATAGATGGATGGGACAAGAATTAATAGATATTGAAGAAGAATTAGACTCTACACCATCAGATGACAATAGAAATATTAAAAGCAAAAACAAAATAAGTAAAAGAACTGAGAGTATGGCAATTAAGTTAGCAGAAAATGAAAAATATCAGGAAATAAAAAAATGGAAAAGTTGTATTGAAAATTTATTTATATCTTACGATAAAAATTCTTTAAAATGGAAATTCATACAAAGAAGATATATATTATGTGATACTGTAATATATAAGTGGAGAGGAACTTTAAAGGACAATGATATATATAAGGATTTTGAATTAGAAGGGATAGATAAATCAATACGAACTTTCTTAAGATTAAAAGAAGATATATTAGATGATTTATATAAAGAGGCAAAGAAAAATAATTTAATAAATTTATAAAATGTCACTTTTTTTTATAAAAAACGTGTTATTATGGTAGTGGGTAAAAAATAGGAAAAGTTAAAGATGCTTTTCCTATTTCCCTGTATAGTAAGGATTTAGAATTAAAGTCTTGCTAATTTAAAAATATGTTTTAGAAGATATAGTGGCGGAAAAGTTAGACGCTTTAACTGACAGCTATAATATAAGCCTTAACTAATAAAAAGTTAACCCCTGTTTTTATAGCAAAAAATGAGATATGTAAAAAATAGGCAGTCAGTTCTCAATTATTAGGTGCAAATCCCACTCCTGCATCCAAGGGGCTTAAGTGTGTTGTGTTTATAAAACGCCCCTCTTAATTTGAATGCCAAACTAAGATGACTTAGTTTTCATATATCAACCTCTTATGATTAAAGGACAGATTTTATTCTGTCCTTATATGTATTTAATGTTGCTAAAATGTTACAAAAAAATATTATAAAATTGTAAATATACCATATATATAAGTATGATATAAAGATAAAAATTCATAAAAAGCGTAATATATTACGCTTTTTACAACATATAATGTTACAAAATTATTGACAACCAAAGTGATTTGAGTTATAATAAAAGTATAGTAAAGATTATTATTATGTAATCTTACTTAACCATGGCAAAAGAGATGACTTTTAATTGCCTAGCTTGCCAAGCTGTGAGGTAAAGCATTAGTTTTCGAGAAGATAGACTGGGAAATTCTATCTTCTCCATTTTTATGTATAAAATAAGTTGAAAATAAGTATAATAAAAGTAACTCGACTGGGAATCGAGTTACATTCTTTTAGTGTCTATTATCAAAGTACTTAACTATTTCGAATAGAATAGTTAAAAGTGCTGTGATAGAGACAATTAACGCTGTGACGTTCTGCATATGTAGTTTTCCTCCTTTCTGGCTAACAGAATGGAGCCAAAAATATTATAGCATTTTTTGTCACAGGAGTAAACAATTAGTTTACGATAAAACATTACATTTTTGTTACAAGATGTGATATGGTAGTCAATTAAATTTGGCTACTTTTTTTATACTCTTTTTATGTGTTTAAGACAGAAAATTGGATAGATAAAAGGAAGTATTAATATGTTTGTATAATGAATGAGAGAAGTACCTTTAAAGGTAGGTGAATAAAATATGGCATTTGGAAGAAAAGTCAAAAGAAATATTGCTAAAAAAGAGTATAATAAGAAAAATAAAAAGATATTATCAAGATATAGAAATTTCTTCAATGACTTCTGGAGCAAATTTAATAACGAGAAGGTAAAGAAATATGAAAGAAAGAGAATATAAAGAATCAATATATGATGAGATAATAAAAGAAAAATATGGAGAAAGTTTTACATATAAAGTTAATGAAGTTAAACGAAATCAATGCAGTATTTGTACTAAAAGATGTAGAGATAACTGTAGATTAGAATTTGAAGAAAACAAATGTAAAAATTTTACAAGGAGAAGAATATAATGGAATTTAAAATTAATGGTACTAAATGGACAATACAAGAAGTAGATGAAGCCACTATTAATAATGAAATGAAAGCTGATGGTGCTTTAGGAATTACAAATTATAAGACTCAAATGGTAATGCTATTAAAAGATCAAGCTAATATAATTAAAACACTAAAGCATGAATTAATGCATGTATGGTTATATGAATATGGACATAATAAAGATGAAAGACAGTTTAATTGTGAAGATGTATGTGAGGTAGTCGCATCTAGTAATGATTTTGTAAATAGTATAGTAGAGGAATATAGAAAAATTTAAACAATATACGCAAATTATAAGTTAATTGAGAAAATTAAGAATGAAAAAAATAGTATTAAATAGATAGAAAGCGAGGTAATCTTATATGACAAATGCGCAAAAAAGATTTTGCGATGAATACTTAATAGACCTTAATGCAACTAGAGCATATAAGGTTGCTTATCCTAATTGTAAGAAAGATGAAACAGCAAGTGCAGCAGGAAGTAGAATGTTAGGAAATGTTAAGATTCAAGAATACATTTCAGAAAAGCAAAAAGAAATAGAAAAAAGAACAGAGATAACACAAGATAAAGTGATACAAGAATTAGCTAAAATAGCTTTTGCTGATATCAGGAGTTTATATAATGATTCTGGAGGATTAAAAAATATAAAAGAAATTGATAATGATATAGCAGGAGCAATAATTTCGTTAGAAACGCTTGAAGAATATGAAGGCTATGGAGATAATAGAGAAAAAGTAGGAGATACGCGAAAAGTAAAACTCTTAGATAAAACAAAAGCTTTAGAACTTTTAGGAAAACATTTAGGAATGTTTAGAGATAAAATTGAAGTTGGTGGAAAAATTGATGTAAATAATCCGTTTGCAGGAATGACAACAGAAGAATTAAGAAATATAGTAAATGGTAATAAATAATATCCAAGAAGAGTTGGTAAAACAAGCACGTTTAGAATTAGCTAGACGTGATTTTTTTGAATATTGTAAGTTAACTGCATCGGATTTTTATAAAGAAGATAGACAATTTTTAAAAGAGATTTGCCATGAATTGCAAGAATTTTATGAGAGTGACGATAGATTTTTAGTAATAAACATGCCACCTAGACATGGAAAGAGTAGAACAGCTGGTAAATTAGTTGAATGGATATTAGGAAAAAATCCCAAAGAAAAAATAATGACTGGGTCTTACAATGAAATTTTATCAGGAACTTTCGCAAAATCTGTAAGAGATGAAATAGCAGCAGAAAAAACAAAGGGAATAATAGCATATTCAGATATATTTCCTAATACTAAAATAAAATATGGGGAGTCTAGTGCAAATAAATGGGCGCTAGAAGGTAGTGGACAAGCAAATTATCTTGCAACATCGCCAAAAGGTACTGCAACAGGATTTGGATGCACTATTATGATAATAGATGATCTTATAAAAAATGTTGAAGAAGCATACAACGAGAATACTCTACAAAAACAAATAGATTGGTTTAATAATACAATGTTATCTAGAACAGAAACAGGTTTTAAGCTAATTATAATAATGACTAGATGGGCAAATGGAGATTTAGCAGGATATATATTAAACAATTATGATGATGTAAGACATATTAATTATAAAGCTGTACAAGATGATGGTTCAATGCTATGTGAAGAAATATTAAATGAAGAAGATTATAAGCTAAAGACAAAGAATATGAATAAAGATATTGTATATGCAAACTATCAACAAGAACCAATTGACACTAAAAATAGATTATATAGTAACTTTAAAACATATGAAAAGTTACCACCAGCATATTATATTATGAATTATACAGATACTGCAGATGAAGGTGATGATTTTTTATGTTCAATAGATTATCAAATGTATAACAATGATTACTATATATTAGATATTATTTATACACAAGATGCAATGGAAGAAACTGAGCCTGCAGTGGCAAAAATGATGACAAAGGACAACGTAGGAAATGCGAATATAGAAAGTAATAATGGTGGAAGAGGATTTGCCAGAAATGTAATTAAGAATTTGAGAGATATGGGAAATAGGCATACAAACGTCAGATGGTTTCATCAAGTTGAAAATAAACAAGCAAGAATATTAAGTAATTCAACTGGAGTAATGAATAATATATATTTTCCAATAAATTGGGAAGATAAATGGCCAGAATTTGCAAAACATATAAAACATTATGTTAGAACTGGAAAAAATAAACATGATGATGCAGAAGATTGCTTAACAGGAGTATACGAGAATCCTAAACCCAAAAACGGTAATATGGCAATGACCAACAAATCATTTATAAAAACATAGGAGGAAAAATGTTAAGGTATAGTAAAGAAAAATTAGCAAAGGAAAGTAGTATAACGGATATATATTTCAAAGCACAATTAGAGCTAGATATAAGAAAAAAATTATATGAGACTTTTAGAAGAAAATTAACAGATGAGGAATTAGCAAGTGAAACAGATGAAGATATAAAAGTACCATTAGAGAGATATATTAGTATAATGGCAGCTGGATATTTTGGAGGAAAGGCACCAAGCTATAAGATAAAAGCTTTTAATGAAGAAAAAGATAAGATAATTAAAGAATTATTTAATTATGAGACAAATGATAAAAAAGAACTTTTAGAATTAGAAGAAATAATAAAGCACATTACAACGTATAACAATGATGCATCACATTTCTTTCATATGGTTCTAGACTTTTTAGTAAAAAGAGCTTGCTATGAATTATATTATAAAGATGAAAATACAGGAGAGATAACCATAGTACGAAGTGATGCTCTAGAAACAGTCGCTATCTGGGATTATTCTTTAGAAAAAAAACTAATTGGAATATATAGAATAATTCAAACAACAATGGCAAACGGTGAATATCAACAAGTGATAGAGCTAACAACATCAGAAGGAAAAAGGTACTACTATGACACGCCAGAAAAAAGAAAAATTTTCGGTACTCCTGCATATAAAGAAAAATATGGAAAAGAATCTTTATTTAAAGAAGCAATTAAAGAAAGACAACCAAAAAAATGGGATGATGATATACCAGCAACAGCAATTGAGAATTGTGATGGACAGGCTATATTTGAACCTGTAATAAGTTTAATAAGGGCATATGAAAGGTGTATTCAAAATTCTAGGAATTTGTTTAAGTATAATGATGAAGCAATTTTAAAAGTTATAGGATATGAACCAGAGAATCCATTGATAATTCAAGATAAAAATGGAAATGATATTATAAATCCAGCAAGAGTAGTAGAAGATCAATATGTACTAGAAAGTAGAGTACGATATTTAAATGGTAGTAAAGAAATTAATAGTGATTTAGCATGGGTAGAAAAAAATGTAAATGATACTGCAGTTCAAAATCATAAAAAAACATTAATGGATATTATTTGTCTTTGCTCTTTCTGTCCTAATATGACTGATTTAGGCTTTACACAAGCAGATAACAACGCAGCATTAGAAAAGAAATTTTTCGGATTACAACAATATGTAGCAACATTTGAAGGCGATTTTACTGAAGGATATAAAAGAAGATGGAAAATAATACTTAAAAAGATTAATAAAGAAAAAGGAAAATCTTATGATTTCAGGGATATAGAAGTAAAATTAAATAGAAATTTACCGTCAGATAGAGCAACAGATATTATAAATGCCATAAAACTAAGAGGATTACTTTCAGATGAAACCGTTATTAATTTATTAAATCTAGATTTAGATGCAATAAACGAATTATCTAAAATTGATGAACAAAATGAAGCTAATATACAAAAAAATCTTCAAAATATGAAACTAATGGGGCAAGATACAAATAATGCAACATTAAATATAAATAAATGTTCGAATAAACAAATCGAGCAAAGTGATGAAGTAAAGCAAGAAAAAATTAAAAAGACAGATAGTATAGCAAGAAATAAAGAATAGAGGTGCTTTTATATGTGGAAACACCATAATGAAAATATGATAAAATTAAAGAACATATATAAAAGTATTAGTAAGCAGACTCAAACTAGGTTACAAGAAATTTTTAAAATTTTAGATTTAAAATATGACAATCTTTACAAAATAGCAGATAAAAGAACTAAAGAGATTATAAACGCAAAGATAGATGAATGGAGGCAAAAAAATTTTTTAAAAGGTTATTTTGGAGTCTTAGCAAACAACATATATAATAAAATAAGAGTGAAAAATAGTGAAATATTAGAGCTATTGATTTATGGAGCTTATACTGAAGAACAAAATAAACTGGATGAGTATGAAAATCAGATAATATACGATGACATGAACTACTACTATATACAAGGACAAAAAGAAGTAAACAAAAGTTTGCCTCTTTATAAAAGAAAAGAAATACTAACATTAACGGATGTATTTTTTTTAAGTTTATTAGCGATGAATGATAGTTCTGGTTATGATTTTAATACATATAAACAAATAGTAATAAAGAATAATACAGACAAGGTTTATATACAAGCCATTATAAATATAAATCAGCAAAAAGAATTAGATATAGATGATATTGAATTTCAAAATATTATAGATAGACAGTTAGATAGTAAACTTAAAATCAATGGAGAAAAAATATATGGAGCAATAGACCATAAGCTAATAGAATTAGATAACAAAGCAAAAATTGAAGGAATAAAATTATTAGATAAAAAAGCAAAGGTTAAGTTTATAGCAATAGAAGACAATGCAACAACAAAGATGTGTAAAAGCTTAAACAATCAAATATTTAATTTACATGACTGGAATGAGTTTTATAGATACAGTAAATCAAATGATAGGATAGTTAAATATAAGTGTTATGGTCTAATACCAGGTTTGAATACTCCACCAATAGACGATGGATTCCACTTTTGCCGTTCTACAATTGAATATGTAAAAAGTAAAAATGGTTTTAGAGATAATAATTTAAATAATGTTAATTCAAATAAAAAAGAATATGGAAATTCTAGTATTTTAACAGATAATATTATAAATATATGTAATGAACTTCATGAAGTATCAAAACAAAACGGATATGAAAATATGGTTTTAATAGATAGCGATACAGGAAAACAAAAAGGAAAGATTGCAACAGACAAATCAGTAAAAGAAGTAGGATATTCTATTGAACAACAAAACATAATGCAAATGAGTAAGAATAGAAGTTTAATTGCAGTACATAATCATCCTAGTAATAATACATTTTCTTTAACAGATATATTTAAAATGATTGAAAATAGAAAAGTAAATGGTATAATAGTTACAACAGATGAATTTTATTATTTCTTAAAAGCTGAAACAGAAATGTTAAATATAGCTAAAAAGAATTTAAATCAGTTTAAAGAATGGCTTTGTAATATGATAATTAAAAATTCTACAGTTGCAAATCCAGATAATGAAATGTGTAATAAAATTTACAAAACAATATTTGATAATTTGGGGTGGAATTATGGAAGAAAAAGAAGAATTTAATGGTTTTGATGATACTGGATGGGATAACATTGGAGAATATTTAGGAAATTTGATTAAAGGAGCTAAAAATGAAGGAAGATATAAAGAAATTTTATCAACTCCAGATATACCTAATTATTTAAAAGAATATAGAGAAAAAAATAAATAAAATATATGATAGCACTTACTATATGTAAGTGTTATTTTTTATGAAAGGAGTGATAATATGCTGTAAATAATGGTTAATATTATTTTCAATAGATATTGTAAGAATAGTAATATAATATTATAAAGATAAAAAGAGCAGAGGCTCTATTTTTTATGCGTTTTTTCCTGGTTAGCGTGAATAAAGGATGTGTATAGTTAGGCTACTGTAAAAGGTCATATTTGTATGGTTATAGCACCGTAAAAGTTAAAGGAGGATTTCGTTATGGACGAAGAAGAAAAAAATAGTGTGGATACTACTGCCGAAAGTGTAGAGAATGTTGAAAATCTATATGTGGAAGAAACTAAAAGCGAAAAAACTTACACAAGAGATGAAGTAAATAAAATGATTAATGCTGAAAAGCAAAAGGAAAGACAAGCAGTATTAAAAGAGTTTGAAGCTAAAAAAGCTGAAGCAGATAAGCTTGCAAAAATGGATGAAGATCAAAAAAGATCTTATGAATTACAACAAGCTAATGATAGAGCTTTGAAAGCTGAGAGAGAATTAAATGCTTATAGACTAAAAGCTGAAACAATTCGTCAAGCAAGTCAAAGAGGTATTTCTATAGCATATTTGGATACCATTGATTTTTCTAGAGAAACTGCCGAAAGTATAAATTCAAAATTAGATATTTTTGAAAGAACGTCAAAGGAAGATAAAGAAAGAGCAATAAATGAATATTCTAAAGAAACACCACCACACACAGGAGATAGAGTAGATAAAACTCCTAAAAGTAATTTTGAAAAATTTGTAAATAGTGGCAAATAAGAAGAGGAGAGTGATTTAAATGCCAGATAGAACAAATCCAAATGTAAGTGTATTTGATGGGAATAAAGCATATAACCCACAAGCTTTTGGTAGATATATTGAGAGTTTACCAAAAGAAAGAGAAAATGCATTACTAAATGCAAATATTTTTGAAAGTGATTCGCAAATTAGAGATATGTTTGCTAATCAATCAACAACAGCATATGGAGTGATACCAGTAAAAGGAGATTTTAAAGGAGAATCACAAAATTATGATGGAGTGACAGATTTAAAAACAGGAGATAGCTTAGATACATATTATTATGGAGTTCATTCATATGGTAGAGCAGTAGTAGGAACAGAGAAAGATTTTACTAAAGATTTAATACCAGGATTAGATCCTTTAGATCAAATTGCGACAAAGTTTGCTGAAAGATGGGACGATATAAATGAAGATACAATAATTTCGATTATTAATGGTATATTTGCTTCAACAAATCCAGGAGCACAAGAATTTGCACGAGAGCATACTTTTGAAGTTGATGGGATAATAACAGAAGATGCAATTTATGATGCAACACAAAAAGCTTGTGGAGATAAAAATAAAAAATTTAAATTAGCTATAATGCACTCAAAAGTTGCAACAGAATTAGCAAAAAAACAATTACTAGAATATATAAAGTATACTGATTCACAGGGAATACAAAGAAATACAAATTTAGCACAATGGGGAGATAAGACAGTATTTATTGATGATACTTATACAATAGATACAACAGGTGATACTCCCAAATATATAACATATGTTTTAGGAGAAGGTTTATTTAAAAGAGAACCATTGCCTGTAGACGTACCATTTGAAAGAGATAGAGAAGCTTTAAAAGCTGGAGGAACAACAAATCTTATTTCAAGACAAAGAAGAGTAGTTCATCCAAAAGGATTTAGTTACTTAAAAGCAAATCAAGCAACTTTATCACCAACAGACTCAGAATTTGCAGATGGAGCAAACTGGGAACTAATGCAAAATGCAACTAAAACTAAGTATTATCCTCATAAATTTATACCACTATGTAAAATAGTATCTAAATAAGGAGGGATAGTATGAAATATAAAAATGAAAGTACAAATGAAATAGTAGAGTCTAAAAATTATGCAGAAGAATTTGCATATAGTCACAATTCTAATTGGAAAAAGCTAGAAGAGAAAGATACTAAGAAAAATAAAGAATAGATTAGGAGGCAATAGAATGGAAGAAGACATTAAAAAGATAGAAGAAATTGAAAATATAAAAATAAATCTTAAGAATAGACTTGGATCAAATTTCATTGAAGAAACAGAAGATATATTACTAGATATATTTAAAGAGATGAGTTCTATTGCCTCAAATATTTCTCATTTAAAGAAAGATGATAAAAGATTATATCCGTATGTAAAAGATGCTGTAATAGCCAAATATCTTCGCCTAGGCGCAGAAGGAATGAATAGTAAAAGTGAAGGAAGTCAATCTAGTTCGTTTATAGATATAGAAGAAAAACTTAGAAATGATATTATAAAAAATGGATTAAGGAGGCTGCCATAATGTTACTTAAGAACCTAACTAAAATATATATAAGTAAGCCAGAGAGAGTAAATAATCATGGAGAATATGAAACAAAATGGATATTTATTAAAGAGGCTTATTTAAATTTACAGGAAGATGTAAATGAACTAGATAGAAAGCCTTCAGGAGAAATAAATTATGGTATTTTAAAAGCAAGAATAGACAGAGATTATAATATAGAAAATGGTTTTGGAATATCATTAAAGAATGTAAAAAAAGAAAAAAAAATAATACCAGAATATAGAGTATTAGATCATAGTATAATAGGAAATAGCTATTTATACAGACTGGAGCAATATCATGGAAGCTAAGTTTAAGGTTAAACATAAATTTAAAAAAATAGATAATTTTATAAATAAATTACCACGAGTGGTAGAAGAAAGTATTGAAGATATATTAAAAAACATACAAGTGAATGCTATAAGACTTGAAAGAGGACATAATCAGGATGGAATATTGATAGAAATAGTAAATGTATCAACTAAAGAAATTAAGGGAAGAATATATGCAGACCCTGATAGATTTATTGCTAAAGATGCAGATGGTAAAGAGGCAGAATATTTATTTTATGAGTATTTTGGTACAGGTGCTTATGCAGAAATGGAACATGTAGGAAATACAACGCATTTTAAAGAAACAGGGTATACAGAATGGTATATACCCAAAAATAAAGTATTAAGACCACTTAGTTATCCTATTAAAGTAATTAATGGCCATGAATTTTATGTTGCAACAGGAGCTCAATCTAACCATTTCCTTGAAAATGCTGAATTTAAAACTAGAAATCAAAATATACAAGTTTTTAATTCTAAAATAAAAGAATTTATAGAGGAGGTATGTAAGTGAAAGATTTTACTGAGAAAGACATGTCTGATTTAATCTATGAAAAACTAGCAGAGTTAGGTCAAGAAGTAGTATTAAATACTCCTACAACAGAAAGTATATATCCATGTCGCGTTATACAGACTCCTCTAGTAAGTATAAAGAATAAAGAAAATACAAATCCAGTATATAAGAGATTTCAAATTACTATAGAAAACTGGACAGATACACAACGAGGTTGTATGGATATGATAAATAAAACAGATGAGAAACTGAAAGAATTAAATATCTTAAGAATAAACTCAAATAGTATTATATTATTTGATGAAATAACTAAAAAATATAGAATGATAGGTACATATGAAGTTAATTATAATGCTTTATATGATGCCTTTTTTTGTATAAAAATATAAGGAGGAATTTAAAATGGAAGAAGAAGTAACTATACAAGAAGGAAATCCAGATATTGCAATGAAAGCAACTTTGGAATATGCTAAAACATTAATAGGAAATAAAACTAAAATAGCGTGGGTACAAAATATTGGACAGTTAGTTCAATTACCAGATGGAGTTCCATATAGTGCTATAGACAAAGATGAGGAATATATGGCTAAAGGAAAGAAAAAAGCAGAAGCTATAGACGTAGAGATATTATTTACACATAAAGAACATAATACTTTAAAGAAAATATCTGATAATGATGAAGAAAACTATTTCTTTATAAAATATCCAGAAGTTACTGCAGAAATTAAAGACAAGCCATTAGTATTTTCATTTAAAGGTAATATTGCATTAGCAGCAAATGCAATTGAAGATGGAGAATTGTTAAAAGATACAATTAGAATATTTAAAAAAAGTAAAGTTGTAGAAACAGATGGATATCCAGTTGAATCTGATTCAACTAAATATTAATGTGGAGGTAAAAAATGCAATTAGTAACAAAAAACAAAACTGTAAATTTAGTGATTAGAACAAGAAAACTAGTAGATGTAGCTAATAATTTAAAAGGAGAAAACTTTGAGACAGTCTATTTTAGAGCTTTAAATAAGGTAAATCTAGAAGATTTATCTAAAATAATATATTTACTAGCAGAAAATGAAGATAAAACTAATCCATTTAATAGTTCAACAGAAGTATATGATTTTATAGATGATTATAAAGCTGAAACAGGAAAAACATATATAGATATATTTAAAGAAATCGCAGAGGTAATCAATGAAGAGGGTTTTTTCAACAGCAAAATGAGCAAGAAGGATCTAAAAACAAAGATGGAAAATCCTTTTGGACAAGTCAATTTAGAAGATGTTGTGAAGAGTTCAGCAGAAAAAGCAATAACAAGCGTAGCACAAGAACAATTTCAAGGATTTATGGTACAAGGCTTCAAAAATTAGATGATATATTAGATAATTTACAAGAATCTAAGAATATAAAAGAATTTATATATTCTATGGAAGCATTAGCATATTATTTTGGAATGAAACCAGAAGAGTATTGGAATGCAAGATATAGAGAAGTAACTTTATATTGTAATGTTAATTTATTTAAAATAACGGATAATATCAAGCGAAATATAGAATTATATGAGGCAGTAACAGATAAAATTATTACTGCTAATGCCATGTGTGTAAAGAAACCTAAATTCTTAAAATTAAAAGAAATGTTTGGAAACTTATTTAAGAAAAAGGAGCAAACAGTAGAAGAACAGATAAAGATGTTAAGAAGAATGAAATAGTGGGAGGTAAAACCAATGAAAAAAGCAAATATTGGAGATATATGGGTAGTCTTAAATCCTAAAATAAAAGCTAATAATGGTAATAATATAAGTGTTGAACTAGAAAAAAGACCGTGTTTAATCATTGATGATGGACACGGTTTTATTATTGAAAAAAGTAATGATTATTTAGGAATGAAAATAACTACACAAAAAAGCTCAATTAGAAGAAAAGAAATAAAAAATTGGGATGAAGTAGGACTAAAATATAAATCTTATTTAAGGATCGAACCTCCTATTAAAATAGAAAAAGAACAACTAATAAGAAAGCTAGGACAAGTAAATAAATATGACTTATATCTGTATCTTAATGAGTTGTCAGATTATTTTAATGTAGACGTTCTAGCTAATTTCAAGTGAAATAGCCTTAAATAAAGAGGCAAACTGTACTTTGAAAACATAAAAAATAAAACTAGACAGGCAGGAAAAAAATTTTTAACTTTTTTTAGAAAAACTCTTGACTTTTGTATGTTGATACAATATAATGTATGTAGATACAGGAGGAGGGATTAAAATAGAAAAGAAAAGTAGGGCTGAATATTTTAGAAAAAGAAGAGAATTTTTAAGTGGATTTAATGTATTAATTCCAAAAGAAAAATATGAAGCTATAAACGAAGAGTTAAAACGTCAAAATAAAACTAAAACCAAATGGCTTTTAGAAAAAATTGATGAAGAAACAAAAAAATAGAGTATTGTGACACTCGCCAAAGTAAACCACAATACTCAACTCAATAAGAACTTTAGTCCTTATAAATCTATTGTATCACAGTAAGGGCTGAAGTTCAAGAGAAATTTTGAATGGAGGTCATTTTTTATGGAAAGAAAGGTAAATATAGACAAAATAGAAGATGCAAATGTAAAGATAAGTAAGATTGAGAATTTATTAGGATATTTAATAGAAAAGGATTATAGTGCTATAAATGCAGTTAACGAAGAACTAAGTGGAACTACATTAGAATATGTATTTAATATTAAATATCATGATACACAAAACGTATTAGATATAATACAAGATTATGTGATTTCAATGAAGAAAGATATAGAAGATGCAATTAATTCTTCTATAAAGGAGAACTAATTATGGGAATAATAGAAACTATGATCTTAATAATAATGTGTATTTTAAAAATAGCAATAATGAATTTACCTACGTTATTAATAATAATAGGTATACAAGCTGTTACATATTGGATAACAGGAATAAGTATATATAACAATATAATGAAATTTGTTTTAAGGAGGATATAAATTATGAATGAAATAATAAAAATAAATAATGTAAGAGGATGTCAAACTGCAAATGGAATGGCACAATTAAATTTAGAGGATGTGGCAAGAGGATTGGGATTTACAAACGTAGCCACAAGTGGTCACGAAGTAGTTAGATGGGCAAGAGTAAGAAAATATTTAAATGATATAGGTTTTAATATAAAAAATGAAAAATTACCAGAATATATACCAGAGAATATATTTTATAAATTGTGCTTTAAAGCTAAAAATGAAGTGGCAAGAAGATTTCAAGACATGGTAACAGATGAGGTATTACCAAGTATAAGAAAACATGGAGCATATTTAACACCAGATAAAGTAGAAGAAGTATTATTAAATCCAGATACAATAATAAATCTTGCAACAGAGTTGAAGAAAGAACGTTTATTAAACGAGCAAAACCAAAAACTAATAGGAGAATTAAAGCCAAAGGCAGATTATACAGATATGGTATTACAAAGTAAAGGAACAGTTACAATAAACGCAATAGCAAATGACTATGGTATGACAGCAATAGCAATGAATAGGTTATTATATAGTTTAGGAGTGCAATATAAACAGGGAGAACAATGGTTATTATATGGTAAATATAGAAATTTTGGATATACACATAATAAAACAATTCATTATCATCATAAGAACGGAACTCCTGCAACTAAATTAAATATGGAATGGACACAAAAGGGTAGACTATTTTTATATAGACTATTAAAAGAGCATGATATATTACCACTAATTGAAGAATTGAGTGCATAAATTGATATAAGAAAATTAAGGGGAATAGAGAAATCTATTCTCTTTTTATATGGAGGTAAAAGATGAGTAACAATTATTTAGTAAAAGATATTCAAAGAATAGTAGTTGAAAGGGAAGATACAAAAGAAATATTGGCAGTAATAACAAATGATGATATTGAACCTGCCAATAATATTCAAGTTAGAATCAAACCTGTATATAAAAGAGAGATAGACAAATTTAATCAAATAGCTAAGCCAATAAGTGAATTTTTAAGGAAAAATTATAATATGCATGCAACAGCTATAATTACAGATAGTAATGCTAAAATTGTTATAGATGATATAGGAACACCAACTATAAAAGACTAACTAAAAAGTTAGTCTTAAATTAGTATATACGATGGTAGTTATGTGTTTTATCAATATATGATAGAGCACTACCTAATGATGAAGCATTTATAAAGTTAGAATATTCTGAATAACTAACATTATAATATTGATAAATTGCTCCATCTTTGAATTGAACTTCTAATGTATTATTATCCCAACCTACACTAGAAATTCTACTTGAATATACAGGTGTTCTGTTCATTATATCACCTCCCTATAATTGACATTATAATACTAAAAATTGGTAAAAACAACTATGCCCTGAGTAAGGCATTAAACTGCTCTTATATCCCTTAAAATTAAATTTATTCTAAAAGAGTTAAACTTAATAGTTTAGCTCTTTAATTATTTATTAGGAGGTGAAAAAGATGACAATTGAAGAAATAGAAATAATAGTAACTGCTAAAGTTGAAGAAGCATTACGAGAATTTAATAAGATGAAACCTCAACTAATGAAAGTAATGGAAGAAGTATCAAAAGAGATAAGCAAAGTAGATTTTAAGCAATTAAATAATACAGTAAAAGAAGGAACAAATGAAGTAAAGAAACAATTAAAATCTACATTTAATCCAGAAACTTTAGATCCTGGTTTTCTTAAAGCAACAGAAAAATTATATGCAGAAAGCATCAAAAAAACCCAAAAATATGTTAAAGACGTGCAAAATGAAATGTCAAAAGGAGACATGCAAGAAATAGGAAGACAAGTAGCACAAGCAACAGAGCAAGTTAATCAGGCTTTAAATAGTGAAAGTGTGCAAAAAGTAGTAAAAGACTCAGTAAAAGCTATAGAACAAATTAAGGATAAATTAGAAGAAGTAAAAGAAACAAACAAAGAGAATGAAATTAAATTAGATGTAAGTAATGAAGAAGCACTAGAGCAGATTACACAATTAGAAAAAGAAATTGATTCGTTACAAAAGAAAATTACATCTAGGGAGATGAAATTGAGTGTAACAACGGATGCAATAGATAAAATACGATATGGAAAGCAAGATGAAATAAGAAAACAAAATCCTAGTTTAAGGGATATGCAAGTATCTAATAGAGCTGATTTTCAATTAAGTTCAGATACAGGATATACATCATTAGTAAATCAAGCGGATAAATTAAATACGGAAGTAACAAAGTATAATAGCTTACTTGAAAGTGCAAAAAGTAAATTAAGTGGATTAAAACAAAATACATCACAAGTAGCGACAGAACAAGAAAAAACAAATACAAAAACAAGTAAATTACAAACAATATTCAATTCAGTAGGGGCTGGAATAAAATCTATGTTATCTGGACTAGGCAAGATGTTCCAAACAGGTGGTAAGGTAGTAAATATATTTAAAAAGTTTACTCCACATCTAGGCAATGGAATGAAAAGCTTATTAAAATATGCAGCTACATTATTTAGCTTAAAGAGTGTATATAATACATTAAATTCAGCAGGTCAAGCTTGGTTATCTAGTCAAGATAGTGGTGCTAAACAATTAAGTGCAAATATAGATTATATGAAATATGCACTAGGTAGTGCAGTGGCACCAGTAATACAATATGTAACTAATTTATTTTATCAACTATTAAAAGCTGTTCAAAGTGTAATATATGCCTTATTTAAGGTAAATATATTTGCTAAAGCGGGAGCAAGTGCTTATAATTCTATGGCAAATAATGCTAGTAAAGCAAGTAAAGCTAATAAAAGTTTAGCAAGTATACATAGTGAAATAAATAATGTATCATCAAGTTCTGGAGATAGTGGCAATAATGCATTAGTTCCAAGTATGGACTTTTCTAGTTTAGATACACAACTTACACCATTAAAAAAAAGATTAGCTGATTTCTTTAGACCATTAGTTGAAAGTTGGAATACATATAGTCCACAATTAATATCAAAAGTACAAGAAACATTTAGTCAAATAGGATCATTATTAGAAAGCATAGGACAGAGCTTTATAAATATATTTGCAAATGGTACAGTATATACTATTTTAGAAAATATATTAAGTATTATAGGTAATATAGCAGAAGCTTTTGCAAATGCATGGAATTACAATGGTAATGGAGATATAATTGTACAAAATCTAGCAACAGCCTTAAATAATTTATTAATAGCAATAAATAATGTAGTACAAAGCTCAGGTTTTCAAGAATGGTTAAATAATTGTTCTGATAAATTTAGAGAGATAACAGAAAAAATTGCCGAAATAGATTGGCAACCATTAATTGATGCTTTAAGTAAAATAGGAGCATCAATAGGTACATTAGCTTTAGATATATTAAGTGGATTAGTAGATGTATTTAAATGGTTTATTGAAAATCCAGATATATCAGGAATAATATTATCAATTGCAGCAGCATTATTACTTGTAGGTAGCGCAATAAATGCTTTTTCTGGTATTGCAGCAGTAATATCTTCTCTATCAAATTTAGCATCAGTAATTGGAACAACAATTTCAACTATTATGTCAGTTATAGGAGGAATATCTCTAATCATAGTTGGAATAGTAACAGCTATTTCAAGTTTTGTAAGTATGCTTTCAGAAGGATTTAGCTGGCTTAAAGAGGTTATTATGCTAGTAGGAATTGCAATAGCAGCAGTAGGAGCAATTATTTTAGGAGCACCTGCACTAGTTGCAGGTGTTATAGCAGCAGTAGTTGCAGTTGTGGCTACATTAGTTGTTGCGGTTAAAGAACATTGGAATGAGATTAAGGAATTTATATCAAATGGCGTAGAAAAAGTTAAAGAAATATTTAATACAGTAATAGAATGGGTAAAAGAAAATTGGCAAGGATTATTATTACTAATAGTAAATCCATTTGTTGGAGCTTTTAAACTACTATATGATAATTGTGAAGGATTTAGAAATTTCATAGATAGTTTTGTAGAGAAAATTAAAAATTTCTTTAAAGATTTATGGAATAATATACAAAACATATTGTCGAATATAGGCAGTTTCTTTTCAAATATATTTAATAGTATAGGAAATGTAGTTTCGAATGTATTTAATGGAATGTGGAATACAATAAGAAATGTAATTAATGCTATTTTAGGTGGAATAGAGTCTATGGCAAATGGTATAGTATGGGGAGTAAATAAAGTAATAGACGTATTAAATAACCTTAATGTTCATATACCAGACTGGATACCAGTATTTGGCGGAAAAGACATAGGATTTCATATTAATCAAATGAGTACTGTTTCGTTACCACGACTTGCTAAAGGAAATGTAGCATGGAAGGAAACAGTAGGCATTTTTGGAGAGTATTCGGGAGCACAAAATGATCCTGAAATAACATCTCCAAGAAGTATAATGTATGAAACATTTGTAAAAGCTTTAAAAGAAAATAATAGCAATAATGATACTCCAATAAGTTTTAATTTGACGGCAATATTTGGAAATAAGAGAATAGGTCAAATTGCAATAGAAGATATTAAAGATATTAAGAGAGCAACAGGAGAAGATTTAGAGATTATATTTAGCTAAAAATAACAATATTATTGAAAAGTTGTAAAAAAACATATATAATATGTTATATATAAAAGGAGATAACAATATGTTTGGAAATAACAACAATAATACTGAAATAAGTTTAGAGCCTAAAAATGGTAATAAACATATATTATTGGTATGCCCATCAACTCCAAATGGAACTAAACCAGAAGTTTCATATACATCAAAGGTAAATGAAATACTTGAAGAGATACAAAATAAGGGATATGAAGTATTAGATGTAAAATTGGAAATAGGCAGGAGAAATGGATTATCATATGAAGCACTAATAATATATAAATAAAAAATAAGAAGAGTTAACAGAGGTTAGCTCTTTTTTGTACCTTAAAAACATAAAAAACAGACAGAAAAATATTTTTAACTTTTTTATAAAAAACTCTTGATATATGTATCCACAAATGATAATATATATGTGGATACAGAAAGAGGTGAGTAAAATAGAAGTAAAAAAAATGGGTAGACCTACTAATGATCCTAAAAAATTAAATACTAGAATTAGATTATCAGAAAAAGATGTAGAAAAATTAAATTTTTGTTGCAGTAAGACAGGAAAATTAAAATCGGAAATAATAAGAGAAGGAATAGATAAGGTTTACACCGAATTAAATAAATAAAAAGAAGAAACCCGTTACATATCTTGGCGGATACACGAGTTTCTTACAAGTAAGAATTTTAGTCCTTACAAATCTAATTGTATCACAGTAAGGGCTGAAGTTCAAGAGAAATTTTGAATGGAGGTCATTTTTTATGGAAAGAAAGGTAGATAAAAATTGGAAATTAGAGGAACAAAATTATGAATTATTAAGAAAATATGAAGATACACAAACAGTTACAGATATATTATTTGATTATTTACTTTCGATAAGAAAGGAATTAAAAAATGTAATTGATACCTCTGTGAAGGAGGATTAATTATGGGAATAATTGAAGTAATGATTTTAATGATAATGTGTATCTTAAGAATGATAATAATAAACTTACCTACATTATTAATAATGATAGGTATACAAGCTGTTACATATTGGATAACAGGAATAAGTATATATAATAAAATAAAAGATTTTATGATAAGGGGGATGTAATTATGAATAATAAATTAGAAATAGTAAAAAGTGAGAACTTCAATGGAATAGAATGTGATTTTTATAGTGATAAAAAAGATGTTTTTATGACAATAAATCAATTGGCTAATTGTTTAAAATATAAAAATGGAAGAAAAGGAATTGAAAATCTAATTAGTAGAAATGAATATTTAAAAAATAGAGAATTTTCAGTTACCCTCGATATGAGGGCTACTGATGGTAAGCAATATAATACAAGGGTATTTACAGAAGATGGTATATATGAAGTAACAATGTTGGCAAGAACAGAAAAAGCAAGAGAGTTCAGAGATTTTGTAAGGAAGGTCTTAAAATCTTTGAGAAAAGGAGAATCTAAATTAATAAAGACACCAGAACTACAAAGATTACAAATTGAAGCTAAATTAAATAATTCAAGAGCTAGAGTGGCAAATGTATTATTAAAATTAGCAGATAAAACAAATATACCAGAATATAAACAAGTAATATTATCAAATGTAAGTGCTATATTATCTAGAAATCAATTAATACCATTACCTAGTGCAGAAAAGAAAACATATAGCGCAAATGAAATAGGCGATATATTAGGAATAACAGGGAATATGGTAGGAAGACTTGCAAACGCAAATAATTTAAAAACAGATAAATATGGAAAGTTATTTTATGATAAATCTAAATATAGTAGCAAACAAGTCGAAACATTTAGATATTATGAAAATATAATTCCAGAATTAAGAAAAATATTATAAAAATAAAGGGACTATGTCCTGAGTAAGACATTAAACTGCTCTTATATCCCTTTAAAATAAAATTTATAAGAAGAGTTAACGAAAGTTAGCTCTTTTTGTATTATAAATACTAGTTATGTCATTGATGTTGAAAAAATTAAATAATAATATTATTATTTTGGATATATATTATTACTATATACTTAGTTGAAAATGTAAAAAAAATATGTTATAATTTGTCAACGAGGTTGACAGCTAATGAGTATTAGAAAATTAAAAATAAGTTCTAGGGCAAAGAAAATCATTCGTATTAAGAACCAAAGTAAAGAAAAGTTAAGAAAGGTTCTTAAGTATAGGAATAAAAAGAATAAAAAAATGTATGTAAAGTATTTTACTAAATATAAAAAAAGAAAACAAACAGAGTTAAGTAAAATATTTAGATTATTAGATGATAAAAAATTTTATAAAAAGCCAAGTATCCTTGTAAGTGGAACAGCTATTATACAAATACCTAGAGTTTTTTGTTTTTCTAAAAATGCTTATGAAACTATTGACATAATAAAAGAGGTAGCATATGCATGTAAGAATAATCTTGATATAATAATAGATCATTCTGAATGCCAGTATTTAGATTTGGGAGCATCTACAGTTATGGATGTTCTTATAATGGAATATAAAGCAAAAATAAAGGCATTGCGTATGCATAAAGGTATAAGAGGTAAACTATCTAAAAGTCAAAAAGTAAATGATTTATTAAAGTTTAGCGGGATAGTAAAACATTTAGGATTAAATAATGAAATGTCGAATGAATTAGAATTGTTTCCATTAAAAAAGAATAAAGCTCCTGGTGTTTTAGGCGCTGATATAATTGAATATTATAAAAGGTGTTTAGCAACAAAAGGATTTGAATTAACTGAACAAGGAGAATTATATTTCGGAAATATACTAGGGGAAGTATTAACAAATTGTAAGGATCATGGCGGAGAAAATTCACAATGGTATGCAATGGGACATTATATTACTAAAGAAGGAAATATAAGCTTAATAATTTTTAATTTTGGACAAACAATTTTTGAGGGCTTAAATAGTAAGGAAACATCGAAAGAAACCATAAAAGATTTAGATAATATTACTAATAGACATATAAAATTATTCAATTCAAAGTGGGACAAAGAAACGTTATGGACTTTATATGCATTACAAAGTGGTGTAAGCAGATTAAAATCAAAGGAAGATCCAACCAGAGGTACTGGGACAATAAAAATGATTGATGGATTCCAGACTCTTGGCAAGAAAATAGCAGAGGATGGCAAGAAATTAAATCCAATAATGAGTATTACATCTGGTAATGTTAATATAGTTTTTGATGGAACATATAATTTAAAAGAGGAACATGTAGATGGTGGAATTAGAAAAATAATTGCATTTAACAAGGAAAATGATTTGTATAAATTACCAGATCAGAATTATGTAAAAAATATAAAAAATTACTTTCCAGGAACAATAATAACTATGAATTTTTATATTGATAATAAGTATATAGATTTAATGAAAAAAGGAGAATAATAATGAAAGAAATGATAATTAGTTTGCAAAAATATAGAGCAAATGGAGAAAAAATACTTACAGGAAGAGACGAAGGAAAAAGAATAAGGGAAACCTTAAAATTAGATAAGATAGATAAGGAAGATATAACAGTAACTATAGATATACCAGGCGATATTTTATCATTAAATTCATCATATTTTCTAGGATTATTTCAAAAAAGTATAATACTATTAGGTGAAGAAAAATTTAGAAAAAAGTATATTTTTAAATGTGAAAGAAAATCAATAGTTGACATTAATGTTGAAGATGGAATACAAGAAGCATTAAATAATGCGAATGCTTTAGGAGGAAAATAGTGAAAAAGGGTTATGTGTATATAGCATTATTTGTATTAATAATTGTCATAAATGTACTAGCGTTTACTATATTCAAAGAAACAACATTTGAAAATAAAATAGCCTTTGTAAATATAGTATATCTTATTATAGTATATTTTGTTGATAGGATAGTTGAAAGCTTTGATAAAAAAGATGATAATAAAAAATATTGGTTTAAAAATTTTATATTAGAAAAATATATATATGATTATTGTGAGTTTTTTGATTCAGGAGCTGATATTTTAAGAGAGGCAAGTGATAGAAAAAATAAATATGTTGAAAGTAATATAGGTGCAAAAGATTTAAAAGAAATGTCTGAAAAATTTCAACAAGAATTATTTGACAAATTTTCACTAATAAAAAGAAAAATTACATCTATAAATGCATTTATACAAATTTATGATAATGATATTTATTTTAAAGTTCAAGAAGTTATTGAAGAGTATCAAAATAAATTTACAGAAATGCTTGAAAATCAACTCAACAATGTAAATGACAATATTGAAAAGGATATAATTGAAATATATGAATTTCGAAGAAAATTATTAGAAATTTTTTATAAACATTCTATAGATTTATAAAATTATGAAGGACGGAGATATCTGTTCTTTTTTTATGCTCTAAAAAAGGAGATGATAATATGGTATGGAAAAGTGATGGAGTTTTGATGAAAAGTCCTTCAACATATAAGGATAGTATAGAAGATACAGATAATGATAGTTATACAAGCGCAGAAGATGGCTCTTTAATAGATAATACTATAGCTGTAGGAATGGTAAAGGCAGATTTTAGTTATGATTATCTTACAGAGAAAGAAGCAGAAGACATATTACAAGAAACATATAAAAATCCTATGAATATAACCTTAAAATGTCCATCTGTAAAAGGTGGAATTTTAACAGCTCCTTTTAGATGTTCAAAGAGAAGTTCTGAAATGATAGACACAAAAGAAAATGAAGATCCTAATAATAGTCATTGGAAAATATCATTTAGCATTATGCAAAAAGAATTGGTGGATTCACAGAAAGGATAATAAATATGTACCCAGTAAGTGAAAAATGGAAAGAAAGAATATATAGCGATGGTATTAAATCAAAAATAAAATTGTATATAAATGAAGAACTTATACAAGCTAAAATACTTAACTTAAAAATATCTCATATTTTATATAATAATGATAGTAGTATATCATTAGGTACAACGACGTCACAATCATTAGAATTAAAGCTATTTAAAAAAGATTTACCAACAAATATTAATACTATAAAAATAGAATATGGTATTTTAATAGATGATGAATACGATATGATACCATTAGGTGTTTATAATGTTGATAGTATAGACGATACTAATAATGAAACAATTACTATAAAAGCCTCAGATAATATGATTAAATTTGAAGTTAACTATGACGGTAGTAATTTAAATTATCCGGCAACTATAAAAACCGTTTTATTAGATATTTGTAACAAAGTAGGAGTAAAACTTGGTACTTCTACTTTTTTAAATGAAAATACAGAAATAGCTGTATGGGACAATACCGTAAGTGCTAGAAAGTATTTGAGTTATATTGCAGAAAAAGCAGGATGTATAGCAGTAATAGGAAGAGATGGAAAATTATATTTAAAAAATTTATATGAGAGCAGTGAAATAATTCCATTAAGATTATTTAAAAAGTATGAATGGGGAGAAAAGCATACTATAACAGGTGTAAAATTTCAAGATGGAATAAGAGCATATAATTTAGGAAATTCATCAGGAAATACATTATGGATTAGTTCAGAGAATATGTTTATTACATCATCAGCGGAAATAGAAGATATTTATGAAAAAATAAATGGTTTAGTAGCATATAGTTTCAATTCTGGCACCACAAGAATTAATCCAGCATTAGATGTAGGAGATAAAGTTGTTATAGATGGAAAAGAAGTAATATATCAATATGAAATGGAGTTAAAAGGTAGATTTTTAGGAACTGTTAATTCTAAATTATCAGATAAATCTAAAGAAGATACTACAGTAAAGAAAATTAGTAATGATACAAAAATTAGAAGAGTACAAAGTGAAATTAATCAAATAGATGGTAAAATTACTCAATTAGTACAAGAAACAGAGGAAAACTCTGAAAAGATTTCCAAAAATGAGCAAGATATAGATAGTATAAATCAAACAGTGTCAAGTTTTACAAATTTTACTAAGACAATTGAAGGAAAAACAAAAATATTATTAGAAGATGCTTTAGAGACTAATATTTTAAAATTGGTATTGTATGCAGAAAATACAGAAAATGGAATATATCCAAGCGAAGATTTATATCCATCTGAAGACTTATATCCTGAAAATGCTGGAAATGAATTTACTATATTAGTTGAAAATGAGGATAAGACAGAAACAAAAGAGTTCTATTATAATTCTACATATCCTTTAGAAGAATATGATGGGACACGTGATCAACTTGTTATAGAATTTGATAAGGAAAAAGGATGCTGTAGTGTAAAAGTTTTAGCATATATTGAAGAAATAGCAGAAAATGTGTTCACAGTACTTGAAACACCAAAAGAGATAATATTAGAAGATAATTTACAATTTACTTTATTTAAAGGGAACAATTATATATCTGTAAAAGAATATCAAGATTGGAAAATTGAAGCTACATATATATTCAATAACGAATTAAATGATTTGTATGCAACACAAGTATATATGAGTTCTGTTATAAAACAATTATCAGATGAGATATTACTTGAGGTTAGCAAAAAGGTCGGCGACGATGAGCTAATTGCTAAAATAAATCTTACACCAGAAACAATAAAAATTATCGCTTCTAAACTAGCCTTGGAAGGCTATACTACAATAAATGGTGGTTTTTCAATAGATGAAGAAGGCAATGCGTCGATTGCAAATGGTGCTGTAATAATAAATAAAGATGGTATACGAATGGCCGATGGAACAAGTATTTTGGGTGGAAAAGGTTTATTATCTAATTTAACATTTGAAGGCATTGGAATTGTAAAGACTGCATCAGTAGGTTCATATTATCAAGTTGGATTTATGAGAAATTCTAATAATGGAACAAATTTTAAATCACGAATAGATATTGATGCATATATTCCAGAAGGATTTGAAATTGAAAAAGCAGTAGTAACTATTTCACATTTTCCTATGGAAATAAATTATAATGGTACAAATTATGGAAAAGGATTTGCTAGAGGACTTAATATTTTTTATTCAAATACGCAAAGTAGAATGTTACAATTTAATATTGGAAGTGAATACCAGGGAATAAATGATACAAGTTTAACTCAAATAGCAAATGGTTTAGAAAAAAATTGGACACCAAATATAGAAGAAAATAAAGTGGATAATATTGTAACTAAAGACATAAAAAGTAGTTTACAAAAGGGTATAAATAGAATAACAATACAAAGTGCAGATGATATACCATTCTATGATACTAGTTTAAATGAACAATATTTAGAAAAAGGATCAATAGAATATCTTTTAAAAACTGGTATGGTAAGTGCGTTTCTTGATATTTATGGTTTCATGAAACCAATAAACGAGGAGGAAAAATAATAATGAGTATTAGAGAACAAATTTCAAAAATTTTATTTAAAAATAAACCAGATAAAACAACTCCTGTATCAGCTGGTATTTTGAATCAATTACAATATAATATAGAAAAAGCATTAAAGGTTAAACTAGACTATTGTAACACAATAATAACTAATGCCAATGATGTTACAGATGCTGGAATATATCAGATTAGAAGTGATGCTACCAATTTACCATTTGATCCGACAGCAACTCAACATGATAGTAATGTTTGTTGGCTAATTGTATTCTTAGTAGACAATATAGATCCAATAATTCAGATTGCATTAGATAGTAAAACTTTTCATATATGGATTAGAAAATCTAAGCCATATGAAGCAGGATGGAATGATTGGAAGTTGCTAAATCCAGATAAAATTGTTAGAGAAATTGTTGAAGGTGAAGAAAAATCAATTGGTATATTTATTGATGGCAAAGAAGTATTCGTAAAAAGAATAAATGGTGGGAAATTACCTAACGCAACTACAAAAATGATAGATGTAGGAATAGAAAATATTACCCCTTATAAAATAGAAGGAATGAGTTATAGTGATATTGGAGATAGAACTCCAATACCATATGCAAATCCCAAAAGTGCAATATATGCATATTATTTAAAGTCGTCTAGTAGTATATCGGTTGGAACAGTTAGTGATAGGTCTAATCAAGATTTTTATATAGATGTTTATTATACACATAATTAAAAGGTGATAAAATGAAGATATTAATAGAAGATAAGTTTTTAAAAATCATAGATAAAGAAAATTTAAGAACTGGAAATGTAAATAGTTATAAAATGAGTATAGAATATGATTCGTTTTATAATGATAGAGTTTTAATGATATATTTTAAGCAGGATGATATAAAGAAAATAGTTACTGTTGGACCTGATAATATAATAGATATACCTCACGAAGTACTTGAAAATGTAAGAGATATATACATTGGTTTTTATTCTCCTAGCCCTGATGGCGATAAACTAAAAGATAGATATTGTAGTAATTTTGACCGATTAACTGTAATTGAAGGAGCATATGATGAAGACGCTACACCTACAGAAGAATTAACACCAACTATTCTTGAAAAATACCTTCAAGAAATGAAAGATTTCTATAATGAAAGTTTAGAAGATTTTAACAATAATGCAGATGAAAGAATAAAAGAGTATAATGACAATGCTTTACGACTATTAACTGACTATAACACTAATGCTAAACTAAAAAAAGCAGAAATAGATGAAGTAGCAGAAGAAGTAGTAAATACCAAAACAGATATAGAAGAAATAGAAAAAAGAGTAAGCGTATCTGAACAAAATGCAAAAACAAGTGAAACTAACGCAAAGACTAGCGAGGAAAATGCACAATTTTGTGCTAAAAAATTAGAAGAATATCTTGATGAAGTAAAAAATATATCTAACGCTATAACATTTGCTAATTTTGAAGTAGATATCGAAACAGGAGAGTTACAAGTTAATACGCCAGAAAAATTTCAAAATGCAGGTTTTTCTGTAAATGAAAATGGCGATTTGGAGGTGGAGATTAGTGGCTAAAACTAATATAGGAAGAGTGAGTGTAGTACCTAAAGATGAGTATTCTAGTACAGAGAATTATAAAAGACTTGATGTGGTTAGTAGCGATGGTAGTATGTATATCAGCAAAAAAGACAATAACATTAGAAACCCTCTTGCTGATAAAAATTGGTGGTTTAAAGCAGTAGAAAAAGGAGAAGTTGGACCTCAAGGAGAAAAGCCAGTTAATGGAGTGGATTATAATACAGATGAAGAAAAAGAAGAGTTTAAAAATGATGTAATTAATAAAGCAACAGAAGAAGTAGAGAAGAATATAGCAAATATTGAAACTGAAGCAATTGAAGATTATAATAAAAATGCTGATGAGAAAACAACTGAATACAATACTAATGCAGATAATAAATTGAAGACATATAATGATAACACTACTGAAAAATTAAAAGAGTATAATGACAATGCTAGTAGTAAAGTAGAAGAATATAATACAAATGCTAATACAAAGACTACAGAGTTTGATACAAATGCAACAAGCAAAACTAATGATTTTAATAGTAATGCTACAACAAAAACAAATGAATTTAATGCAGTAGTAGATGCAGAAAAAGAAGAATTTGCAGGACAAACAGAGGCAATAAATCATCATATAGCAGTAGTAAGTGATGAACTTGAAAGAGTAAAAAATGATATTCTTGAAACAGGAGAAGAAAGTGGTTCATACATAACATTAAATGATAGTGCAATGGCTGAATATCAGGAATTAAGCGTTGATGGGGTATGTGAACAAGAAACTACACAAGGTTATAATATTTTACCATCTAAAATAACTTCTAAAACTATTTACGGAGTAGAAATTAGTGTTAATGATGATAAATCATTTGTTTGCAATGGAACTTCTGAGGAAACAATAGTTATAAATCTATTAACTGATATTTCTGATACTTCTGATGTATCTGGAAATTTAGTTCTTCCTGATTCTGATACAGAATTTAATTTTTCAGGATGTACTGGCGGTGGTTCAAAAACATATAAACTTGATATTTGGGTTAAATCAAATAAAAGTATTGCTGAAAATATAAATGGGAATTCGCTTATTAAAATTACTGATGAATCAGATAGAGAAATTAATCGAGTAAGACTTGTAATCTATAAGGGAATTACTTTAGATAACGTAATGTTTAAACCTATGATAAGAATAGCAAGTATAAGTGATAATAACTACGAACCATACACAGGAGGACAACCAAGTCCAAATCCAGAATATCCTCAACCTATTTCAGTAATAGAAAATAGTTTAAAGATAACTAGTTGTAATAAGAATTTAGTAAAATTAAGTATGGGAGAAATATCGCCAAGTGATGGTCAAGACAAAGAATCAACTACAATTTGTAGAACTAACAAATATATCAAGATAGGAAATAATCAATCTATTATAGTAAGTGGTGCGTTAAATGGAAGTCCGAATTTAAGACTTTATGATATTAACAAGAATTATAAAGGTTATGGAGCTTTTAATTCTAATGGAATATACACTAATACTAATTTAGAAGTGGCTTATTTTAGAATAAGATATACAATGGGAGAATATACACTGGACCAATTAAATAATTCTCTAATGATAGAGTACGGAACACAAGCGACACCATTTGAAGAACATATAGAAAGTGTTATAAATGCTAATATTCCAGAAGGAGAATTTATTGGTAAAATAAATGATACATATAAAGATACTTTAAAACTAGAATACCATGAAGAAGATATAGAATATCATTTGATGCTGTATAAGATGTTGAAAAAATATACTTTTACAGGTAATGAAAATATTGTTTTAAATACTACAAGTTCTGATTATATCGAATTTAAAATTAGTAATTTAAATTTAAATCCAAGTAACTTTTTACCAACTGTATCAAATTACTTTTTATATAATCTAAATAATAGAATAGCAATATCCAATAATGGTATTTACATTAGAGTTCCTGTTGAATGTGAGATAGATACAGTCGATAAATTTAAAACATTTTTATTATCAAATGAAGTATATGTATATTATGTCCTTGCTACACCTTATATATTAGACCTAGGAATAGTAGATATGCCATTAACTTATAATGAAATAACAAATTTGTTTACCGATAGCAATTTAATGCCAACTATAAATGCAAAATATTATAGAAACTTCACAAAAACAATATCAGATTTACAAGTAAATAACAAATCATTACTTGTAGAATTAACTGATTTAGAAAGTAAAATAACAACTCTTGAATCTAAAAATACAGATTTAGAAAGCAGGGTATTAGCTCTTGAATCTAAAGATATAACTGTAGAAAGTGGGGTTGAATAATATGATATATGAAAAAGATAATATATACTATTTAAAAACTGGAAATTTTTACGAAATAGCAAATATATCTATTAAATATAATAGAATAAAGAAAAAGAATGTTCTGGTGATTACAGGTAGTGACTCTTTTATATCAGAACTTGAAGAACCTTTTCAAGAATATACCTTTAAAGAGCTTAAAAAGAAAATTGTAGGATAATGACAGAAATAATATAAATGATATAATTGCTCTATGGTCTTTTATAGGAATTAATATATACATATAGGTTATTGAAGATTCAAAAATTAGAAAATATAGAAGAATAGGAGGGATTTAGAATGGAGAAGATTTTAACATTAATAGTAACAATGCTATTTAAAGTGATGATTGTTACAATAGTTCTTGATTGCATTTTAGGAGTTTTAAGAGCTATTAAGGAAAGAAAATTTAATTCATGTATAGGGATTGATGGATTAGTAAGAAAATTTGCTATGCTTGTTACTGCAATAGGTACAAAAGTAATTGACAATATAGTTCAGTTTAATTTTATAGGATTTGTTCCACAAACAATACGAGACTTTATTCATTTAGACTATGCAGGGATATCTGATCTATTTCTTTTATTATTTATAGCCTTTGAAGCGCTATCTATTTTAAAGAATTTGACTAGATTAAAATTACCATTTTTCAAAGGTGTACAAGCTAAATTAGAAGAGTTTTTAGAAAAATATACTGACGAAACAATAAAAGTGGATAAAGAGGTGTAGAGATACACCTCTATTTTTATATAAAGGAGGAAAATCATGGGAGACGAAGAAATAGTTCTAACAGAAGAACAAGAAAAAGAATTTTCAAATAATAAAGGAGATGATACTGATGAGTAACTCAAGTTTAGTAAATACTACAGTTTGGTGCGCAGAAGGTAATTATACTCATGGCAGAAGTGGAAGAAATATAGAAATGGTAGCTCTTCATCATATGGCTGGTGTTTTATCAGCTGAACAATGTGGAAGGATTTTTCAACAATCTGGAAGAGGAGCAAGTGCTCACTATGGAATAGGTTATGATGGGAAAATAGGATTGTATGTTGACGAATACAATACAGCGTGGGCTAATTCTAATTGGGATAGCAATTGCAAATCTGTAAGTATTGAACTATCTAATAGTATGGCTAGTGGAGATTATCCAGTTTCTGATATAGTTTTAAATAAGGCAATAGATTTGATTGTTGATATATTTAAAAGAAATAATCTAGGTAAATGTGTAAAAGGTCAGAATCTTACATGGCATTCAATGTATTCTAACACTTATTGCCCAGGAAATTATGTTAGAAGTAAACTAGATTATATAGTTGATAAGGTTAATGAAAAATTAGGATTAAATTCTAATTCTGGTACAAGCTCTAATGATAATCTATATAGAGTACAAGTTGGAGCTTTTAGTAAAAAAGAGAATGCTGAAAAATTAGCTGATGAAATTAAAAATAAAGGTGTTGATACTTGTATTATAACAGAAAATAGTTTATATAAAGTTCAATGTGGAGCATACAGTAATGTATCTAATGCTAGAAACATGGCACAAAAATTAAACAATATGGGATATAGTACGTATATAGAAGGATTAAATGAAAGTACATCTTCGAATCAAGGTGTAGCTTATAGGGTAAATTGTGATTATCCAAACATTAGATCAAGTGCATCTTTAAATTCTAGTATAGTAAGAAGACCTAAAAAAGGAGATATCATATATGTTGTTGGAATAGAAAATGGATTTTTAAAGTTATCTGATGGAACATATTTGAAAAAAGGGTTCGCAGATAAAGTATAATATAAATAGTATATAAATATGATATAAATGTGAAAAAAACATAAAAACTATTGATTTTTGAAAAAATATGATATAATATAATTACAAATTCAATAGGAGGAGGTCGATATATATGAATATAGAATGGCCAGAAAATGAAAGTTAAATAGTAAAAGTTAGAAAAATAAGAGCCAATAAAAAGGCTCTTATCTTTTAATTTATAGTTTCTATTCTTGGATTTAAAATTCTATTTGACTTTTTTATATTTTTTGCTTCTGTTTTCTTTGCTTTAGAATATCTATTTAACCAATCATTGTATACATGTATTATATTTGTGTATACCTTATCAACAGAATTTGTATTATTACTGCTTATTTCTATGGCTAATAGTCTGATAAAATTTAAGAATGTTTGATGCAAAGATTGATATATAAACTCTGAATTGGCAGCTCTACTCGAGATATACATACACAAATATTCTAATTCATTTAATGTATCACATACAAGTGCAGAAAATTTGTGTGGAAATTGCATATTACAGAGTATATATTTGTTATCTTCCAATTTTGCTCTTTCAAACTCTTTTTTCTTCTTTTTATAGTTGCTTTTATTAGTTTGCTTTAACTTTTTTATATCATTTAATTCTTTTTTTATATCGCTAACATAATATGAAGAATCTCCTGCTGCTTTTATAACTTTTGTATAAATAGCTTGTAATTCTTTCTCTTTTTTTAATGAATCATATTTTTCATATATTTTTTCACCATAAATTCTTCTTATTTCATTTTTGTCAAAGTTTGTACATTCAAAAATAGAATAAGCTTCATTACAATTGCTTTCTTTTTTCTTTATGACATCTTCTAATTTTGATAAGCTAATTACATTAATAATAATACTGACTTTATTTATTATTTCAGTAGCAAACATTTTTGCTATTTCTGCACCTTTTTCTTGCTGAGTTCTTTTTTTGTTGCTAGTATATTCTATATACGTTAGTGCTGTGCCTGTAATAATACCAATTATTGAAATAATAATTCCCCATTCACTTATAGGTTTATTAAATAGATAGGTTTCTTCATATATTACATATATTTCTTTATTAGATTCAGATATTATTTTTTCTATTTTTTCATATTTTTTAGGAGCAAATATAAAATATACTAATAGTCCTAAAGATATTATAGTTATTGCTATGTATGCTAGACCTCTTTTTTTCATTTATCTCACCTAGCACAATTATACTAATCTTATATTTTGAAGTCAAGAAAAATGTAAAAAAATGTCAATGATAAAATATAAAGTATAACACACTAGACTCTACATTATATTTTACTTAATTTTCATAAATCATATTGACAACTTAACATAAAAATATTATAATGTGTGTGGAATAATTATAAATAAAATTTTTGAATAAGTTGAGCGGGGAGTAATCCCCGCACTATTTTTTTAAGTACTCTTTCGCATTTTCTGTAATCCACGCTGCAAGTGATTTATTTTCTTCTTTTAATTTTTCTTTTAATTGCATTCCTAATTCTTTATCAATTCTTGCATCAATTCTTGAATATTTTTCTTTAAGCCAGCTCTTCTCATTTTCATAATTTCTTGCCATTATTTACTCTCCTTTTTTACTGTTAAAATTGCTAATCATCCATAGATTAATTAGTATACATACGCTATTTAATAATGAAGTTATACTATTACAATTAAAATTTGGATTAAATATGCTATAAGAAGTCAAAAAGATGTTAATAACACTTAATAGTATAACTAATATTGGAAATAATACTAATATTGACTTTTTCATAAAATTATGGTAAACTAATGATATATAAGGGAGTGGAGGATTATCTCCTCCTTCTCCTTATAATAGTTTTTTTATTAGTAGGCTTAGCTTTTTTTATAGTTATTTTTAAAGTGATTATTCCAGTAATCAACGTAACTATATGAATTGCTAAGTCTATTATTTTTATCATTAGTTCCATTTTGCCCCCCTTCCTAACTACATCTATATTATATCATACTAACGTTAGTATGTCAACAAAAATAATAAAAAATTTATAAATTTTTTAAAAGATTAATAAACTTAATTAAGTGAATATTGTTAATGTCACTTGGACAAATTTTGGACAAATTTTTAGCAAAAATAAGTAATAATTATTAACTATATGCAATAATTAAAAAATAAAAAAAATCAAGCAAATAGCTTGATATACTTGATTTTAATTGGTGCTCCTGAGACGAATCGAACGTCCGACCAACGACTTAGGAGGTCGCTGCTCTATCCACTGAGCTACAGAAGCATATAATTATTATATCATTTTTACATATATTTTCAAGTAGTATAAATAACTTTATTTTTATATTAAAAGATAGTATAATGTAAATGGTGAATAAAGTGAATAAATATCTAAAAGAAGCGTATGAAGAAGCTATAAAGGCATATAAAAAGAAAGAAGTACCTGTTGGTGCTATTATTGTAAAAGATGGAAAAATAATAGCAAAAGCACATAATTTAAGGGAAATAAAGAAAAATTCTTTAGCGCATGCAGAAATTATCTGTATAAATAAGGCGTGTAAGAAATTAAGAAATTGGAGATTGGACAATTGTGTAATGTATGTTACATTATATCCATGTGAAATGTGTATGGGTGCAATAAAGCAATCTAGAATTCAAAAAGTATATTATGGAGCAATGGATGACAAATTATCTACATATAATAGTGAAATGTGTGAATATGTAGAAAATGATGAATGTAAAGAAATTTTAAAAGAGTTCTTTAAAGAACTAAGAAGAAAATAGTTGAAATTTACATATAATTAGTGTATAATATAAATTGTTAACGCATCAGTAGCTCAACTGGATAGAGTATTCGGCTACGAACCGAACGGTTGGGGGTTCGAGTCCCTTCTGATGCACCAAAAAAAGCTGTAGTAAGAATACTACAGCTTTTTTTATAGTGTATTAATTTCATAATCTACATATTTTGAACGAATAGTTAAATAATTAATAATTTGATCTATACCATAAGAAATACTTGGTATTGATTGCCACTTTTCATGCTCTCTATTCCATGCTTCTTTTGGGATAGAATTTGAAAAGTTTTCAAATTCATATATAATATTTTTATTTGAAAGCACAGTTTGTCTAAGTACATTATATCTGGTTTTAAATTCTTCAGAAAAGCATGCAAGGATTCTGTTCCATAATAAGCTTTGTGCATCAGCATATTCCTCAGGAAATTTATTTGTTTCTTTATATAAAGTTATTCCATCGTATTTTAATCCCCAAGTAGAATCTAAATCATACATACTTGGATACCAAACTTCACCGTCATAAGTTACTAGTAACATATTCTTTGTAACATTATCTGTGCAATTTCCTAGATATAAAAAGCATAGATAATTTAAGCACGAGTCTAAATTTAAGTATTGATCAAAATTTTGTTTGAATTCTTCATCAGAAGAATCTTTAACAAATCTAATTACCCTATTTAATTTTTCAAAGGTTTCATTAATTTCTTCTTGCGTTTCATTTGGACCAACTTCAATTGACCAATCTTGTCCATCAATTGGTAAAGATTCATTATAAAAAGTTACAGATGAACCAAAATTGTTATTTTCACCACACATTACAATATGATTTGGATTATTTGTATCCATATTAAACATCCAGTCACCTTTGGGAATATTACAAGTATATAATCCTTGATATATTCCATTGATATATATTTCTATAGGGTAACCATCTATTAAACCATTATTTGGGCAGTCTTCAAATAGACCATATCTAGCTTGCACTTTTCCCATGAGTCTAGCCGAAACAATATTTCTAGCATGTGTACTGTCTATCCAGTTAGCCTTTAAGCAATATTTATTTTGTTCTCCCCATCCAAAATTTAAATCTATATTGTTTTTTTTAGAAAATGTATCATCTGTATAGAATGTTATTGTATAGTTTTTTTTAGTATAATTTAGGCTTGAAGTACCTTGTAGTTTTATAGTAGCATAAGACTCGAATATTTTTTCGTTATTTATTGTATATTCTATATTTATATATTCAGATTCTTGTTTTGTTTTTAAGTTTAATACATTTCCTAAAAAATTCATCCTAGGAATATTTGTGGCTTCTTGTTCTTCAATTCTAATCACTTGTTCGTCCTGTTCTTTAACGTTATTTGTAAGTTCATCTTTTTTTGTAATAAATAAAAGAGATACTGATACTATAAGAATTAGTGTTGCAGCAATTATAACAGGTATGAAATATTTAAGTGTTTTTTTATTTTTCATAAAAATCACTACTTTCTAAAAGTAATCTATACTTAAATTATATATATAAAATTTTAAATTTTCAATAATAAAGTGATTTTTTATTAACAAAATATTACCTTATGTTACAATATTTAATTATAAATTGAAATATAAATTTATTCATTATGAATTTAAATATATTGAATATTTTATTATCATATGATATAAGAAAAATATAGTTTGTATTTAATTAAAAAATGGTGAGATAATATAAAATAGGAAGTGATTAAATGTATAGAAAAGCAAATAAATCAGATATTGATGATATAATGAAATTACCTAATCTCAACAAGTCTAAAGAAGAATTAGAGGATTATTTAAATAAAGGATATAAGTACTTATATGTATATGAAAGAGATAATAGTTCAATCATTGGAGCATCTTTTTTTGGAGCAGATGGTGTTGAAGATGATGACTATGACTCAGAAGTATATGGCATATATACTAGAAATGTTAAAGATAAAGATACAATAAATGCAGAAATGTTATTTGATACTAAAAAAGAACTATTTAATTTGGGATATCGTAATTTAATAATTTGGTGTGATGAAAGAAATGAAAAAAAGAAAAAATATTTACAGTCATCTGGTGGAATAGAGAGTAGAAAAAGAGAGAATAATGGACGTATAGAAGTGGCATATACATATAATTTGGTTGATTTATCTGAAATGGAAAAAGACATATAATTATTTTTTAATTATATGTCTTTTTATATGTTTAAAGTTTTATGTATTTCTATAAAATCACCTATAAAGAGTTTAATATATAATTTATCTGAATTTCAATGTTATTTAGAATAATAGAAGTAATTTAACAATATACTTTATTGAGGTGGAAAATGTCGATTATCTGGTCAGCAATATTAATAATATGCATAATTTTTTCTTGTGTTACAAATAGTCCTAGCTTAGTAATAGATTCAATAACAAATAGTTCTAAAAACGCTATAGAAAATATATGGGTAATAGCTAGTATGGTTATATTTTGGAGTGGAATTTTTAATGTGTTGTCTAATACAAATATATTAAGTAAAATATCTAAAAAATTATATAATTTATTTTCTTTTTTATTTAATAAGGAAGAAGTTTCTGAAAAAGCAAAAGAGTACATAAGCTTAAACATTGCTTCTAATTTGTTAGGTGTAGGAAATGCTGCAACAGTAAATAGTTTAAATGGAATAGAAGAACTACAGAAAAGTAATAATAGCAAGGTAAAAATAAATAAGTCAATGGCTATTTTTATTGCATTAAATACAGCATCTATGCAAATAATACCGACATCTATGATTTCTCTTAGAACATTATATAATTCAGTATCTCCAGAAAAGATTATTATTCCTGTAATTATAATTTCTTTTACATCATTAATTGTATCTTTAATATCTGTGAATATATTATGGAGATATTATGGTTAGTTATATTGTACCAATTTTAATATTGCTTGTTATTATCATTGCATGGATTGAAAAGAAAAATGTATATGTATTATTTATAGATGGAATAAAAAGTGGTGTAAAAACTGTATATAATATATTTCCATATATATTTGCTATTACAATTATTTCAGGATTAATTAGTGATACAGAAATATTAAAAAAAATAAAATTATTTAATATATCTGCAGAATTATTGCCATTGATACTTATGAAGCCATTATCTGGTGGAGCCTCAACAGCACTAGTTGTAGATGTATTTAATAAGTTTGGACCAGATAGTTTTAATGGGATTTTTGCTTCTTTAATAATGGCTTCAACAGAAACAACTCTATATGTAATATCTATAATGTCAAGTAGAATAAAAATTAAAGATATGAAATTGCCAATTATATGTGGTTTAATAGGAGATATAACAGCTATAATTTTTGCGATTATAATTACAAAAATAATTATATAATTCTATTGAATTTTATATTAATATGATATATAATCTAAACATGTTAATTAGAAAGTTTTAAATGTCCTTTAAGAAACAATATTCTAAAGAAAATTTAAAAAAGTATAATAACAAATTTCTTAAAGGAGGAAAATAAATCATGGAAGATAAAACAATCGTATGCAAAGATTGCAATAACGAATTTGTTTTTACTGCTGGTGAACAAGAGTTTTTTGCTCAAAAAGGTTTTTCTGAACCTGTTAGATGTAAAGCTTGTAGAGATGCCAAAAAAGCAAGAAATAATGCAGCAAACAATCAATAATTGTAATTAATAACTGGAGAAATCCAGTTATTTTTTTAATATTTATCTTAATTTTTGTATATGACTTAAATGTTGCAAATTTCTGCTTTTTTTGATATAATAAACCTGTTTAAGGAGGCAGAAATATGGCACAAGTTACGCCAATGATGCAGTGTTATTTAGATACAAAAGAAAAATATAAAGATTGTATTCTATTTTATAGATTAGGTGATTTTTATGAAATGTTTTTTGACGATGCAATAACTGCTAGTAAGGAGCTAGAACTTACTTTAACAGGTAAAGATTGCGGCTTGGAAGAAAGAGCTCCAATGTGCGGTATACCACATCACGCAAAAGATACATATATAACCAAATTAGTAGAAAAAGGATATAAAGTTGCAATTTGTGAACAGCTTGAAGATCCAAGATATGCAAAAGGAATTGTTAAAAGAGATGTTGTAAAAATTGTGACTCCAGGTACTATTACAGATCTTACAATGCTTGATGAAAAGAAAAATAATTATATTGCAGGCTTATATATGAATAAAAAAGAAGGAGCTATTGCATTTTGTGATGTTTCTACAGGAGAATTTTTTATCTCAAGTATAAGTGGGGTAGATGTAAATACAAAGATTCTAAATGAAATATCTAGAATATCTCCATCAGAGATTATTTTATCTGATGCTACAAAAGAGAATTCTATATTTCTTAAAGAGTTTAATAAGGTTTTTAACATTTATATTAGTACATATAATAATGATGATAATAATAAATTTTTAGAGAATATAGTTTCAAAACATGAAATTAACTTAAATAAATTAGAAAGTGAAGCTGCTACATTACTTTTAAATTATATTGAAGAAACTCAAAAAGGCTCAATTGAGCAAATTAATAATATAAATAAATATGAAATAGAAAGATATATGCAGCTTGATACTAGCACTCGTAAAAATTTAGAAATACTTGAAGCAAATAGAGAGCATACAAAAAAAGGTAGTTTGCTTTGGGTATTAGATGAAACTGTAACTGCAATGGGAGGCAGAGCTTTAAGACATTGGCTAGAATCACCTTTACTAGATAAAGCAGAAATTACTAAAAGGCAAGATGCAGTTGGTGTACTTGTAGAAAATAATATATTTAGAGATGAACTACAAGAAATGTTAAAAACTGTATATGATATAGAAAGATTAATATCTAAAGTTGTAGGTGGAAGTGTTAATGCTAGAGAATTAACATCTTTAAAAAATTCTTTACAAAAGCTTCCTGAATTAAAAAAATTAATAAAAAAAGTATTAGATAAGACATCGGATATATATTTTACTGAATTTTACAATTCTATTGATACTCTTGAAGATGTATATACTTTAATAGATAAAGCTATAATTGAGGATGCTGGCATTACTATTAAAGAAGGCGGAATAATTAAAGATGGATTTAGCTCACAAGTAGATGATTATAGAAATGCGTCAACTAAGGGACAAGAATGGTTAATGGAACTTGAGGCCAAAGAGAAAGAGCGCACTGGAATAAAAGGAAAATGGTTAAGAATAGGGTATAATAGAGTTTTTGGATACTATATTGAAGTAACCAATTCATATAAGTCACAAGTGCCAGAAGACAGATATATTCGTAAACAAACATTAGCTGGGGCTGAAAGATATGTCACTGAAGAATTAAAAGAGATAGAAGAAAAAATACTTGGAGCAAAGGAAAAACTTATAGATTTAGAATACGATTTATTTTGCAAAATAAGAGAAGAAGTTGCAATGCAAGTAATAAGAATACAAAAAACTGCTTCAATTATTTCTATACTTGATGTATTATGTTCTTTCGCAACAGTTGCAGTAAATAACAACTATGTTAAACCAAATATTACAGAAGATGGAGTAATAGATATAAAAAATGGAAGACATGCTGTTGTTGAGAAAGCTTTAAAAAATGAGCAATTTATACCAAATGACTCATATTTAAATAGTACATCCGATAGGTTTTTAATAATAACTGGTCCTAATATGGCAGGTAAATCTACATATATGAGACAGGTAGCAATAATTACTTATATGGCACAGCTTGGATCTTTTGTACCAGCTGATAGTGCATCGATTTCTATTGTGGATAGAATTTTTACTAGAATTGGTGCATCAGATGACTTAGCTATGGGACAATCTACATTTATGGTAGAGATGCAAGAATTGTCTAATATATTGGATAATGCAACAAAAAATAGCTTAGTAATACTGGATGAAATAGGAAGAGGTACTTCAACTTATGATGGATTAGCTATAGCTTGGGCAACTGTTGAATATATGGCTGATTTAGAAAAAGTAGGAGCTAAGACTTTATTTGCAACACACTATCATGAATTAATTGAACTTGAAAAGAAAATTGAAGGTGTTAAAAATTATTCTGTAGATGTTAAAGAAAAGGGTGATGATGTTATATTCTTAAGAAAAATAACTCCAGGTGGAGCTGATGAATCATATGGAATATATGTTGCAAAGCTTGCTGGAATTAAGAAACCAGTTATATCTAGAGCTAAAGAAATTCTTAAATACCTTGAAAATGTTGACCTTGCAAAGAAAACAATAGATGAAAAGAAGAAGAAAATAACTACTGAAGAAGTTCAAGTGGATATGTTTAATTATAAGATGGCGGGAGTAGTAAGTGCATTAGAGAAAATAGATTTAGATGAACTTACACCAAAAGATGCTCTTGAAGTATTATATAAATTGAAAGAAAAATTAGATTAAAGCACATTTTATTATGTGCTTTTTTCTATCTTGTAAAATATATAAAAACATAGTATAATTATGTAGAATTAAAGGAGATATTTAAATGGGAGATATTGTATTATTAGATGAACAAACAATTAATAAAATTGCAGCTGGAGAAGTTGTAGATAGACCAGCGTCTATCGTTAAAGAACTAGTTGAAAATTCAATTGATGCTAAAGCAACTTCAGTCACTGTTGAAATTAGAAAAGGCGGAATAAATTATATAAAAATTATAGATAATGGTACAGGGTTTAAATCTGATGACATTGAACTTGCATTTGAAAGACATGCAACTAGTAAGATAAGAAAAGAAGAAGATTTACAAAGAATAACCTCAATGGGGTTTAGAGGTGAGGCCCTTGCCTCTGTTGCAGCAATAGCTAAAATATCGCTTACTACCAAAAATATTAACGAAGACATTGGAACTAAGGTAAGAGTTGAAGCAGGAAATATTATTTCAAGACAAGAAGTGCCAGCAGTAACAGGAACAACAATTGAAATATTTGATGTTTTTTATAATGTACCAGCTAGATTTAAATTTTTGAAAAAAGATTATACTGAAGCTGGATACATTGAGGATGTAATGATAAGAATGGCTCTTTCTTATCCTCAAGTTAGTTTCAGATATATAAATAATGGAAAGACTATTATACAAACATCTGGAACAGGAAACTTACATGATACAATATATGATGTATTTGGAAAAGAAATATATGATGCTGTATTACCTATAGACTATGAGACAAATGATATGAAAGTATTTGGAATGATTGGAAAGCCTTCAGTTTCACGTTCAACAAGAATGCATCAATTTATATTTTTAAATAATAGATATATAAAAGATAAAACAGTATCTTCAGCAATAGATAGGGCATGTGAAGAAAAATTTGCTATTAGCAAGCATGCATTTATTGTATGTAATATATATATGAATCCAGCCCAAATTGATGTTAATGTCCATCCAGCAAAACTTGAAGTTAAGTTTGCAGATGAATCAAGGATTTTTGATGTTGTTTATCATGCAGTTAGAAGTGCAATAGAAAACGATAACAAGAATAATAGTCCATTTACAATTGCTAGAGAAGAGATAAATGCTAAAGAAAATGAAAAAATAGAATTAGATAATAATAAGATTGAGCAAATATCTAAAGATTTAATAAATAATGGAGTTATTCCTAACAAAGAAGAAAAAAAATATAACTTTGAAATAGCAACTAAAAAATTATATCAACAACCTAAAATAGAACCTGTAGGAATAAATAGTTTAATTGAGTCTTTAAATGAAAAAATTGGCAATATAAATACAGATATAAGTGAATTAAAGCCTTCTGAAGAAAAACAGGAGAACGTGGAAGAAAAAACAGATGATTTTGAACAGGCAAAATTTGAAGTTGAATCTTATGAAGAAACTAAAATAGAAAAATTAGATAATGTATATAAGTATATTGGTAATCTTTTTGATACCTATATAATTATTCAAATGAAAGATAAAATGTATTTTGTCGATCAACATGCTGCTCATGAAAGGTATTTGTTTGAACAAATAAAAGAGGCATATTATGCAAAAGATAGACAAACTCAGATGCTTTTAATTCCACTTTTAGTAGGACTTTCAACTAAAGAGATGAATATTGTAAGAGAAAATATAGAGATGTTTGAAAACGCAGGATTTATTTTAGAAGAGTTTGGAGAAAATACTTTTAAAATATCTGGAGTGCCAAATGTTGGATATAATATAGATCATAAATCTATGTTTAAGGATATGATAACTGAGTTATCAACAACAGAAAAAACAGAAAGACAAGAAAAAGAACATAGATTTTTAGCTACTTTAGCTTGTAAAGCTGCAGTTAAAGGTGGAATGAAATTAGATGTTGAAGAGCAAAAAAGATTGGTAGATAATATGATAGGTTTAGATAATCCATTTACTTGTCCACATGGTAGACCAACAGCAGTCCCTATGACAAGATATGAAATTGAAAGAAAGTTTATGAGAAAATAAAGGAGTGTAACATTGGAAAAAGTAATTTGTATAGTTGGACCTACTGCATCTGGAAAAACAGGACTTGCAATAGAACTAGCTAAAAGAGTTAATGCAGAAATAATATCAGCAGATTCAATGCAAATATATAGAGGTCTTGATGTTGGAACTGCTAAAGTTACAAAAGAAGAAGCACAAGGGATACCACATCATATGATAGATATTTGTGATGTTGAAGAAAAATTCAGCGTTGCAGATTTTAAGCATATGTGTTATGATAAAATTGAAGAAATCTTAAAGAAAAATAAGAATGTTATAATTGCAGGTGGTACGGGATTATATATAAATGCAGTTGTATATAATATGAATTTTGAAAATGAGGAAACTGATACAGAGTATAGAAAAGAACTAGAAAATATAGCCAAAGAAAAAGGAAATGAATATTTATATTCTATTTTAGAAAGTATTGATCCTGAATCTGCAAAGAAAATTCATATGAATAATGTTAAACGTGTTATTAGGGCAATAGAAATGTCTAAAAATGTAAAGCTAAAATCTATTCATATGAAAGAAGAAAAAGAAAGAATTGAAAAAGAAAAGAGTAAATATGAGTTTTTTGTATTTTGTATTGAGCAAGATAGAGAGTACTTATATAATAGAATAAATCTTAGAGTAGATTTAATGGTAAAAGATGGAATAGTAGAAGAGGCAAAAAAAGTTTATGATATGAAACTTCCTAAAGATAATACTTGCATGCAAGCAATAGGATATAAAGAATTTTTTCCTTATTTTGAAGGAAAATTGACACTAGATGAGGCAATTGAAAGTTTAAAAAAGGAAACAAGACATTATGCTAAAAGACAAATGACATGGTTTAATAATAAATTGAAGTGTATTAAATTGGATGGAAGTAAGTCAAAAGATGAATTAGTAAATGAAATTCTAAGATATACAAATGGTTAATTAGGAGAAGTTTATGAATAAAATGATTGACTTTTTAAAATCAAATATTAGAGTTATTATAGTTTTAACTATTATACTTATATTTATTGTTTTTTATATTTCTAAAAAAGAATTTAGTAAAAAAACAATTTATACTGTTATTAATGGAAATATTGAAAGCTCTGAGGAAACTAATCTATATTTGTTAAAAAAAGAAACTATTGTTGATTATGATAAAAACCAATCAGTGACAGCTATAATAGATCAGGGTAAAAGAGCATCTAGGTATGAAGCCGTTGCTACATATAAAAACGATAGCTATGATGACTATCAAAGACAAATTGAAGATATAGATAAACAAATTCAAACTTTAGTCAAGGATTTACCATTAACTTATTCTGCAGATATATCTAATATTGACGATAAAATTCTTAAATATTCAAACGAAGTTCAAGGAACAACTTCATACTTGAAAATTCAAGAGTATAAAACAAAATTAGATGAGTTAGCATATAAAAAAATTACAATACTTGCAAATTCATCTCCTGATAGTTCTGCAATAAGAGATTTAGTTGCTAAAAGGGAGAATTTAGTTAATTTAAGTAAGACTTCTGATCACAATATTGTTTCTCCAGTATCAGGAATTGTTACATATAAGATAGACGGATTAGAAGAATTAATTTCTTATGATAAAATTCTAAATTATAGTGCTTCAGAACTTGAAAAATTTATTTCTATGTATGATAGTAATACTAATAGTGAATTTGGAATAAAAATAATAGATAACTTTGGAGCGTATTTTTTAGTAAAAACACCAAGTGGAAAATATGATGAATATATAAGAGAAGGAAAAAACTATAAGATTAGAGTTTCTGATTTTGAAAACTTAGTTTTAACTGCAACTTTAATAAAAAATATTAATGATTCAGGATATAATTATTCATTATTTGAAATTCATAATGAAATAGATAGTTTGGTAGACTATAGAAAGCTATCATGTGAAATTGTATGGAATACCATAGAGGGAATGGCAGTTCCACTAAATGCAATATATACTGATGAGATAAGCAATTATCAATATGTTTTAATGGTGTATGGGACAGATTATGTAAAAGTACCAATAAATATAGTTTCAAAAAGTGATAGCATAGCATTAGTGGAAAATGTGGATAAAGAAGTATATGAAAAATATAATTTAGATACAACATTTATACTTGAGTTATATGATGAATTAGTAATTGAAAAGTAAAAAAGAAGTAGTGTTAGCTACTTCTTTTTGTGTATCTTTTATTGCTAATTGGGTCTGTATAAACTTTTACAGACTGATACTTTTCAACATTTAATACTTTTTTCTGATCACCTAGTATTAATAATGTTTGATATAATTCATACTTAGTAAACATATCTGTTTCAAGTATTTCATTTATACATTTTTCATAATAAAACTCTCTTGAATTTTGAACTAGTAATGGTTTATCTAATATTTTATTATATGGAAATAAATTATCTGGTAATATAGATGAACATATAATAGCTTCTGGTAGTTCATAATCACCAATATTATAATTTTCAATGTCAACAACAAAATTATCAATTAATTCTGTTCCTTCACAAATTTTATTAAAAACTATGGCTGTTAAACCTTTAGTTAATACTCTAATACATTCAAATTCTTCATTTAGATATAATGGTGAATCTTTAGGTGATAGATATGCTTGGATACCTCTTTTAGTTGAACTATTTAACTCTATCACTCTATTTTCCTGCTCGGATAATTTGATCCCATATTTTAAGCAATCACTAGCAATATTCTTATCTACATATATGTATAGATCTTGCACAATTATCACTCCTAAGTGTTTATATTATAACACACTATATACTAAAAGTTAAGAAAATTATTAAATGTAAGAAAAAAAGCTACTTTAAAAGTAGCTTTTTTAATATTTATTTATCTGTTGAACCAAATCCGCCAACTCTTTTTCCTGTTGCTTCATCATTATCTACAGTTAAATATTTTTGGAATACAACTTGTCCAATTACATCACCTTTTTTTACTTCTATGTCATGATCTGAACAATTGAAATAAGCAAAATAGAAGTGACCATCGTTGTCAGGATTTCCGTAATAATCTGAATCAATTAATCCTACACTATTTGCCATTAAAAAGCCTTTTTTTGGACCACTACTACGATTTAGTAATAAGTAACACTCGTCTTCCATGCAATATGCTTTAAGTCCTGTTGGAATAAGTGTTGGTTTAATTCCTGGATAATATTTTGGAATTATAATATCTTCTGCAGCTTCTACATCATATCCTGCAGAGTGAGCTGTTTTTCTTACAGGTATATGAATATCTTTATCTTCATATCCCTTTGCAACTTCAAATCCTCTCTGTCTCATTTTTACCCTCCTAAATACAATGTAGATTATATCATAACATATAATTATTTTAAATATTAATTATTAATTAAATAAAAAAATTAGTCTCCTTTTTATGAGACTAATTTATATTTTCAAGTCTTGCTATACGTTCTGAAATTGGTGGGTGGGTAGAAAATATATCAGTTTTTTCTCTTTTCTTTTTTAAAGGTTCACTAATATACATATGTGCTGTAGCATTACTTACATTTTTCATACTAGAATCATCATTTTGTAATTTCTTAAGTGCAGAAATTAGACCATTTGGATTTCTAGTAAATTCTATTGCTGTAGCATCGGCAAGATATTCTCTTTTTCTTGAAACAGCAAGTTGAATTAATTTAGTAAATATTGGAGATAGAATGATAAATATTAGTCCAACTATTAGTAATATTCCTTCAAGTGGACTTTTATCATCAGAATCTCTCCTTCTTCTAAACCCATATCTTAAAACAAAATCAGAAATCATTACAACAAAACCTGCAAATACAGATATAACTGTAGATAACAATATATCATAATTTTTTATATGAGATAACTCATGTGCTAATACTCCTTCAAGTTCATATTTATCCATTCTTTCAAGAAGCCCAGTAGTTACGCATATAACTGCATTTTCTGGATTTCTTCCTGTAGCAAAAGCATTAGGAGATGGATCATTTACTACATATAGCTTTGGCTTTGGTAAACCAGAAGCAATGCAAAGACCATCAAGTAGAGTAGATAACAATTGATCTTGCTCAGGAGTTGCTTTTCTTGCACCATTCATTGCTAGAACCAATTTATCACAATTGTAATAAGATAAAAAGCTAGATATTGTTGAAAATGCTAGCGCTATTACAATTGAATATGGTCCTAAATCCATTAAATAACAGACAAAGTATATAAAAAGTGTTACTATTATTAAAAAACCTAAAATAATACCAAATGATTGAATCTTATTATCCCTAACAGATTTTAAAATCATAATATCACCTTAATTAGAATTGAACTTTAACTGGTTCTTTTTCTGCTTCGTCTATTTTGAAGAATGGCTCTTCTTTGTAACCAAACATTCCTGCAATTATATTTGCTGGGAATTTCATTATAGCAGTATTGTACATTTGAACTGTATCATTATAAAATTGTCTTGAATATGCAATTTTATCTTCTGTTCCAGTTAGTTCTGTTTGTAATGCCATAAAGTTTTGATTTGCTTTTAAATCAGGATAAGATTCAGATAGTGCAAATATACTTTTTAAAGTTTGAGTTAATTCATTGTTAGCAGCAGCTTTATCTTCAACTGTTGTTGCAGAAGCATAGCTATTTCTTGCAGCTATAACTTTTTCTAAAGTTGCTTGTTCATGAGCTGCATATCCTTTAACTGTTTCAACTAAGTTTGGAATTAAATCAAATCTTCTCTTTAATTGTGTATCAATTTGTGCCCATGCATTCTTTACTCTCATTTTTAAGCTTACTAAGTTATTGTACATTCCAATTACAGCAAGAATAATTAAAAGTAGAACAACTAGTACTATTATAATCCACATAAAACATACCTCCCTTTTTTGTGTGATGTTAATATTTTATCATTAAATATTAATATTTGCAATATGATTATTATTAATGATATTCATTAATAAATTCTAATTTAAATATATGACAAAGTATTACAAATACTACATTTATAGTGTAATTAGTTATTTATCTAATTAAGTCATTACAGATTTGACAAAGAATATAATATATAGTATAATGAAATTGTTAAATATTCTTAGGAGGAATTTTTGTGAAAGAAGATAAGGCATTTATAGTTAGAAAGATTCTTACTGTTGTAAGTTTAATTCTTATATTTGCTACAGCTGGATTATTAGCAATAACAACTCAACTTAAGACAATAACGTTTAATTACTATGGTAATGTAAAATCAATTAAAACATTAGCAAGTTCTGTAGATGCATTTTTACTACAAAATAATATATGCTTAAATGATACTGCTATTATAGAGCCTGCTCAAAAATCAAGATTAACTAATGGGATGACAATAACAGTATATAGTGATGAAGCTGAATCTTTTGATATTGAAAGTGTAAGAGAATCATATTCTCCAGTAGTTGCTAGTGTTAAACAAGAGATTGAATCAATACCATTTGAAGAAGAAACAGTAAATAATGAAGAAAGAGATTCTGGCGAAACTGAAGTAATACAAGAAGGAGTAGAAGGATCAAAATCTATAAGTTATATAGTAAAATCAACTAATGATAAAGTAATACAAAAAGATGAAATAAGAAGTGAAATACTTGCTGAAGCGCAAAATAGAGTAGTAGAAGTTGGAACAAAAGTTACAGTGTCTAGAAGTAATGTTGTAACATCAATAATGACAGAAGTGGTTGATGGTGGGTTTGTTCAATATAATATTTCGCTACCAGTTGAGTATCAACAGTATGCATATAATTTGTGTAAAAGATATGGAATAGATTATGCATTGTTCTTAGCTATGATGTATCAGGAAAGTACATATAATGTAAATGCTGGTGCTAATAGTGCATATAAAGGACTATGTCAAGTAGGCGTAGGAAACTTACCAATTGTTGGCATTGAAACAGAAGCTCAATTGTTAGATCCATATAATAATATGGCGGCTGGAGCATATATGCTATATAATAATTTAAACACAGCTAGAAATTATGCATCTGATACTAAAACACAATGGGTATTTGCTTTAAATTCGTATAATATGGGACTTGGAGGATATTTATCTGTATTTAACTCTGGAACAATAGATAGAGCATACAGCACAAATATCTTACAAATTAGAGATAGATTAATTGCAAATGGTGGATTATAGTAAAATAAAAGAATAGCGTTTGCTATTCTTTTATTTTTAGAAGGAGAAAAAAATAGAATGAATACATTAGCTAAAACTAGAAGTATAATGAACAAATTTAATATAGTTGCTAACAAGAGATATGGACAAAATTTTCTAATAGATGATAATATACTAGAAAAAATTGTCGGCTCTGCAAATATTTCAAAACAAGATTTAGTAATTGAGATTGGCCCAGGACTTGGAAATTTAACAGAATATCTTTTAGATAGAGCAAAACATGTCTTGTTAGTTGAAATAGATACCAAAATGATTACGGTATTAGAAGATAGATTTAAAAATAATAGTAATTATACATTATTAAATAATGATATATTAAAAGTTAATATAGATGAAATTGTAAAAAAAATTGAAATTGAGAAAAATACTAAATTTGAAAATATTAAAGTTGTAGCAAATTTACCATATTATATTACAACACCAATTATTTTTAAGTTACTTGAGGATGAAAACTCTATTTCAGATATAACAGTAATGGTTCAAAAGGAAGTTGCTGAAAGAATGGTTGCAGAGCCAAAAAGTAAAGACTTTGGTATTCTTACTATTATGGTAGATTATTTTTCAAATGCAAATATAGAACTGATTGTACTAAATTCAAGTTTCATACCAGAGCCGGGAGTTGTGTCAGCCGTAATTAATTTAAAAAAGACTAGAAAGTATATCGTAAAAAATGAAAAATTGTTTTTTGAATTAATACATAAGGCGTTTGCTCAAAGAAGAAAAAAAATGGTTAATTCTCTTACTTCAACTAATTTTAATAATATGAGTAAACAAGAAATAGAAGAGCTATTGACAAAATGTAAATTGAGTCTAAATACAAGAGCAGAGGAATTAAACATTAAGGAATTTATTGATATAGTAAATAATATAGATTAATATAAGAGAGGGATATATGATGAATTTAGAAAGCTATAGATATATTGCACATCGAGGCCTATATGATAAACTAGACATTCCAGAAAATTCCATGAAGGCTTTTGAAAATGCAATTTTAAAAGGATATGCAATAGAACTAGATGTGAATATGACATTAGATGGATATTTAGTTGTATTTCATGATGAAAGTCTTAAAAGAATGACTGGCATAAAAAATAATATTACCAATTTAAATTTAAATGAAATAAAAAAATTAAAGCTATTAGGCTCAGATAATACTATACCTACATTTGAAGACGTTTTGATGCTAGTAAATGGAAAAGTACCTTTAATGATAGAAGTAAAGAAAAATGAGAAGTATAAAGAATTGATGCCCAAACTCATTAATTTGCTACAAAAATATAATGGTGAATATGTTATTGAATCTTTTGATCCAAGGATTATTTATTGGCTTAAGAAAAATTCACCAGATATTATAAGAGGACAATTAGCATCAAAGAAAATAAGAGAGGTAAAGAATAGATTTTTAAAATTTCTTCTTGGAAAAATGTTTTTTAATTTCATTACAAAACCACAATTTGTTTCATATCTGTTTACTGAGGTAGACACAAAGTTTTATAAAAAACAAAAAAGAAAAAATAGAGATGTTGCAGTTTGGACTATAAAAAACAAAGAAGATTATAACAAAGTAAAAAATAGTTCAGATATGTTTATTTTTGAAAATGAGGAGACAATAAAATAAAGTCTCCTCATTATTATATTCCTGCTACATGATGTGTAAGTTTTTTATAGCATTTTCTACATACTGCCTTATACGAGTCATTACCACCAATTAATATATCTGGACCTGTTGTTACAGGAACTCCACTAATCATACGCATATTTACTGTTGCCTTTCTTCCACAATCACAAATGGTTTTTATTTCTTCAATTTTATCTGCCATTTCCATTAGCGGTTCTGAACCTTCAAAAAATCTCATTTTAAAATTTGTTCTAAGTCCATAACAAATAACTGGAATTTCTAAAATATCTACAATATCTGTTAATTGCATTACTTGTTTTCTATTTAAAAATTGTGCTTCATCAATTAGTATACAATCTGGCTTTTCATCAAGCTGTTTGATTTGCCTATAAATATTTGTATCACTATCGAATGTTAAAGCATCAGATTGAATACCAATTCTTGTTGTTATTTTTCCTACTTCATACCTATCATCAATTCTAGCAGTATAAATTATAACTTTCTGACCTCTTTCTTTATAGTTATATGCTACTTTTAATAAATCTATAGTTTTTCCACTTCCCATTGCTCCATATCTAAAGTATAATTTTGCCATATTTTCCTCCTAAATTTAAAAAAATTATAACATATAGTTTGTACAATGTTAATATAAAAATGACAATAAAAATTATTTTTTTTTATATATTGACATGATAATTTTTTTCATATATAATGGGGTCAGTTGTAATACATGATGAGCTAAATAATTATTTACTTGGCATCCTGAAAAATTATTATTAAGGAGGGATATATATGAGAAATTATAGCCAAATAGTAGAGAAAATGAAAAAAGATCAGCTCACGTTAAAGCAACTAAGATTATCTATGGAGGATATTAATTATCTAAGAGATATAGGTTACATTATAAAAGAACAATATGATCCTAGAAAAGGAGAAGATGTTTATTATATTGTAGACTCAGGAGATACTGCTTATATAAAAATTTCTGATTCACCTAAGAAGGGACAAAGTGTAGTGCTAAAACTACTTGAAATATCTGATTTGCATGTTGGATGCAGAAATTTTGATAAAAAAGGCTTAGATAAGACACTCCAAGAAGCAAAAAATAGAGGCGTTGAGTTTGTTCATATTTCAGGAGACTTGATTGATGGCTTTGGTGTATATAAAGGTCAAGAAAATAACCTTAAACATAACAGAGCTATTGAACAAGTAAACGAGCTAATGTCAATACTTGAAAAGTATGATTTTTGGTATATTGCTAGTATGGGAAACCATGACCAATCTTTCTGTATGAAAGGTGGAGTAGATCCAATTAAATACTTGGAAAGTAAAATGGCAAAAAAAGGTAAGAGATTTACCTATTTAAATTCTTATGAAGGAAATATTATTCATGCAGGAATTGTATTTAGACTAATTCATTTACAAGGAAGTGCAGCAAGAGCAGCATCATATAAGGTTCAAGTATATCTTTCAAGAGTTTTTGAAAGTAACTTAAATGATGTATGTATTGGTGGAAAAGTATATAACTTAAGAAGTATTCAAGCGGGACATTTTCATACTTTTTATTCACTATCAATGAGTGGTATTAGAATCATAATGCCTGGAAATTTTCAGCGTGATGGAGACCTTGAAAAGAGAATGGGAATCTCAGGAAAAACTGGAGGCATATTTAGTGAGCTCACAATAGTTGGAGATAAAATTGCAAGGGAAAAAATTGAATTTTTTAATCCTTGGAAAGAGGAGGGATAGATATGAATGAAGATTTTTTAACCTCACAAAAAGCAACTAATGCGCTTTCAAAAATGCGTTCTAAAGCTTGTACACTCGAAGAATTGGAACTATCTAAGGAAGAAATCGAGGAACTAATTTCAGCCACAGGTAATATAAATTACAATAGTACAAATGAAACATACTATATAACTAAATTTAACGAGAATAACTATGAAATAATTTCCTTTTTAAACAAAGAATCAGTAACAGAAAAATGGCTTGAGTTAAGCGATATATACTTAGGAAGTAAATTTTGTGACTTTGATACATTAGTATATATGCTAGATTATGCAAAAGAAAAAGGTGTTGTCAATGTTCATATTGCTGGAGATTTATGTGCTGGACATCCTGCATATAAAAAACAAGATTTATATCTTACTGCTAAAACTGCTCAAGAGCAAGCGGATATTGCTATTGAACTTTTCTCTAAGTATCCAGAGTTTAAATATTATTGCATTAATGGAGAAAGGGACTTATCTTTTGAAAAAGGCGATTCTATTAATCCAATAATCTTAGTTCAAAGAGGATTAAGTGAAAGAGGAATAGAATTTCATCATATTAATGAGGTTGTAGCAAATTTAGTAATACAAGGAGTAGTAAAAAAAATTCAGCATGGAACCGGACGACTTGCTTATACTAAGTCATATAAAATAGAAAAGGAAATGTGGCAACAGTTTGAAAATATGAGTGATAATGTGTTAATAAAGAATAGAAATTATAATATATGTTTTGTTCAGTTTGGACATTATCATGTAAATAGCTATCAAGTATTGGGAGGAATACATATTACTTCAACAGCAGGAATGGTTTTTGATGATAAAGGAGTATTAAACGAAAATACATCTTATCCATCAGCAAAGATTTCTACAGCGGTTATAAAAAATGGTAAGGTGAAAAAATTTGAAACAGAAACCGTTATGAATCCCAAAAATGTTATAGTGTAAAAGTACTTCAATTTGAAGTGCTTTTTTATTATATTAGAGATAATTTCTATTATAAAAAATTTAATCAAGATTTAGTATAAATATTGAAATGTTGGAAAATCATGTGAAATATGGTATAATTATATTAGCATATAAGATGGGCGATATTTTTTCTTATATGTTGTGTTATAAACATGGGAGATATATTAAGTCATATCTCCTTATTTTTTTATATTCCATAATATTGACAAAGAAATAATAATTATTTATTATTAAAATGGGAGGGAGTAATATGAAAAAATATATAATTATTGCTTTATGTATAGTTATTATTTTGATTGGATGCATAGTAGCAGTAAATATTTATAATGTTGAAAAAATTAAAATATTAAGTGATGATAATAAGCAAGTTGAAGCTTTAAAATATATTTATGAAGATTTTGTAGATGGATTTAATTTAAATAATAAAAATTTATATCTAGATGATAGTTGTTTAAAAAATTTTATAACAGGAAATGAATTTGACGAAAGTAATAAATCTATACTAAAGTCTATTGAAATTGAAAATGAAGAATTTGAATTTTTATATAAAATTACTACAAAGTATAATAATGAAACTTCAACTTTGACACTTCTATTAGAAAGAGAAGATGGAGGAGAAACTAGTAGACAAAATTACAAGATATATGTTAAAAATAATAGTATAAAGTATGAAAAGGATAAATTAGGAAGTACAACTTTTATTGATTTTGCACAATAACTTTATAATTTATATATAAAGAGATATGTTAGTTCATATCTCTTTAATTTATATACATTGTATATAAATCTTTTTTTCATTCAAATAATTAAATATAAAAAAATATCAAGCTTCTGAATATACAGAAAACTTGATATTTTACCATTGTTTAGATGGAGCTGAAACTCAGATTCGAACTGAGGACCTACGGTTTACAAGACCGTTGCTCTACCAACTGAGCTATTCCAGCAAATATACTTTTTAATGGTGACCCGTAGGAGAGTCGAACTCCTCACTCCGCCGTGAAAGGGCGATGTCTTAACCGATTGACCAACGGGCCCCATTTGTGGTGAGCCATCGCAGATTCGAACTGCGGACAACTTGATTAAAAGTCAAGTGCTCTGCCAACTGAGCTAATGGCCCATCAAAGTATATTACAATCAGTTTCACAACTGACTGCGCATATATAATACTACAAATTTGAGACCTTGTCAATAGATTTTTTATAAAAAAAGTAAAAAAGTGTAAATTTTTATAAAAAAATAACATATTTCAACAAACTAACATTTGGCAAATAGTCTAGTTTTATAATATGAGGTAAAAACTATTGAAACCACATTAATGCCATGCTAGTATATTTGTGTGATTCAAATATTTTTTTCTTAATATTATTTTTTCTTATTTTTTTATTCTTATACGTTTCTTCATATATTATTATATTCTAAATGTATTAGTTTGTGATTTTGATTTTTTTATTTGGAAGAGGAAAATAATCAATTTTAAAGGATACATTTGCAACTTTGGTTTAAACTAGAAAAAATTATAATATTTGAATCACAATTATATTTTGAAAGGGTGATTCTATGAAATTAAAATTATTTTTGTGTATTGTGTGTATAATACTTGTTTCAATTTGGATTACAAGTGTATATGCCGCAACTACTACGCCTAGTTTAGTTACTAAAATTAATTCAGCTTTTACAAAAATTCAATCATATCTTAAAAAAATATCAACTCCAATTGCTGGAGTATGCATTACAAGTGGAATACTAATTAGAAAATTAAGTTTTGGCGATGAAAAAAAGATGGTGATTGGAAAAAGAATAATAACAAATAGTATTGTAGGTTATGCGTCTATTCAGCTTTTGGATCTTATAATTAAGTTTATAGAAACTATAGTAAAATAATGAATGATATAATAAGTAATTTTAATACAATTATTAATAAATTATATTTTTCTATTAAAAATGAAGGATATCAAATGCTAGATAAAATTTCAAATATTGATACAAGTATTTTTGAAAAAGAACCACTAAAAACTTTATATTCAAAAGATAATATAGATAATTTAATGTTAATAATAAGTTGTTTTATTATAGCAATTATAATATACTATGCTATTAAATGTTTGATAAATTTATATAGTGATACTAGTATTGAAAATATATATTTTTTTATAATAAAAATAATAGTAATATCTATATTGAGTTTAAATAGCTTTACTATTTGTAAGCAAATTATAAATATAAATTACTTATTTAGTGATACTATTAGTTGCTTTTTAGAAGAAATATCAGGTAAAAAATTAGATTATAAATTTCTAGATGAAAACATTTCAAATCTTGAAGAATTTTTTAAATCAGTTGACAAAGTAAGTATAAATGGAATAAAAGATTCTATTATATGTACTTATATTATATCTTTGATTATATTTTTTTCAATAAGATACGTTACTATACTATTATGTATTATTTTTTCTCCTGTTGCGTTTTTTAGCTTGATTTTATCTAGTAAAAAATTTTTATTTTATACTTGGGAAAAAATCTTTTTAGTTAATCTAATTATACAATTTGTTAATAAGATTATAATATTTATTCCAGTTGTAAGTAAAAGTGAAAAAGAAATTTATTCTTCAATTTTAATCGGAAGTGCTTTTATTATGTTTAAATTGAATAAATTAGTAGGTGACATTAAATTTTATGGACAGAATAAATAAACAAAGAGTTTTTAATTTTTATAATAGAACAAATAAATGGCTAGGAATAATAGACTATAAAACATTATCTTTTTGTATAATATATTTATTAATTATTATTAAATTTGTATCTAAGTTTAATATTTCTTTATTTATTAAATTATATATATGTTTAATATGTATATTGCCTTTATTTATATTTATCATTTTAAATGTCCAAGAAGAAAGTATAATAGATAAGCTTATAATTATTATACTATTTTTTATTACTAGAAGAAAATTTGTAAATATGAAATTTTTTTCAAAGGAAAAGACTATATATAAAAAAATGTAGAAAAATAGCATATTGAAAAATAAAGGTAAAAGTGATATAATGAACCCCAGTTGAGTAGGAGATTTATTTATGAAGTTTATACAGAAAAACAAACTGGAACTAGGAGATACTTTGGTGCCAGATTTATTTATTTTAAATAACATGAAATCATTAAGTGGAAATGATTTAAAAGTGTATATGTATATTTTATACTTATTTAAAAAAGGGGCAGATGTTGATTCAGATATAATAACTAAAGATTTAGAATTAACACCTGATGAGTTTAAAACAAGCATTGAAGTATTACAAGCGGAAGAATTACTACAAAAAACTACTAGAGGACTACTAGTTGTAGATTTAAAAGAAGCTGAAATAAATAAATCTTATATACCTAAATTTGAAAATAAACCTAAAAAGTATGAAAATGTAATAGATGAAAAAAGAAAAGCAGCTGTGGAAGCTATTTGTGAGAGCTTTTTTGGCGGAATAATGTCATATAATTGGAGTATAGATATAGGAAATTTATTTAACATGTATTCTTTTTCAGAAGAAGTAATGATTGCTCTTTTTCAATATTGTAAAGAGAGAAATGCTTTAAACAGAAAATACGTTTTTGCTGTTGCAGAAACATGGCATAATGGTGGAGTTAAAACTTTTGAAGAGTTAGAAAGCTTTTTGGATAATTATGATAAATTTAGTAAAATTAAACAAAAAATTTCTAAGGCTCTTAACTTAGGAAGAAGTTTGTCTAAATATGAAGAAGTTTATGTAAAAAAATGGATAGAAGAATACGATTATGATTTTACAATAATAGAAGAGGGATTAAAAAGAAGTACTTCAACAACTAATCCATCAATAAAATATATAGATGCAATAATATCTAGCTGGTACAAAAAAGGATTTAGAACTGTTGATGAAATACTTGAAAGTGAAAATCCAAAACCTGTTGTAGAAAAAAAAGTTGAGGTAAAAAGAATCTCTTCTGAACCTAAGAAAAAAAGTTATCAAAGTTATTCTCAAAGAGAATATGATAGTTCAGATGATTTTTATGATGAAATATAGTAGAAAGGAGTGAGTCATATGCAAAGTAGTGTTTATAGAAAAGTTGAAGGAGATTTTAGCATAAAGAGGCAACATGCTCAAAGCGATGCACGACATTTTAAAAAGAATGTATATGACGAAAATCCAAAGCTAGCAGAGATAGAAGACAAAATAAATAAACTCTCTTTAAAGTCAATAAAATCAAGAATATTTTCAGATGATTTAAGTAGACAGATTGAACAAGATAAACTTACATTGCAATTAGATAGATTAGATAGAGAATATATAGAACAATTAACAAGAATTGGTCTTACTAAAAAAGACTTTGAACCAAAGTATGAATGCACTAAATGTAATGACACTGGATATGTTGGAAATAAGATGTGTAGTTGTTTTAATCAAGCATTAATCAATGAATCTTTTAAACAATCTAATATATGTAAGTTAAAAGATGAAAATTTTGAAACTTTTGACTTTGGGTATTATTCTTCTAATAATGATAAAGAAAAATATGGTATAGAAAAGTCTCCTTTAGAAAATATTGATGCTATAAGAAAATTAGCATATAATTTTTCTCATAATTTAGATGAACCTAGCCAAAAAAATCTATTATTTACTGGAAGTACAGGACTTGGAAAAACATTTCTTGCAAATTGCGTTGCCGCAGAGACAATAAAACAAGGAAAATCAGTTATTTATCAAACTGCTCCGATATTATTAGATAAAATGGTAGATTTTAAGTTTAAGCTAAACAAAACAGAAGCTGAAAGAGAAGAATATGATAAAATTTTTACTGTTGACTTATTAATATTAGATGATTTGGGAACAGAAGCTATGAATAATGCAAAATTTAGTGAATTATTTAATATTTTAAACACAAGATTATTAAAAGATAAAAAAATACTTATTTCAACTAATTTAACACCACAAGATATAAAGAGAGAATATGAAGAAAGAATATTTTCAAGATTTGTTGGTGATTTTATAATTTGTAGATTTGTTGGAGAAGATATAAGATTATTAAAAAAGAAATTGGCAAAATAGAAATGTTTTGTCATTTTTTTTGCTTATTTGACAAAAATGATATAATGAAAGCGCAGATTTTTATAAAATGCTTAAATAATAATTTGTGGGAAGTGATGAATAATGAATAATTTCAGTTTTTATGTATTAGGAAATTTTTCTCCTAATATTAATACTTTCGGAAAACGAAAGAGTACATGCTATTTGTTAAAAGGATTTAGTAAGTATATTTTTCTAGACTTTGGCGCTGGAGTTTTTTCTAAGTTTTTAAATATGGTTAAAGACAATAAGATATCTTTAGATAATATTTGTATAATAATATCACACAATCATGTGGATCATAATTTATCATTGCTATCTTTGGGTGTATATTTGTTAAAATACAACAAGAAAAATAATAAAAAAATAAAAGTGGATGTCGTTTTACCTAAAAGAAGTATAGTTTTTAATATAATAAGTAAATTTAAAGATGTATATGATATTCATATATTAGATGAAAATACTATAATACATATAGATAATGCAATCTTTTCTTTTTGTGAAACTATACATAAAGGAAAATCTTATGCAACTAAAATACAAGTAGGAAATAGAGCTTTTGTTTATACATCAGATATAGCAAGATATTCAAGTAAACTTAGAAAATTTGTTGATGGAAGTGATTCAGTATTAATTGATGCTGGATATCCTAGAAAGAGACTTAAGTTGTTTAGAAATTATCATGGAATTACAAAAGAAATATTAAATGAAACAGCAAAGTTAGAGGTTAGAAAAATATATGCTACTCATATTAGATTTTTTTCTAATGTAAAAGATTACTATAGTAGTTTTCCAAAAAACATAGATACAGAACTTGTAGCAATTGATAAGGACTATAGAATGTTTAAATCTAAAAAAAAGAATACATTTTAGGTATAACCAAAAATGTATTCTTTTTTCTTTAATAATTAAATTCTTCACGTTTTCTTTCAATTTTTAATAGTTGCTCATAAAGTTTTTCTTCTCTTTCAGATATGTCCTCAGGTAAGTCTATATGTACTTTTAGATTAAGATCTCCTCTTGAACCATCTTCAGAAATGTATCCTTTGTTTGGTACGGTAACAACTTCACCATCTCTTAAACGTTTAGGAAGTGATACAAATAATTTTTCATCCATTACTTGCAATTTATATTTTCCACCAAGAGCAGCAACAGCAGGAGTTATATTTATTTCTTTAATAAAGTCAGAACCAGAAATTTTTAATTCATCGTCTTCAAGTAATTTTACGTGAATTATTAAATCTCCATTTTTTCCTCCATTTTTCCCAGGATTGCCAAGAGCTGCTAACCTAATTTTATCTCCATTTTTTATACCGACAGGTACTTTTACTGAAAATGTTTTCATGCCTGTTTTGTATGCTTTAATTGCAATTTTCTTCTCTGCACCAAAAAAACCTTCTTCAAGAGTTACGTCCAAGTGTGTCACTATATCTGTTCCTTTTATTGGCTTTTGTTTTCTATCTAGAGAGTCTATATCATCACTTGAGTTTTGAGACGTATTGTCTTTTCTAAATCCAAGTATTTGATTTAATATGTCATTAAATACATTAGCTCCAGATTTAAATTCATATTTAACGTCTTGAAGCCCAGACTCAATATTAGCAAAACCGTAACCATATTTCGCCACTTGTCTATCATATTTTCTTCTTTTTTCTGCGTCCATCAAAACTGCGTATGCTTCATTAATATCTTTAAACTTTTCTTCTGCTCCAGGTGCTTTATTTTTATCTGGATGATATTCTTTAGCAAGTCTTCTAAAATTTAATTTTATATCTTGATCAGAACTTTTTCTGTTTACTTCTAATATTGCATAATAGTTTTTGTATTTCATATAGTACCCCTTTAAAAACTAATAGTTTATCGATTTTTATTATATCATATTTAATGCAAAATTCAAGGATATTAACTTGCTTTTTTATTTTTTTTTTAGTATAATATGGGAGTAAAAACACAGATGGAGGTATGAATATAATGGACATTAATGATGAAAACTTTTTATCGGCGCAAAAAATTGTACCTGTAAAAATAGAAGAGGAAATGAAAAAATCATACATAGATTATGCCATGAGCGTTATTGTTTCCCGTGCCTTACCAGATGTTAGAGATGGTTTAAAACCTGTTCATAGAAGAATCTTATACACAATGTATGAAGATAGTTTATGGCCAGAAAAACCATATAGAAAATGTGCTAATATTGTAGGTAGTGCTATGGGTAGATATCATCCACATGGTGATGCTGCTATATATGATGCTTTGGTTCGTCTATCTCAAAACTTTTCACTTAGGTATCCCCTAGTAGATGGTCATGGTAACTTTGGATCTATGGATAATGATCCACCAGCTGCAATGAGATACACAGAAGCAAAACTTGAAAAGATTGCATTAGAAATGCTTGGAGATTTAGATAAAGAAACAGTAGATTTTATACCAAACTATGATGATAGATTAAAAGAACCTACTGTATTACCAGCTAAATTACCATATTTGCTAATTAATGGAGCTTATGGTATTGCTGTTGGTATGGCTTCTAATATTCCACCACATAATTTATCTGAAGTTGTTGATGGAACAATAGCTCAAATTGAAAATCCAGATATTACTAACGAAGAATTAATGCAATATATTAAAGGACCGGATTTTCCTACCGCTGGAATAATAGTTGGAAAAGAAGGTATAAAAGAAGCATACACAACTGGTAGAGGAAAAGTTTGCTTAAGAGCAAAAGCTGAGATTGAAGAAGACAATAGAGGAAGATTTAAAATAATTGTTACTGAAATACCATATCAAGTAAATAAAGCTGCATTAGTTGAAAATATTGCAAAATTAGTACAAGCTAAGACAATTGAGGGGATTTCAGATTTAAGAGATGAGACTGATAGAGAATCAGGAATGAATTGTTCGGTTCGTATTGTAATTGAGTTAAAAAGAGATGCAAATCCAAATGTAGTTTTAAATCAATTATATAAACATACTCAGTTACAAAACACTCAAAGTATGTTAATGCTTGCCATTGTAAATGGTGTACCAAGAGTTTTAACTTTAAGAGAAATTCTTGATGAATACATTAAGCATAGAGAACAAGTAGTAATTAGAAGAACTAAATTTGATTTAGCAAAAGCTGAAGCAAGAATTCACATTCTTGAAGGATTAAGAATCGCTATAGATAATATTGATGAAGTTATTCATGTAATAAGAAATTCTTATGATAATGCACTAGAAAACTTAATGCAAAGATTTGGACTTACTGAAATACAGGCACAAGCTATTTTGGATATGAAGCTTTCTAGACTTCAAGGACTACAAAGAGATAAAATTGAAGAAGAATATAATGAGCTTTTAGCACTTGCTAAGCATTTGAGAGAAATTCTTGCATCTGAAGAGCTAGTTAAAGATATAATTAAGCAAGAATTAATTGAATTAAAAGAGAAGTTTGGAGACGAAAGAAAGACTGCAATTACACATGGAGCAGGAGATATAGACATAGAATCTTTAATAAAAGAGGAAAATAATGTTGTTACTCTTACTCATTTTGGATATATAAAGAGAGTAGCTGCGGACACTTATAGAAGTCAAAAACGTGGAGGAAAAGGCCTTACTGCTATGAATACTCGTGAGGAAGATTTTGTTGAACACATTTTTGTTACTTCAACTCACAATAGTTTAATGTTCTTTACTAATACAGGTAAAGTATTTAGACTTAAAACTTATGAGTTACCTGAAGCTAGCAGAACAGCAAAAGGAACTGCTATTGTTAATCTATTACAGCTTTCTCAAGGCGAAAAAGTTACAGCAGTTATGCCTGTTGCAGACTTTAATGATGAATCATTATATGTATTAATGGCAACAAGTAATGGATTAATTAAAAAGACTAAGTTATCTGAATATTCAAATATTAGAAAAACTGGTATTCAAGCAATTACTTTAAAAGAAGATGATGAACTAATAGATGTAAGATTAACTGATGGAAATAATGATATTATCATGGTTACAAGAGAGGGATTATCTATTAGATTTAAGGAAGAAGAAGTTAGAGCTGTTGGAAGAACATCTATGGGTGTTAAGGGAATAGCTTTAGGAAAAGAAGATAAAGTTGTTGGAATGGAACCAATTAAAGAAGATAATGGATATGTTCTTGCTATAACAGAAAATGGCTTTGGAAAGAGAACAGAGCTTGAAGAATATAGATGTCAAGGAAGAGCTGGAAAAGGAGTTCTTACATATAAAATAACTTCTAAAACAGGAAATATTGTTGGAGTTAAATTAGTTAACGACCACGATGAGGTAATGTTAATTACAGATACAGGAATAATAATTAGACTTAATGTTGATGATATTAGTATTCTTGGAAGAAATACACAAGGTGTAACATTAATGAGAACATCAGATGGTGGAAAAGTTATAAATATTGCTAAAGTTCCAAAAGAAGATGAGGAAGAAGAGCAAGAGTAGTAAACTAAAAAAGAGTATAAGGTGATACTTATACTCTTTTTTCTTGTTTTTTTACTTTATTGTGGTATAATTTATTATGTAACTTTAATGTTGTATTTATTTGCTTAATAGAAATAAAACTTTAGCTAAAATAGTATGAAAATACAATTATTTATGTTATAATATAAAAATGGAAAAGGAGGAATCTATATGTTTGAACTAAATTCTAAAAACATAAAAAAGATTCTAGTCATAATAACGTATACAATACTTTTATGTTTTGCTTGCATAAAGTTCGATATAGTACTTAAAGCTTTGAGCTATATTTTGAACTTATTAAAACCATTTATTTTTGGCTTTTGTATAGCGTTTATCTTAAATATACCTTTAAGTAAAATAGAAGGTATGTTAACAAGAAAAAATAAAAAAGGAAAAATAAAGAAGAATAGTGATAAAAGAGAAAAGATGGTAGAATCTGAAAACAAAAAAACAAATGGAAAGCTTAGATTGTTATCTATAGTACTTTCACTTTTAATATTTATTGGAATTATTTTTCTTACATTATTTTTAGTAATACCAGAATTTATTAATACAATAAGTATATTTAAAGATAGTATACCAACTGCCTTTAATACTTGTAAAGAATGGCTTGAAAACGTTATGAGTAATAACCCACAAGTGATTGAAAAGATTAATGAATTTAAACCAGATTGGCAACAATTAGATGAAAATGTTACTACTTGGATAAAGAGTACAGCAACTGGAATAATTGGTGTATCTATAGACTTTGTTATATCTTTTTTCTCTGGAGTTATTAATTTCTTTATGGGTGTAATATTTGCTGTATATATGTTAATGCAAAAAGAGAAATTAGTTTATCAATTTAAGAAATTATTCAGAGCATACATTCCAGAAGAAAAGTGCAATAGTCTATTTCATATTGGTCAGATAACTAATGATACATTTAAAAAGTTCTTTGGAGGTCAATTTATTGAAGCAATACTTTTAGGAATTCTTTGTTTTATTGGAATGACTATATTTAGAATGCCATATGCATTAACTATTTCTGTACTTGTTGGAGTAACAGCATTAATACCAGTATTTGGAGCATTTTTTGGAACTGCAATTGGTGCAATATTAATATTAGCAGTAGATCCAATGCAAGCTGTTTGGTTTGTTGTATATATAATTGTTTTACAACAAATTGATGGAAACTTTATTTATCCAAAAGTAGTAGGCGATTCTGTAGGATTACCAGGAATTTGGGTTATGCTTGCAGTACTTGTTGGTGGAAATAGTATGGGAATAATTGGAATGCTTATTGGAGTACCTATAGCTTCAGTTATATATAAACTAGTAAAAGAGTACGTTAATAGCAAAAAAATTAAAGAATAAAGGTAAATTAAAGCCTTTGTTCTTTATTTTTACCAAAAAATGTGGTATAATAATATTGTTTTAGTATCTCAGATGATTGCTTGTTTATGCAAGAGGAAAGTCCGGACACTATAGAGCAGGGTGCTAGATAACGTCTAGTGGGAGTGATCCTAAGGAAAGTGCAACAGAAAATAACCGCTATATATAGTAAGGGTGAAAACGTGAGGTAAGAGCTCACGAATAATTATGGAGACATAATTATGGTGTAAACCCCACCTAGTGCAACACCAGAACTAAACATTAAGGTTGCTCGCCAAGTTTTAAGTTGGTGGCTTGAAATGTGTAGCAATATACATTCTAGATAAATGATCATCTAATACAGAATCCGGCTTACGAGATGCTAAAACATATTAAAAAAGCTCTTTTTTGAGCTTTTTTTTATTCTTTATTTGACATAGTAAAACAAAAATGATAATATATTACACAACATAATATATTTAACTTTATTTTTATTAAAAAGGAGGGGTATTTATGAGTAAAGATAATTATGAATTAAAATGTTGCATTTGCAAAAAGCCTATTGCTCGGGAATACTAAAGTTTTAATACTTAAAAATGGACTTATTTGTCCAGAATGTCAACAGGAGCTAAATACGTATTATTTAAATTCAATAATGAATATATCAGATTTAATTTATGAGCTTTCAGAAGATTATTCAGATAATTTTACAGAAGAATATTTTAACCAATTTCCTAGTAACGAAAATATGATTAAGAATGAGATTTCGACTCGCTCTAATAAGCCATTACAAACAAAAAATGTAAAGAAAATAGATTCGTATAAAATATATAATAGAATAACTAAAAAAATAATTGGACAAGATGAACAAATTAAGACTATTATTTCTGTATTAATTAGAAACAATATGACGACTAATCCGTATTTTAAAAGTAATATTTTTCTAATAGGTGGCACAGGAAATGGTAAATCTGAAACGATTAAACAAATAGCAAAAGAGTTGGGTATACCATACGTTTTAGAAGACGCAACAGTTTATACTCAAGAAGGATATGTAGGAGATAGTGTTAAAAATGCAGTAACCAAATTAATTGATGAAGCTAATGGAGATATACGAAAAGCTGAACATGGGATAGTTATTTTTGATGAAATAGACAAAAAAACAGATAATGGTGATAAAAGTGGAGTCTCTACTACAAGTGTCCAAGATAGTTTGTTAAAAATGCTTGAAGGAACAAAAGTACAGACTATTAGAGGAGAAATTAACACGGAACTAATAACATTTGTACTAATCGGAGCTTGTGAAAATGTTTATGAAGAACGAAGAAAAAGACTTAGTGGAAAAGGAAAAATTGGATTTAATAAAGAGTCTAAAGAAAATGATGAATTGAAAAATCCTAATTTTATTCCTCAAGATTTAATTAATTCTGGTTTTAAAAGTGAATTTGTAGGTAGGGAAGACTTGATAATAGAATTTAATCCTATGAATGAAGATATGGCTGCTGAAATAATAAATAAATCTTCAATTTCAATTTTTAATATTTATATTCAAGAATTGAAAAAAATAAATGTTGAAGTTGTTATGAACAGAAAAGAAATTGTATCAGAGATTGCTAAAAGAGCTATTAACTTAAAAACAGGTGCAAGAGGAATAAGACAAATCGTTGTTGATATGTTTAGTAAGATCTATTCAGAGATTACTGTTAGCGAGATTCAAGTATTAGATGGCTATGAATGTCATATAACAAAAGAAACTGTTTACGATAACTCAAAATTTGATTTATGTAAAAAGAAACGACAAAATTAATTGCTATCTATATATAAATAAATGTCAATTATATTGACATTTATTTTTTTTTATAATAAAATCATAAGTAGTATAAATTTTAAAGGATAGGAGGTCTTTTTATGGAATTTAAAGCATTAGAAGGAAAAAACGTAGAAATAAAAGTAGGAGACAACACATACTTAAGACACGCAATTGAAACACATTATGTTCAACTTGGTGAAAGTTATGTAGATTTAATTAAAAAATATGTTGTACCTATATATGAAGAAGGTGACATAGTTTCCATTAGTGAAAAGGTAATAAGTCTTTGTCAAAGAAGAATTGTATATAAAAAGGATGTAAAAGTTTCAGGACTTGCAAAATTCTTATCTAAATTTGCAATGAGAAGTGATGCGGGTGTTGGAGTAGATAATCCATATAAAATGCAATTTGCAATTAACCTTTGTGGACCTATAAAAGTTTTATGGGCTGCAATTGCAGGTGGAGTATGTAAATTATTTGGTAAAAAAGGAGTTTTCTATGAAATTGTTGGTCAAGAAGTTAGTGGACTTGACGGATTTTATGGTAATGTCTTTTCAGATTATGCAGAGTTTGGTATTAGAATACCTGAAAATTCAACAGGAGTATGTAATGAAATATTTGAAGCAACAGGTGTAAAATGCATGATTGTTGATGCAAATGACTTCAATGTTGAAATTTTAGGAAAGTCAGATGCTATTGAAGAAGACGATGCAGAATTAAAAGGAATGATTAAGGACAATCCATGTGGTCAAGCTAAAACTTTAACACCAATGGTTTTAATAAGAAAACAAAAATAATTTGGAAGAGAGGTTGAAATATGGATAGTTTATTGCAGATGAATAAATTTGAGGTTGTAGATTTGCCTGGAATGAACACGCTAGCTTTTTTAGTTGAAAAAGATTATGATGCATATAATCAAGGATATGCTTTTCTTTCTCTTGAAAAACTAAGAAGTGTTGAGGTACGTGAAGATGGACAAATTAAGAAGATCTTTAATGTACTTATTGAAAATCCTGAAGATGAAGATGATATTGTACTTTTAACTTTAACAGACAATAAAGCTTTTTTAAGTACTGGTATATTAGATAATTCAGGATTTAGGACAGAAAATAAAAACATTCCACTAAGCTACGGCTCAATATATAATTCAGAAGGAATAGAATATAGAGATGTCGCTTATACACCAGATATGAAAAGAAACTTTTCAATAATAGATTCACAAACTGGCGAAGAAGTAAAGCCATCTTTATACAGAGATGAAAATGGTAATATTAGAGGTAGATGTAAAATCATGCCTGGTAGACCATACATTGTTTTGGAAGTTACAATTAGTGAAGAAGACATGGCAAAACATTTATTAGCTGAGCAATCAGAAGAAAGTATAGTATAAGGAGGAATTAAAATGTCACATATTAAAGGAATTGAAACTAAAGCCTTAATTGCAGAATTAGATAAAGAAAGAGTTGTAATAAAAGGAGGAGTAAAAATAAAAAATGGTCAATCAAAAAAATTGACACATGATGAAATTGATAGAGTTAATAATCAAAAAGAGCAATCAAGAGAAGACAAACAAATAGGAGAGTAGTTATAAAATAAGCGAGGTATAGATAATGAAAGGTTTTTTTGATGAATTTAAGCAAAAAGCACCAATACTTATTGTTATTGCACTAGTTTTAGCAGTTGTTTTTGGTGGCGCGCTTACTAAGTCTATAACAGATGCAAAAGTAGCTGGAAGTGATTCTTTACTTTTTGAAGTGTTGACTACATTGTTTGGAAATATCACTAATATGTCTTTCTTTTCAGGAATAGTTGCAGATATTGGATTATTCTTACAAATTACATTATGGATTTTTGTTGTAGTATTTGGAATTTACATATATGCATATTCTAAGAATTCAAATAAAAGTGAATATGAAGGAAAAGAAAATGGCTCAAGCCAATGGAGTAATGGTTCAGAAGATTATAAACATGATTCAAATGGAAAAGAAATATTAAATAAAAAAGAAGGATTCATTTTAAGTACTAAGCATTATTTAGGAACAGATTTAAAAAAAGTTGGTATAAATAAAAATATACTAGTTGTCGGTGGTTCTGGTGCTGGTAAAACAGCATGTTACATTAAACCAAATATAATGCAATGTTTGGGTTCTTATATAGTTACTGACCCTAAAGGCGAATTATATAAAGAAACATCTAAATTTTTGAAAAATGAAGGTTATGATGTAAAAACATTTAATCTAGTTAATCCAACATATAGTGATTTTTATAATCCAATTTCTAATATTTGCTCAGACCAAGATGTTGATACTTTAGCACATATACTTGTAACTGGAGCAAATAAAGAAGGTGGCGGTGGAGATGATCCATTCTGGGATAATACTGCTAAAATGTTAATAAGTGCAACAATTTATTATGTTTTATCTGTATTACCACTTGAACAACAAAATATAGGAAGCTGTTTAAATATTATCCGTCAGGGTGGTGCAGATTCTAGCATATTTGAAAAGTTGTTTATTGATGACTTAAAACCAGAGCATCCAGGAAGAATTCAGTACGAGTCATTTAAGACTGCAGCAGATAAAACAATGCAAAGTATCGTTATTTCATCTATTTCTAAAATGCGTGTATTTGATATGCCAGCAATTCAAAGAATTACTTCTTCAAATAGTATAGATTTTAGAAACGTTGCAAAAAAGAAAACAGTTATTTATGTAATAACATCAGCAGCAGAGAGTACATATGATTTCGTTTCAACAATGTTCTTTAGCCAGATGTTCTCAATATTATATAAACAAGCAGATGATTATGGATCAAGACTTCCAAATCAGGTATATTTCTTGTTAGATGAATTTGCAAATATTGGTCAAATACCAGATTTCCAAAAGAAATTAAGTACAACAAGAAGTTTAGGTATAAGTATTTCAATAATTGTTCAGTCTTTAGATCAATTAGAATCTTTATATAAAGATTCCTATGAAAATATTCTGGGTAACTGTGATACACAATTATTACTTGGTACAAACTCACAAAAGACAGCAGAATATTTTTCAAAGAGTCTTGGACAGACAACTATTAAAATTGAACAGAAGTCTATAAGTAAAGATAAAGATGAAGCTAAAAAACAAGGCGTATCTATCAGTACACAAAGACAAGCAAGAGATTTAATGACAGTAGACGAAATTAGAAGACTAGACAATAATAAAGAAATAATAATGGTAAGAGGATTAAAGCCAATAATGGCAAATAAAGCATGGTATTATAAGTATCATCCAAAACGTGAAATTATTGAGTCAATGAAAATTGGAAGCATTAAAGAAATGCCTATTCCTGAACCAGTACCATATTCATATTTTGATGTACAACAATATCTAGCAGATAGAAAAAGAAGAGCTCAAGAAATTCTTAAATCTAGACAAAAAGAAGTTGAAGTTGATACTTCTTCTTTGAGTTCAAATACATCTAGTAGTCAAGCTACTAGTGCAACAAATTCAACACCAAAGAATTATTCAACTTACACAGCGGAGAAAAATAGAGATGCTGAAATTGATACTAGACCACTTGCAGATGGAATGGATAGTTCTTCATATAATGATTTATATGAAAATAGTGATTATAACCCTATTTCTAATGTAAAAACAAGTAGTAAAAAAGCTCAAAATGACGAATTTGATTTACAAAATGAACTTGAATCTAAGTTTGATAAATTATTTGGTAGTAGCTCAAATAAAAATAATGATGATTATTAAAAAAATTGGACTTTTGGAATATTCCTTAAGTCCTTTTTTCATTATTTTTTTCTTGTAAAATATAACTATATATAGTATAATTGAGTTGTAAGTGGAGGAATATATGGATAAAGTAAAGGGTATATCAATAATAATTATTGCTGTTGTATCTGTAATAGTAACTGTTTTAGTTGCAAATATACTTCTTGATACAACTGGAAAAGTAAATCAAGGAAATTTTAGAATTAGTGATGTTATAATAGAATCTAGTGCTACATTGAAAGAAGTTCAAGATAAAAATGTAAAAATAGAAAAATTATCTGGTTTAGTTTTTGATGTTTCACAAACAAATACTGTTTCAATATTAATTGAATCTAATGTTAATGCAAGTAAAATTAGTATTGAAAATCTTGTTGTAACAGACCCGGCTTTAAAAGGAAATATAAATATATGTCAGAAAGATTATGAAAAATATGACATTACACCTGAGTTAAATTCCATACCTATATATTTAGAACAAGAAGAGGGAAAATATATAATTACATTGCTTATAGATAATGATAATGTTATAACAGATAAAAGTGTAAGTGATGAATTTCAAGAAATAAAATATGATGCAACAATATTTAATCTATTTGGTATTGATGTTTCACAATTGCAGTTTAATGTCTCATTTGATCTTGTTATTACTGATGAATCTGGCCAAACTGTAAAAACAACAATGTACTTAAAAATGCCTACAGATGAAACTTTAACAGAAGGAATGTCTATATTAAGGCAAGATGCTACTAAGTTTTTATTTACTGTAGAAGATTAATAAATATTTATATATAAAACTATTGAAAATAAAAAGATTATATTGTATAATATTTCTATGCCAAGCGATAGAGTACTGTGAACCTTGTCAGATCCGGAAGGAAGCAGCAATAAGCAATATACTCTATGTGCTTGGTTTTTTTATTAGGAGGTTTAAAGTGGGATATATAGCATTATATAGAAAATATAGACCAAATACATTTGAAAATATAATTGGTCAAGAAAATGTAACAAAAATACTTAGAAATCAGATAAAAAACGGAAAAATATCTCATGCATACTTATTTAGTGGTACTAGAGGTACTGGAAAAACTAGTGCTGCAAAGGTATTTGCTAGGGCGATTAACTGTCTTAATCCTAAAGATGGAGAACCTTGTAATGAATGTGAAGTTTGCAAAGGAATATTAAATGGAACTATAACTGATGTTATAGAAATGGATGCAGCTTCAAATAACAGTGTAGAAAATATTCGTCAAATTAGGCAAGAAGTTGTGTATGCAACTGTAGATGTAAAATATAGAGTATATATAATAGATGAAGTTCATATGCTAACAACTAGTGCATTTAATGCATTATTAAAAACATTAGAAGAGCCTCCAGAAAATGTAGTATTTATATTAGCTACAACTGAGCAACATAAAATACCAGTTACAATATTATCTAGATGCCTTAAATTTGATTTTAACAGGCTTACAGAAGATGATTTATATAATAGAATTAAATATGTATTAGAATGTGAAAATGTAAAATATGAAGATGAAGCATGTAGATACATTGCAACATTAGCCGATGGTGCAGCAAGAGATGCTCTAAGTATATTAGATAGATGTATTTCTGAAACAGAAGATGTGTTAAAATATGAAGACGTCCAAAATATAGTTGGCGCAATAGATAAAAAAATAATTGATCAAGTAGTTGAAAACATTTTAAATTATGATTCATTAAATGCTATTTCAGCAATTGATGAAGTTATTAAAAAAGGAAAAGACTTGCGACAATTTACATTTGAACTTACTAGTGAATTTTTAAATAGACTAGTAAAGTCCAACGAAAATATACAAAGATATGTTAGTATTATAGACAGATTATCTAGTTTGGACAATGATTTAAAATCTACAACTAGAAAAGAAATAGTATTAAAATCATGTATAGTTCAATTATGTAATATACAGGAAACGGTAAAGCAAGAAGGAAATAATAGTATAGATCAAGCTTATTTAAAAAAGATTGAAAACTTAGAAAACGAGATAAAAAACTTGAAAGAATATATTAATAGTAATAAAATATCTGTTCCAGAGGAAAGTAAAGCTTCTGAACCTGTTAAAGTAAATATTTCTTCTAAAAAAGTTACTCAAACAACATCTGAAGAAGAAAAATTAACAGAGTTTCCAAATACAGAAGAAGTGAAAAAAGCTGTAATAGAGAAAGGAAAAATTAAACTATACTCAGCTCTAGCAAGTGCAAAAATTTATGTTGATGAAGCAGTGAGAATAATTACTACAAATTCTTTTGGATATAAATTATTAACGCTAGATGAAAATGCTGAAATTATGGCTCAAATATTATATGAAAAATATAATATAAATAAGAATATAATATTAGAGTTAAAAACTGAATCTGGAGAATCAATATCTAAAATTGAGAAGATTTTAAAAGATAATAATATAGAATATACAAACCTAGATTAAACTTGAAAATTAGAATGAAGTATATTATAATAGTTTCTATGAAAGGATGGATATAAAATGGGAAACAAATATGGTGGATTTCCAGGCGGAGGCATGGGAAATATGCAAAATTTATTAAAACAAGCACAAAAAATGCAAGCAGATATGCAGAAAAAACAAGAAGCTGTTGCTTCAAAAGAAATAGAGACATCTGCTGGTGGTGGTGCAGTAATAGTTAAAGCTACAGGAGATAAGGTAATAAAAGAAATTATAATAAAAAAAGATGTTGTTGATCCAGATGATGTTGAAATGTTACAAGATTTAGTATTAACAGCAGTAAATGAAGCATTAAAAAAAGCTGATTCAATGATGGAACAAGAAATGGGCTCTTTTAATATACCAGGATTGTTTTAGGTGATAATATGTATTCAGATACAGTTAACAAATTAATTAACCAGTTTGAGAGGCTTCCTGGAATTGGACATAAGAGTGCAGTAAGACTTGCTTTTTATGTTTTAGAATCGCCCAAAGAAGTAGCTGAGGAAATGTCTAAAACTTTAATTGAAGCAAAAGAAAATGTGAAATTTTGTTCTGTATGTTTTAATTTAACTGAGAAAGATCCTTGTGATATCTGTTCAGATAAAAAAAGAGATGATTCAATAATATGTGTCGTTGAAAATGTAAAAGATGTTGTTGCAATGGAAAAGACTCATGAATACAGAGGACTATATCATGTATTACATGGCTCCATTTCTCCTATGAATAATATATCAGCTGGAGATATAAAAATAAAGGAATTACTTCAAAGATTAAGTGATGATAAAATAAAGGAAGTAATACTTGCTACAAATCCAACTGTTGAGGGAGAGGCAACAGCTATGTATATATCTAGATTAATTAAACCACTTGGAATTACGGTAACAAGAATTGCACATGGTATACCTGTTGGAGGAGATCTTGAATATACTGATGAGATTACACTAATTAAAGCGCTAGAAGGAAGAAGAGAAATGTAAAAATAGGTGCTTGCACCTATTTTTCTATGAGGAGAGACTTATGAAAGTTGGATTTTTTGATTCAGGGTTAGGAGGACTAACTGTTTTAAAAGAAGCAATTCAAAATGAAGGATTGAGTGAAGATATATATTATTTAGGAGATACAAAAAATACTCCATATGGTGTCAAAGATAAGGACTTTGTTATTAATATAATAAATGAGAACATAGATTATTTAGTAAGTATTGGCTGTAACCCAATAGTAATAGCATGCAATACAGCTACAAGTCTTTGTGTAAATTCTTTAAGAGAAAAATACAAAGATATTGTATTTATTGGAACAGAACCAGCTGTCAAAGTAGCTGCTGATTCTAAGAAAAATAAAAAAATACTTGTACTAGCAACTAGTATTACAGTTAAACAGGAAAAATTACATAATTTAATAAATAAATTAAATATAGAAGATGAAGTAGAACTTGTGCCTGCAGATAGACTTGTAACTTTTGCTGAAAATATAAATTGTAATAATATGAAAGAAGATATTAATGAGTATATAAATTCTATACTCGAAGTATATAATTTAAATGAATTTAGTCATATTGTTTTAGGATGTACACATTTTCCTTTATTTAGAGATAATTTTGAATGTGTAATAAAAGAAATTAATCCATTATTAGATATAAAAGTAATTGATGGAGCAAAAGGAATATCTAATAATTTAATTAAACATATAAATAAAATTAAAAATAGAAATGATTATATTGCAGATAAAAAAAATATTACAATTATTACAACTAGTGAGAGTAAAGATTTTATTCAAAGAGCAAAACAAATTTTAAATAATGAAAATATAGAATTTAAATATAAATTACAATAAAATTACAGAAAAATTTCAATAAATAGTAGCAATATTTTTTTTTACGTGATATAATTAATTCAGTTTTATAAGAGTTGATGAGGTGTATATATATGAATGATAAAAAAATCTTAATAGTTGATGATGAGAAAGCAATAGTAGATATCTTAAAATTTAACTTAGAAAAAGAAGGTTTTACTACTACTGTAGCTTACGATGGAGAAGAAGCTATTAAAATAGCATTATCTGTAAATCCAGATTTAATATTACTTGATTTAATGTTACCTAAAATTGATGGATTTAATGTATGTAAAAAATTAAGAAAAAGCTTAGTTTGCCCAATAATAATGCTAACTGCAAAAGAAGAAGTTGTGGACAAGATTATAGGACTTGAACTAGGTGCAGACGATTATATGACAAAACCATTCAGCATTAGGGAAGTAATTGCTAGAGTTAAAGCAAATTTAAGAAAACACACTTTACCTGAAGTTGAAGAAGATAAAAACTCTTCAAAAAATAAAATTAAAGTTAAGGATATGATTATTGATCCTGAAAGATATATAGCAATTGTTGGTGGTAAAACAATTGATTTAACAATAAAAGAATTTGAACTATTAAAATTATTGGCTACAAATCCAAATCAAGTATTTACTAGAGAGCAAATCTTAAGAGGGGTTTGGGGATATGATTTTTATGGTGATGCTAGAACTGTTGATGTTACTGTAAGAAGATTAAGAGAGAAAATAGAGAAAAATTCAGCAGAGCCTCAATATGTTCAAACAAAAAGAGGAATGGGATATTACGTTTCATTATAATACAGAAAGTGAGTAAAAAATGAAAGTTTCTATGAAAAAAATTATTAGAGCTATGAGTATAATTATGGTAGTTATAGTATATATAACTACCATAATTTTATCTGGTTCAATTTTAGACACAAATAACATATTTAGCAAGAATAATATTATAATGCTTTTAGCTTTTGTATTGGTTGCATATATTATATCTGTAATTCTTTCAAACAAGATTGTAATGCCACTAAAAAAGATTGAAAAAGGAATGAGAGTGGTAAGTGAAGGAAAGCTTCCAGATATATCTAGAGTAAAAGATTCTGATGAATTTCCAGAGTATCATGATATAATGGATGCATATGTAGCTATGCTTAAAGTTATAAAGAAAAATACTTTTGATTTAAATAGTCAACAAAGCAAAACTGAAATTATATTAGAACATATGGCAGATGGAGTTATGGCTTTTTCAACAACTAAAGAAATTGTCCACATGAATAAATCTGCAATGAGAATGTTAAATATTACAAATAGCGATGAATCATTTGATACAATATGTCAAAAATTAAGTTTAAATATTGATTTTAGCAAAATAATGTATTTACCAAATTATCAAAGTGTTGAGATAAAAACACAACTTGGAGAAATGGCATTAAGCATTGTCTTTGCACCATTCTTTAGTGATGAATTGAGTCCTATGGGGATAATAATGATTATTAGAAATATAACAGATAGTGTTAATACAGATAATGTAAGAAAAGAATTTGTTGCAAACGTTTCTCATGAATTAAAGACACCACTTACTTCTATTAGAGGATATTCTGAAACAATAATGAATGGAGATTTAACATATCAAGAAATAATGAAGTTTTCTAAAGTTATTAACCAAGAGGCAAATAGAATGAGTAGGTTAGTTTCAGATTTACTACAATTATCTAAAATGGATTATAACAGAATCAGTTGGAATAAAGCAACACTAAATACAGTAGATGTATTGAAAAGAGTCTGCGAAAAAGTTAGATTTGAAGCTGAAGAGAAAAAGCATAAACTTGAATTAATCTGTGCGGAAAATACACCAACTATTTATGCAGACAAAGATTCAATAGAGCAAATCGTAATTAATATATTAACAAATAGTATAAAGTATACGCCTGAAGGTGGCTTAATTAGAATATATGCTGGACCTATACAAGATAGAGTGTATATAAAAGTTATAGATAATGGTATAGGTATTCCACAAAAAGATTTAGGTAGAATTTTTGAAAGATTCTATAGAGTAGATAAGGCTCGTTCAAGAAAAATGGGGGGAACTGGTCTTGGATTATCTATAGTAAAAGAAATGGTAGATGGAAATAATGGTACTATTAATATAGACAGTAAATTAAATGAAGGAACAGAGGTTACTATGACATTTCCTACAACCAAGGAATAGGAGTTTATATGATATATTATGATACACATGCACACTATAATGATGAAAAATATAATGGTGTTGTGGATGAAACATTAAAGGAATGTTTTAGTGTTGGAGTAAAAAAAATAAATGTAATTGGATATAATGTTGATAGCTCATTAAAAGCAATTGAGCTATCTAATATGTATAATGAAATATATTCTGTAATAGGAATACATCCAAGTGATGTAGGAAAATGCAGTGTTGAAGAAATTGAAAGAATATATAATGAGAATAACAATGGAAAAATAGTTGCAATAGGTGAGATTGGCTTAGACTATTATTGGGTAAAAGATAATAAAGAAGAACAGAAAAAATTATTTATTGACCAGATAGAATTAGCAAATAGATTAAAATTACCAATAGTTGTACATAGTAGAGATGCCTCATTAGATACATATTTAACACTAAAGGAACATCCAGCAAAATATGGTACGTTACTACATTGTTTTTCTCCTACAGAAGACTTAGTAAGATTAGTATTAGAAAATGGATATATGGTAGCTTTTGGAGGAAATATAACATATAATAGAGCAAAATCATTTCAAAAATATATGGATATGATACCTATTGAACAAATTGTTATTGAAACAGATGCGCCATATCTTCCACCAGAGCCTCTAAGAGGAACAATAAATTCTTCTAAAAATTTACCAATTGTCCTAAATAAATTGGCAGAATATAAAAAGATAGATGTGGAAAAATTATCTGAGATTGTATACCGAAATTCGCTTGAATTTTTCAATATTAAAGAGTAAGAATTGTTTTTCTTACTCTTTTTTCTAAATAATAGCATAATAAAAAAAGAACAAAATAAATGAAAGATAAAACAATATAGCTAAGTGAAAATTGCAGATAGTATTTTTAATAAAGAAGAATGATAGTATTAAATCAAGAATAATTGAAATTATACATAGCCAAAAAGCGAATATAAAATTTGCAAATCTTAAAAATAGCATAGAAGATAGTAAAGAAAGCAATAATATTAGTAAATATAACATTATTACAATCAATATATTTCTTGAACTATCTAATGTAGTAGAGTAAATATAAACACTAGTACCTAGAAGAATATAGAAAATTGGGTATATTAACTTAAATATAACATAGTTTTTTGTAATATTGTGTATATTAATCTTTAATGAATTTATATTTAAACATATAAAAAAATGTAAAGTTAAACATATAATAGTAAATACACAAATAAAAGCTATAATTTTTGCATAATAGCTAAACAATTTCAATTTTATCACCATATATATTATGTACAAAAAAATAGAGTAATATAAAATTACTCTATAAATCCAATATATGGCAAGTTTCTATATTTTTCATCATAGTCTAAACCATATCCAATAACAAACTTATCTGGTATATCAAAGCAAAGATAATCAGGCTCTAGATCAACTACTCTTCTTTCTTTTTTGTTAAGTAGTGTACATATTTTTAGTGACTTTGGAAATTTTTTAGTTAGATATTCTTTAAGATATTTTAACGTTCTTCCTGTATCAATAATATCTTCAACAATAATAACATTTTTATTCTGTATATCTGTAGATATATCAAGAGTAAAATTAATCTTACCAGAGCTCTCAGTCCCTTCATAGCTTGATACTTTCATAAAGTCCATTATTATAGGTGAATTAATTCTTTTTGCCAATTCTGTAGCAAAAAAAGCAGCTCCTTTTAAGATACAGACTATAACTATTTCTTCATTATCATAGTCTTTTTGTATCTGATCTGCTACAATTTTAATACGGTCTTGAATTTCTTTTTCATCAATTAAAGTTTTAATATTCATAAGAAAATCCTCCTTATGCCCAAGATTATACCACAAATACTATATATAGACAATTATTTTATAAAAAAAAATAATATGTTAAATTCACTTAAGTTGACATAAAGAAAATAAAGTGGTATAATATAAGTGGATGTTTTATGAGATCATTTTTATTTAATAAAAAAATGGAGGTGGGTATATGAAAAAAGAAAAGGAGAAAAGAATTCAGGATGCTTTTTTTTATCTATTTATGATTTTAATGATCGGAGGTTGTATAACATATTTTGTTTCATACAGGCATGCAGATGGTAAGGTGGTAGAGGCATTACCAAGTGAATCGGATTATCCTGTATATAGTGGCAAAAATGTATATGAGCATTGGAAAACTACTTTAGATAGTGATGAGCAAATACTCTATGAGGAAATAAAAGAGTCTTTCTTACAATTTAAAAGTGATTTTTCAACGCAGTTAAAATCAATAACAAATGAACAGATGTCTGAAACATATTCAGCAGTATTATTAGATCATCCTGAAATATTTTGGATGAGGTCATATAATGCTGTTCCAGATTTAATGGAAAACGTTAATACAAGAAAAAATATACAACTTGTATATGCGTATGATGTTGACGAAGCAAAGGATATTAAAAACAAACTTGAATTAAATTATTCAAAAATTATCGAAGGAGCAAAAGAGCAGCCAAATGATTTTAAAAAAATAAAATATGTTCATGATAAGATAATAGAAATGTCTACATATACTAAATACACTGAAGAAGAATTGCACGAGTATCAATCAATTGTGTCAATTTTTGAAGAAGGAAAAACAGTATGTGCAGGTCACGCGTACGGATTTAAGTTTATCATGGATCAATTAGGAATTGAATCAATTGTTTCTAGAGATATTAGCAATGAAGATCAATCCAAAAATCATATATGGAATATGGTAAATTTATATGGTAAATGGTATAACATTGACATAACCTATGATAGTCAGATGTCAGAAGGAGATGTTATAGCGTATAATTATTTTCTAAAATCAAATGAGGATTTTTATACAAATCATAGAATGCAAAAAAATATTCCAAAGAACGAAGAGTGAAATTAATAATTCACTCTTTTTCTTGCTTTAAAAGATAAACCAAAAATAAAGATTACATAACTTTACTTTTTAGACTATTTATGGTATAATATTATTGTGGCAATTTTAAAGGAGAATAACAAAATGGAAGATGCAAGAATTAATGTACTATTAAATGAAGAAAAATATGATGATGCAATAGATTTAATGAAAGACAAGTACGTAGAACTTTTTGACGATATGTTAATTAAGAAAAACGAAAAGGTACCAGAAAATAAAGATTTTTATTGTTATACAACTAAAATAATGAATGTATATCCCAAATTCTTAAGTCATATAGAAATGTTAAGAAAAGGAATAGTAAATAAAGATTTTAGTTATTTAGACGAAATAGAATTATTGAAAAATACATATAATTATTTTAAATTAAATTATTAGAGTTATAGCTTTCGCTATAACTTTTTTTTGTCAATTTTTGAAAATTTTACTATATATAAAGAATTAATTATCTCTTTATGATATAATTCTATTTGGAGGTACGTTATATGAAGTATTATGATATTGATGTAGATAAAGTTTTAGCTTCTCTTGAAACAGATGAAAATGGATTATCTGAAAATGAAGCTAAAGCAAGATTAAATAGATATGGATTAAATAAGTTAAAAGAGACGAATAAGAAGAGTAAATTATCTAAATTTATAGATCAATTTAAGGATCTTATGATTATTATATTAATTGTTGCTGCTATATTTTCAGGGATTAGTTCATATATGAGTAATGAACCATATACAGATACCATAGTAATTTTAGCAGTTGTAATTATAAATGCAATAATGGGATTTGTTCAAGAATTGAAGGCAGAATCAGCAGTAGAAAGCTTAAAGAAAATGACAACTCCAAGTGCCAAAGTAAAGCGTGGAGGAAAAACAATGATTTGTTCTTCTGAAGAGGTGGTTCCAGGTGATATCATAGAACTTGAAGCAGGAGATAGAGTACCAGCAGATGCAAGAATAATATGGGAAGTTGCATCTAGTGTTGACGAATCAATGCTTACTGGTGAAAGTGAAATGGTTCAAAAAGATGTTCAAAAAGTGGATAGTAGCTCTCAAATAAACGAAAGAACTAATATGATTTATTCGGGATGTAATGTGGTATATGGTAAAATAACTGCAGTTGTTGTTGAAACGGGAATGAATACTGAACTTGGAAAAATTGCATCATCAATACAAAAAGATAAGGAAGTTCTTTCTCCTCTACAAGTTAAAATAAATAATATAAGTAAAGTTTTATCTATAATTATAGCTATTATTATTGGAGTATTACTTGTATATGGAATAATGGCTGGAAATAGTATTTTAGAGATAATTATGCTATGCATTTCACTTGCAGTAGCAGCAATTCCAGAAGGCTTGCCAGCTGTTATTACAATAGCTTTATCTTTAGGAACAACTTCAATGGCAAAAAAGAATACTATTGTTAGAAAAATATCTGCCGTAGAAACCTTAGGATCTTTAGATGTAATATGTTCAGATAAAACTGGTACTATTACACAAAATAAAATGACTGTTAAAGAAGTTATTTTTAATAATAGAAATTATAAAGTTGAAAAAGAGCCAATAGAAAATAGTGATTTAATAATTAATATGATGGTTCTTTGTAATGATACAAAAATAGATCCAGATGATGATAAAAATTTAATAGGTGATCCAACAGAAACAGCGTTATTTAAATATGCCACGGACAGAGGATATAATCCTAAATCAATTGTTGAAAATAATAAAAGGGTTGCTGAAGTTCCTTTTGACTCGGATAGAAAAATGATGACAACTGTAAATGACTTTTCTGGAAAAATCGCAGTAATAACTAAAGGAAGTTTAGATTCATTACTTTTTAAATGTTCTTCATATTATGAAAATGGAAATATTTCAAAAATGACAGATAATCAAAAAGAAAGAATTTCTAGATTCGAAAAAGATATGGCAGATAAATCTTTGAGGGTTTTAGCGTTTGCATATAAAATTATAGACGAGGTTCCAAAAGAACAAGAAGATATATTAAATTTAGAAAATGATTTAATTTTTGTTGGTATGGTGGGCATGATGGATCCACCAAGAGAAACAGTAAAAGAGTCTATTATGACATGTAAAGAGGCTGGAATTAGACCAATAATGATTACTGGGGATAGTTTAACAACTGCAACAGCTATTGCAAAGGAAATAGGAATACTTGAAGAAGGTCATTTAGCAATAGAAGGAAAAGAATTAGATAAACTAAGTGATGAGCAATTAATTAAAGAAATAGAAAAATATAGTGTATTTGCTAGAGTTCAACCTGAACATAAAGTTAGAATTGTTAAGGCATGGCAAGCAAAGGAAAAAGTGGTTGCTATGACTGGAGATGGTGTAAATGATGCACCAGCAATAAAGCTTGCTCACGTTGGAATAGGAATGGGAAAAACTGGTACAGAAGTTACAAAAAGTGTTGCAGATGTAGTGCTTGTTGATGATAGTTTTAGTACAATTGTTGATGCAGTTGAAGAAGGAAGAAAGATCTATGACAATATAAGAAATGACATTATATATTCATTATCTAGTAATTTTGCAGAAATGATAATAGTTATAGCTGGGCTATTAATGAAAGTGGAAATATTTTTACCTTTACACATATTATATATAGATTTAGCAACTGATTCAATTCCTTCTATATGTCTTGCTTTTGAAAAATCTGCAAAAGGAATTATGAAAAGGAAACCAAAGCCTGTTAATGGACCATTTTTTACACCTTTTATAATTGCAACACTTGCTATTTCATCAATTTTTGAAGGAATTTCTGGGCTATTGGTTTATCATTTTGCAAATATTCATTATGGAGCAGCAATAGCTCAAACTATGACTTTTTTATGTATAATAATACAAGAAATGGTATATGCTATAAATTGTAGAAATCTTAAACAACCTATTATTAAGCAAGGCTTTTTCTCAAATAAAGCAATGAATATAGGTATGATTATATTAGTACTTATGCAAATATTAGTGTTTGGTACTCCAATAGGAACAATATTTAAAATTGCAACATTAAACTTAACACAAGTTTTAACTGTAATTATTGTAAATATATTTGCATTCTTATTTATTGAAATTTCAAAACCTATTATAAAAAAAATCTTTAAGGACTAATCTTTACATTAAATAGAGCTTGTTAAGCTCTATTTTTATTCTTTACTTTATTTTTAACTAATTTTGGTGTATAATATCCTAAGAAAAAAAGGAGAATGAAAAAAATGGAAAATAAAATAGTGCCAATTACATTACTTACAGGTTATTTAGGATCTGGTAAGACAACATTAATTAATCATATATTAAATAATCAAGAAGGTTATAAAGTTGCAGTAATAGTAAATGATATAGGAGAAGTAAATATAGATGCAGATTTGATTTCTAAAGGTGGAGTAGTTAACCAAACAGATGATAGCTTAGTACCTTTAACAAATGGATGTATATGTTGTACTTTAAAAGTAGACTTAATGCAACAAATAGTAGATTTAATAAAAACAAGACAATTTGATTATATTTTAATTGAAGCAAGTGGAATATGTGAACCAATTCCTATTGCTCAAACTATAACTGTTTTATCTGAGTCAACTGAGCAATATGGATTACCTAAAATTTGTAGACTAGATAATGTGGTTTCAGTTGTCGATGCACTAAGACTTGCAAGTGAATTTGGGTGTGGAGATAACCTTGTAAAAGAAAATATAGATGATGAAGATATTGAGAATCTACTTATACAACAAATAGAATTTTGTAATACAATAGTATTAAATAAAGTAGATGAAATATCTAAAGAGGAACTTGAAAAGGTAAAAGCTATAATTAAAAAATTACAACCAAATGCAGAAATTATTGAAACAAATTACGGAAAAGTTGATACAGATAAACTTTTAAACACAAATCTTTTTGATTTTAATAAAGCATCTGTTAGCGCTGGTTGGATTGAAGAATTAGAAAAAGATGAAAATGATGAAGATGAAGAAGAGCATGAACATGGTCACCATCATCATGATGAAACAGAAACTGAAGAATACGGAATTAGTTCTTTTGTATATTACAGAAGAAAACCATTTAGAGTAAAAAAATTTGAAAAATTTCTAGATGAATTTCCAAAGTCTGTAATAAGAGCTAAAGGTTTAGTGTGGTTAAGTGATGATGATTATATGTCATATTGTTTTGAACAAGCTGGAAAACAAAAAACAATTTCAGAAGCTGGACAATGGATTGCAGCTGCACCTAAATATGAGATTGAGAAAATATTAAAGTATAATCCTGATATAGAAAAAATATGGGATGAGTCATGTGGAGACAGAATGAATAAGATAGTATTTATTGGAAAGGACATGGATAAAGTGGCAATAATTAAAAAATTAGATGAGTGCTTGTCTGAAATATAATTTTATATGTTAGAGTAGGAGATAAAATCCTACTCTATTTCTATTGAACAAAGTTGAGATATTGTTATATAATATACATATAATTTAGATGTGATATATGAGGTAATGCGTATGAACTATTATGAAATATTAGAAGTAAGTGTGAATGCATCTAAAGAAGTTATAAAAAATGCTTATAGAGCATTAATTAAAAAGTATCATCCCGATTCATATAAAGGCAATAAAGAATTTGCTCAAGAGAAAATGAAGAAAATCAATGAAGCATATGAGACTCTTATAGATGATAATAAACGACTTCTTTATGATTATGATAATGGGTTTAAAATTGATCCAAATGCTCCAGAGAAAGAGTTTGTTGAAGTAAAAGATAATATAAAAGAGAATTATGAAATAAATTCCCAAAGAAATATAGACATAAGAGAAATTCTTAAAAATAAAAAGATTATTTCAGTAATTATAGCAGTATTATTTATTGTAGCTTTTATTATTGGCCTTGTTATTGCTGGAGGAGGTAGTGATAAAAAAAGTGAAGGAAAAGAAGAGAGTAATAAAACTCAAACAATAATAGATACCGATAATAAAGATGAAGATTATACAAATAATAGTACATACAGACCAAATAATAATGTAAATTATACTCAAGATAGTAAAACAGAAGATGAAAAAAGCTCAGAGGAAACTAAAGATAGTGGTAATAATTCAGATATAGATGTAGATGATAATAAAATAGATGAAAAAGGACCTGATGGAATATCATAAAAAAGCCTATACTAAAACGTATAGGCTTTTAAATTTATACTTTATAATGAATTGGTTCAGGAAATCTTATACCATGAGTATCAACTGTTACAGATTTCATTCTTTGATCATCTAGAGGTCTATCCATTGAATCTGTAGGAACATTTGCAATCTTATCTACTACATCCATTCCTTCAATTACTTTTCCAAAAGCTGCATAGTCTCCATCAAGATGAGGAGCATTTTTATGCATTATAAAAAATTGTGAACCAGCTGAATTTGGCATCATAGATCTTGCCATAGATAATACACCTGCTTCATGTTTTAACTCGTTTTTGAAGCCGTTTCTTGTAAATTCTCCTTTAATTGTATATCCAGGGCCACCAGTTCCTAGTCCTTGAGGATCTCCTCCTTGTATCATAAACCCCGGAATTACTCTATGAAATATTACATCGTCATAGAATCCTTTGTTAATTAAAGATATAAAATTATTAACTGTATTTGGTGCAACTGCAGGATATAGTTCTGCACGTATAATATCACCATTTTCCATTTCTATTGTTACTATTGGATTAGCCATTATAAATTCTCCTTTCAAATTGAGTATATTTTATCATAAATATGCTAAAATTACTATTCTTTAATTTTGTATTTGACAATTTGTGTGCAATTTGGCTTAGTTACACCAGTAAGGGCATTAATTACCATTCCATGTGTAACAACTATAACTTTGGAATAAGAAGTATATTTTTTTAATACATTATTAACCCTTTGTATTATTTCAGTTTTTTCTTCGTAATTGTCTTCTTTATTTAGTCGCTTTCCATTATTATCATCATAATTTTTACGCCAATTTACTACCTTTGAATAATCATCATACATATATGATTTATCTGGTATCCATTCCATTAAATCTATTTCTACTTTCATATCCAAGTTAAGCTTTTTACATATAATACTTGCTGTTTGCATAGTTCTTGTATAAGGAGAAGTTAAAACAATTTGAGCATCTTTTAAGATTTGTTCTTCTGATACTTTTAAAGCTTCTTGCTCTCCTTCTTTAGTAAGAGGAGCTAAATCATTGCCAAATCCTTTATAATGTCTTTTATCTATTATTGAATAATCTGGAGTGGCATGTCTAATAAGTAAAAACTCTGTCATAATTTAAACCTCCTCAAGATATAATATTTCTTTACCCAAAGATTTTGCATATTCAATTTCATTTTGAGTAGATTTTCCAATATATCCATCTACATTGACAACGAAAATTGCATCAGACATAGCAATTCTTTGAAAATGAAGTTCTTTAAATAATTTAATATCTTCTTCTGTATAGAAACTCATATCATGAGTTGCATATATTATACTTAGTACACAGTTTCCTGCTAAAGATAATTTTTCTGTTTGAGCTTTTATTTCATCGATATTTTTTAAGCTTCCGCATACTGTTATTACTTTATGTTTTTCCATATTATCACCTAAACTTAATATATCATAATGTATATAAAAAAACAATAATATATAAATATGAACAAGTATAAAAAAATGTATATTTAATTTTTTTTACTTTATGATATAATTAATAGTATCATTAAATGGAGGAATGTATGTCATATATTGAATTTAAAGATATAGTTAAAAAATATAAAATGGGCGAGCTAGAGATAACAGCTTTAGATAAGACTTCTTTTCAAATTGAAAAAGGAGAACTTGTAGTAATTGTAGGTGCTAGTGGTGCTGGAAAAACAACAGCTTTAAATATTCTTGGTGGAATGGATAATGCGACTAGTGGAAAAGTTTTTGTAGATAATAAAGATATAACAAAGTTAAGAGGAAAAGAACTTATAAAATACAGAAGAGAAGATATTGGATTTGTCTTTCAATTTTATAATTTAGTACAGAATTTAACTGCAGTTGAAAATGTAGAACTTGCAACGCAAATATGTAAAGATTCTTTAGATCCAAAAGATGTTATAGAAAAAGTGGGGCTTAAGGATAGAATGAACAATTTTCCTTCTCAACTTTCTGGAGGAGAGCAACAGCGTGTAGCCATAGCAAGAGCAATTGCTAAAAATCCAAAGTTGTTACTTTGTGATGAGCCAACTGGAGCACTAGACTATAATACAGGAAAGCAAATACTTAAATTGTTACAAGATACATCTAGAAAAGAAAATATGACGGTAATTATCATTACACACAATCAAGCTATAACTCCAATGGCAGATAAAATAATACAATTTAAAAATGGTAAAGCAATAGATGTTAGAAAGAATGATAATGTTATTCCAGTTGAGAATATAGAATGGTAGGTATCTATGAAGAAAGCATTATTAAAAGATAGTATAAAAGAAATAAGAAAAACATATAAACGCTTTTTATCTATTATGTTAATGTCATTTTTAGGCGTAGGATTTTTTGCGGGAATTAGAGCTACCAGTCCAGATATGACAAAGACAATAGACAATTATTTCAAAGAGAATGATGTCTATGACATTGAAATGATGTCTACATTAGGTCTTACAGATGAGGATATTTCATTGCTAAAATCTAATGAATATGTGTCAGATGTTATAGGAACGTATTCTAAAGACTTTTTAGTTAAAATTAAAGAAAATGATCAGCCAGTGGTTAAAGTAATATCTTTGGAAGATATGAATAGTGTTGAACTTATGGAAGGTAAGATGCCAACTTTAGACAATGAGTGCGTAGTTGAAAAGCTTTTTTTAAAAGCAACCGGAAAAAATATTGGAGATACAATAGAAGTTTATGATGAAGATGAATTAATTAAAAATGATTCTTTGAAGATTACTGGTGTAATTGAAAGTCCATTATATGTATCGAGTGATAGAGGAACAAGTACATTAGGAACAGGAAAAGTAAATTATTACATATATGTACCTCGTCACAATTTTGATATGGATGTGTATACTCAGATATATATTAAAGTTAAGAATTCAGATAATTATATTACTGGTTCAGATGAATATGTTAGATTGGTATCTGAAGCAACAAATAGTATTAAGCAGTATGAGAATGAAATTAATACTAGAAGATATGATACATTAATTGAAGAGGCTAATAATAAAATAGAAGATGCACAGAATGAGTTAGACACTGAACGTAATGAAAATCAACAAAAAATAGATGATGCTCAAAAGCAAATAGATGATTATAGAAAAGAGATAGAAAATGCAAGAGTTACACTACAAAATAGTAGAATTCAAGTATATAATACTTTTTTAGAATATGAAAATCAAATATCTGATGGAAAAAGTAAGATAGATGAGGCTAAGCTTCAACTTGAGGAACAGAAGAAGATTGCTCAGCAAAATGTAGTGATTGCTAATGATGCTAAATTAGTTTTGCAAGAAAATATTTCAAACATAGATATAAGCCTAAATATTATAGCAGATAAGTATTCTGAGGTATATAATACTTTAGAAAATCCTGGAGATTTAAGCCAAGAAGAAATAGAATATTTAAAAGGCTTAAAATTAGAGTTAGAAAATGAAAAAGAAAATTTAGAACAGGCAAAAATAGAACTAAATGAAAAAATATATAATTTAGACTTAACTATAGAGCAAATAAATCAAGGTATAACAAATGCTGAAAATGCTATATTAGATCAGCAGATTTCTTTAACAGAAAAAGAAAATGAGGTGGCATCAGCTAAGGCGCAAGCATACAAAACTTTAGATGATTCAGAGTTAGAAATAAATAATAACGAACAAAAGATTAATGAGAGCCAGGAAGAACTAGATAAAAATAAAGCAGAATTTGATGAAAAAATTAAAGAAACTGAGGAAAAGATAATTGATGCAAAAGAAGATGTACTAAATATAGAAAAGCCTAAACTATATATTCTTGAAAGAGAAGACAATACAGGATATAGTGGTTTTATTCAAGATACACAAAGTATAGAAAATATAGGAAAAGTCTTTCCAATTGTATTTTTTGTTGTAGCAACATTAATTAGCTTAACTTCAATGACACGTATGGTAGAAGAACAAAGGCAACAAATTGGTACTTTAAAAGCGTTAGGATATACTAAATATCAAATATCAATGAAATATATATTATATGCAAGTCTTGCAACTATACTTGGTGGAGTACTAGGTATGTTAGTATGCTTTTATATCTTACCTAAAATTATATGGATGATGTATGATATGATGTATGATATACCAAATTTTGTAATAGAATTTAATACATCAATAGCTCTTCTTGGGCTTGGTTGTGCAATTTTGTGTATTGTAGGAGCAACAATATATGCTTGTATTAAAGAGTTAATTGAAAGACCAGCTGTACTTATGCGTCCTAAAGCACCAAAAAGTGGAAAAAGAGTTATTTTAGAAAAGGTACCATTTATATGGAATAAAATGAACTTTACCACTAAAGTAACAGTTAGAAATATGTTTAGATATAAAAAGAGATTTTTAATGACAATTATTGGTATATTTGGATGTACATCTTTAATATTATTTGGATTTTTACTTAAAGATTCTGTGGCAAACATAGTAAATAACCAGTACAGTAAAATATTTAATTATAATTTTATTTCTACTGTTAAAAGCTCACTTACAGATGAAGAAGTAAAAAATTTAAATTATGAAATATCTCAAAATAATAATGTTGAAAAATCAGTTGTTGTAGAGTTAACTTCTGCAAGTGTTACTAATGGAGAAGAAAAAGAAGATGTTCAAATAATAGTTCCAGATAATACAGATGAAATATATGATTTAATAAACTTTTTAGATTTGGATAAAAATAAAATAGATATTAATAGTAATGGAGTTTATCTTACAGATAAGTTGGCAAGTATTCTAGGAGTAAAGCCTGGAGATAGTATAACAATTGTAACAAATGATGATAAGGAAATTGATGTTAGAATAGAAAATATTGTGAAGAACTATGTTTATCATTATATGTATTTATCTAAAGACTTATATAACGAAGTACTTGGAGAATATTCTTCAAATGCAGTATTGATTAAAACTTTAAATATATCTAGTGAAGAAAAAGATGAACTTGCAACTGAGATAATGTCAAATAGCAAGGTTTCGTCAGTAACAAATATTGATAGTATGAAAAATACAATAGATAATATGATGGGGCTTATGAAATATGTGGTATGGGTATTGATTGTATCTGCTGGGCTTCTTGCATTTGTGGTACTATATAACTTAGCAACAGTAAATATTAGTGAAAGAATAAGAGAGCTAGCGACAATAAAAGTGTTAGGCTTCTATGATAATGAAGTATATAATTATGTAGCTAAGGAAACAACTATATTAACTTTCATAGGCATAGCTCTTGGTATGGTTGGCGGTATAATATTAAATTCATTTATACTTAAAACTTGTGAAATAAATGTTTTACGATTTGAAGCTAAACTTAATTGGTATTCTTTTGTAATTGCGGCATTAATTACTATTGTATTTACAATTATTGTAAATATTGCAACGTATTATGCATTAAAGAAAATAGATATGATAGAATCACTTAAGAGCGTAGAATAAAGGACGAAAGTCCTTTATATTTTTTGTTGAAAATTTTAATTATATTATATATAATTTTAGTATAAGTTTTTAGAGGTTGTATTTATGATAAGATTTGATTGTGATTATTTAGAGGGAGCACATCCTAAGATTTTAAAAAGAATAGTTGAAGCTAATTATGACCAAGATGCTGGATATAGTAAAGATAAGTATACAAAGTCCGCAAAAGAAAAAATAAAAAAGGTTTTAAAAAGAGATGATGTAGATGTACATATATTAGTTAGTGGCACACAAACTAATATGACAGTCGTATCTAGTATACTAAGGTCATATCAAGCAGTTATTTGTGCAGACACAGGACATATAAATGTACATGAAGTAGGAGCAGTAGAGTCTTTAGGAAATAAAATAATATCTATATCTAATGATAATGGAAAAATAACTGGCAGTCAAATAGAAAGCATAGTAAAAGGATATTTTGATAATCCAATGTCAGAGCATATGGTTATGCCTAAGCTTGTCTTTATCTCACTTCCTACAGAATGTGGAACTAATTATACAAAAAAAGATTTAGAAGAAATATATAATGTATGTAAAGAAAATAACTTATACCTATACATAGATGGAGCAAGACTTGGATATGGCCTTGTAGCCAAAGATACAGATATAAAATTTGAAGATATACCTAATTTGTGTGATGTGTTTTATATAGGTGGAACAAAATGTGGTGCGTTGTTTGGTGAAGCCGTCGTAATTGTAGATGAAAGCTTAAAAAAAGATTTTAGATATTATATTAAACAACGTGGAGCAATGCTCGCTAAGGGAAAATTACTAGGAATTCAATTTGATACTTTATTTGAAAAGGATTTATATTTTAAAATATGTAAGCAAGCAGTAGATTTAGCTATAAAGATTAAAGAGGCTGCAATAGATAAAGGATATACTTTGCTATATAATTCGTTTACTAACCAGCAATTTATAATTGTTCCAAATAGTAGATTAGAAGAGCTTGAAAAAGATTTTGTGTTTTTAAGATGGAAAAAAATAGATGAAAATAATACAGCTGTTAGAATATGTACTTCATGGGCTACTACTGAGGAAAATGTGGATGAATTGATAGAAAAAATGTAATATTTACAAATTAACTAAATTGTAGTATAATTATTATTGTAATATTTCAATTAGACCATTCGCGTAATATTACCATAGAAAATATAACTATAATAGTTTTAATAATAAAGAATGTTGAAAATCTTTCTTTATGAATGGCAAAATTTAATCATAGTAAAATTATGGTTGGTTTTGCTATATCATGAAGGAAGGTTTTCTTTTTTTATAACCAATTATTTAGAAGGAGGCATTATTAAATGATAGAAAAAGAATTTTATGAAAAAGTTGCTAATTGGGATTTTAGTCAGATAAAATTTGAAACTATAAAAAAGACAAAATGGGACTTTTATGAAGAAATTTCTAAATATACAAATAAAAATTCTTTATGTTTAGATTTAGGAACTGGCGGTGGAGAAAAAATTCTTGCTATGTATCCAAAAGTTAGAATGGTAATTGGAACAGATTTTTCTTCAAAAATGATTGAAACCGCTAATACTAACTTAGCAGAATCAAAAAGAAATGATGTAAGATTTGCTCAAATGAATAATTTAAAGTTAAAATTTCCTAATAGCTTGTTTGATGTTGTTACAGCAAGACACACTGTAATAAATGCATGTGAGCTTTATAGAGTTTTAAAGCCCAAAGGAATAGTTATAATACAGGGAGTAGATAAAGATGATTGCTTGCAATTAAAGAAAATTTTTAATAGAGGTCAAGCATTTATCGATGAAAAAGCAATATCTCAAATAGACTATGAAAATTTAATAAATTCAGGTTTTGAGATAATAAAAAAAGTGAAGATAGATGAAGAAGAGTATTATAAGACAAAAGAAGATTTACTTGCTTTATTACTAAAAACACCAATATTAGATGATTTTTCAAATTTAGAAAATAATTATAATAAAATCCCAATTGAACAAAACTTGTTAGATAGCTATATTAAAAACAACAAATTCCAAAAAGGAATAAAATTAAATCGTTTATTATATGGAATTGTAGCACAAAAAAAATAGAAATTTGCATTTACATAAAAAAAGTGATATAATTAAGTCTCGAAGTAAGCGTATTAAGTACCTAGAATTAATTAATTGAGGGAGGAAGTAACTAATGAAAGAAACTTGGTATATGTTTAAGGTAGATTCACAATACAGGATTTGCCTAAACGAAAATGTAAGGAAAATATACAGCTTTGAAAAAGATGTATACCTTAAATTACAAGTTATTGATGGACAAAAGTATATCCAAATTTCAGGAAAAGCAATTGACTTTTTTCATTCCTTAGCAAGAATGGATAAAAAAGGAAGATTTGTTATTCCTAAAGAAGTAAGAGAAAAGTTGGATATTGAATGTGGAGACAGATTTGATTCATATGAAGATGAAGTCGATTCTAAGAGTAGAACTTTGCTATTGAGAAAACAAGAACGGGTGAGATGAAAATCTCACCCCTTTTATTTTTTATATTTCTATGATATACTTATCTAGATGATTTAGGAGGTAATATACATGGAATGGAATCAGATGATACCTGAATTTGATGTTTTTAATTTAGAAGAAAGCATACATTTCTATGTAGATTTAATAGGTTTTCACATAGTATATGATAGAAAAGAAGATAAATTTGCTTTTTTACAATTAGAAAATGTTCAAATTATGATACAAGAAATAGATAAAGAAAATAATAAATGGGGAACAGGAAAATTAGAGTATCCACTTGGAGTTGGAATTAATTTTCAAATAGATGTAACCAATATAGACGATATATATAATAAGCTTAAGAAGGAAAAGTATAAAATATTTGTTGATGTTGAAGATCATTGGTATAGAAAAGATAATGTTTTAATGGGTTGTAGAGAGTTTTTAGTACAAGATCCAAATGGATATTTGTTGAGATTTAGTCAAGACTTGGAAAATAAGGAAATATAGAAATTGTTAGAAAAATATCTAAATAAAACTTGATTTTTTAAATTAAGTTTTATTTTTTTGTGCTTTTTGCAAATCATTTGCACTAAAAATAGCTAAAAAGCTTGACTTTGACTACATAAAATAATATAATATTGGCGATTATCAAAGTTTATATCCGTTTTTTAATGATTTTTAACGGAGATAGTTGTAAGTGTAATTACACTGCAGATTCAGATAGTCAAACAATATTAGTAGATGAACTTTTTAAAGGAGGAGGAGCTTATGGAAAAAATTTCTAAGACCGAGTATGTCGCTCTAAGAAAAAAAGGTGAAAGCTATATGACTTTGCCTATTCATGATGAAATACTTCAAAGACAGCTTAAAGAGTCAGGAAATAGTCTTAATGCTTTTCTCAATCAACCTTTAGGAGATATTCAAAAATGGCAGCTTACAAGATTAAGTTATCTTGTTGATTATGCTTTCGAAAATATTCCATTGTACAGAAAAAAATATTCTGAAATTGGATATGTTAAAGGAAGTATCAAGACATGGGATGACTTTTATAAGTTACCATATCTTCGTAAAGAAGAGTTAATTGAAGGATTTCCTGGGGAAATTGTGAAAGATGTTAATGACTTTGTGCTTTCAACCCGTAGTTCAGGTTCGAGTGGTAAATTTGTAACTATCGCTGTATCAGAAGAAGCAATATATAAAGATACGTTACAAACTATTCGACAATTCAACATGCAGTCTGGCAAGAAGTATCGTGCAGATGATACCATATTGTACATTTATACTTGCCCTTGGTGGGTAAATAATGTAGGTGGTAAATATAAGCAAGATTACTTGCCAACAACAACTAAAGTTGAGGATGCTGTAAAATATATCATGGAGACAAAACCTAGATATATCTCTACTTATCCTACTTACCTTGAAAAAATTGCATCAACTGGTGTTAAACTCTCAGATTATGGAGTTGAACTTGTAATTGTTCATTCTGAACAATCAGATGCAAAACAGAGAAAAATGCTTGCGGACGCACTTAATGTAAATGTTCTTGATGAATATAGTAGTGAAGAACTAACAAGAATTGCATTAGAGTGTCCAAAACACCATTACCATTTAGAAGAAGATGCTTGCTTTATTGAAATCATAGATAAAAATGGCAAAAAACTTCCTGATGGTGAAATCGGAATTGTAGTAGGTACAAATCTGTTAAATACTGCAACTCCAATAATTCGTTATATCCAAGGGGATCTTGCAAAGATCATGACACAAGAAAAATGTGACTGTGGAAATAACGGAAGAATAATTGAAGGGGTTAAAGGCCGTAATATGGATTCAGTTATAACTGATACTGGTGAATGCGTTCCAGCATCTTGCTTTATGGATATCGCATACAACTGGTTTTTAGTTTATGATATTCCTGTTCACGGACTTAAATACCAATTCGTGCAACCTGAGATTGGAAAACTTGATCTCTATATAATTGAGGGAGAGTATTCCTTAGACTTTGATGCTATTAAAGAAAGCATTTATACTTTAGTGCCTCGTACAACAATTGTTACTGTTCACAAAGTGGATAAGTTGCCTTATGATCAAGGAACAAAGTATAGACCCGTAATTAGCTTAGTTGGGAGGTAAGCAATATGAGTAATTTGTTTGAAGCTAAGGTGGAGATGGAACGTAAAGCATATGAAGAAGCTTCTAGTTTAGTAGAAGAAAAAATCAAGGCATTACGTGCTAATACTCCAAATTTACCGTTTGAAAAGACTAAACTTGCTGAAGTTGAAATCAACAAATTTTTCTATGATGGTAAAACTGCAGACAGAGTTATGATTGTATTAAGATCTAATGGATGTCAGCATTATAAAACAAATGGCGGATGCTCAATGTGTGCGCATTTAAATGGTGCTCCACTTACAGAGAAAATTACACATCAGAACTATGTTGAGCAGTGGAATTCTGTACTTGATGGAAGCTTTGTAGAAAGTTCGCTTTCAAATTTTGATCTTAACAATTATCCTGTTGTTTGTGTATACAACTTAGGTAGTTTGTTAAATCCAGAAGAGATTTCAGTTGAAACTGTAAAATATATCTTTGGAACTTTAAATAAGTACAAAGGTGTAAAGAAAGTTATAATTGAATCTCGTGCAGAATATGTTACAGATGATATTCTTTCTGCTATTTGTAGTGTCTATGATGGAATCGTTGAAGTCGGAATTGGAGTAGAATCTACAAATTTCTTGGTTAGAGAGCTTTGTCATCACAAGGCTATTGATGATACCAAAATAATAGAAGATGCTGTTAGAAATCTTCATAAATTTGGAATGAAGGCGTTGGCATATGTGAACTTTAAACCAGTTTTTCTTACTGAGTCTGAAGCGATTGAAGATGCAATTAAAACGTCAGTTGATTGCTTTAGAAAATTTGGTTTTGATGCTGTTTCTATTGAACCGACATCTTTGCAGGAAAATTCTTTGGCAAATTATATGTATGACTTAGGTCTTTACAGAGTACCTTGGCTTTGGAGTTTGAGAGATATCATTCACGGAATCTATTATGAGATTAATTCTCAGAAATTAGATATTAGACTTGGAGGATATTTTGATGAGGAAGTCTTAAGCGGCAGTCAAGGAGCGGGTTTTTCTGACAGAAATGAGATTTTTCCGCATATGACCTCAAGTAATTGTAGTCATTGTACTAATGAATTTGTTGAAGCTATTAAGCAGTTTAACATGACTTATGATGTAAAGGATTTAGATAAAGTTAAATCTTGTCCTAATTGCTATAAGTTGTGGCAGGATACCAAGAAAATAAAAGATTCTCGTAGTATTATCACACGTATTCATGACATTCTTGGAAGGGAGTGAGCATTATCATGAAGCTTGTTTGTGAAATTTGTAAAAAAGAGTTTTCTTATCCAACAGAACAGATTAATCACAGACATAGTGACATTGAGCTTGACTTGGTCCCTCCTAATTTTTGGAGTATAAAGGATTATTTACCAGAGTTTGAAATTAAACTTTTAAATGGAAAAATAATCCTTCCAAAGGTTAGGAAAGCCAGCAAGTTAAAGGCACAAGATACTCCTATTATTAGGTATTCAGAAAGTGTCTATTTAAAAGATGAGTCTGTTAATCCTACTGGCAGTTTTAAAGACCGTGGTATGGAAAACTTAATGAATGAAATCCTTATGCATAAAAAGAGTAAGGTAGCCGTAGTTTCTTGTGGAAGTGGTGCAATATCAATTGTTCGCTATGCAAAAGAATATGGTATCAAATCTCTTGTATTTGTTCATAAGGGTGTCTCTAAAGATAGTTTGGAGCAAATCCAAAATGCAGATGAAGTTTTTTATAGCGATACTTTTGTAAAAAGCTATGAGGACTTTATGAAGTATTCTCTTGAGCATGATGACGTTTTTTGGGGCTTTTTAAATACTAATGTTTCTTATATGCTTGGACTTAGGTCTATGGCTTATGAAATTATTAGGGATATGCAAGAAGTTCCTGATGTTGTTATTATTCCTTGTGGAAGTGGAATGGATATTATTGCTCAGAACTTAGCTTTTAGAGAAATGTATAATGCAGGAATCATATCTAAAATTCCTAGAATTGGAGTAGTTGAAATTGAAGGAGGTAACCCTATTAAACAGGGCTTTGAAAAGGGAGTAGATGACTATTTATATGTTATTGATCCTATTGAATCAAAGACAATTCTTTCAAATGATACTTGTTTCAATTATAAAAAAATTTATGATATGGCTAGTCGCAACGAAGTCTTCTTTATATCTGTCAGCGATGCTCAGATTGATGATTTTATCTTAAAGCATCCTGAATTTAAGGCAAAGTACGACTATACGTCGATTTCTGCAATGGCAGCAACGGAATATTATACCCAAGGTAATAACAATGACATTGTTGTTACTGTACTCACATGTAAGAATAGGAATGGAGGTATCTTTTATGAGTAATGATCATAAAGAAAAACTTACAATGTCTCAGTATTTTGACATTGGTCTTGAACGTCATGCACTCTTGATGGATGCATCAAATCTTGACTGGTTTACGTTCCCTCTTTTTTCCTGCATAAGGAAAGAGATTTATAGGACCTTAGAAGATCCAGATGAAGATATGGATTGGGGATACTCTTATCCTGGTGGAAAGGATCGTTTAAGAGAGCTTATTGCTCTTCACGAGACAACTATTGAAGGTGAGAAAATCACTCATGATGAGGTAATTGTTGGAGGTAACGGAACCACTGGAGCACTTAATTTCATTGCACAGGTAATTGCAAGAGAATATAATTTTGCAAAGGATATTGAAATTATCTATCCCGTACCTGCGTATGCTGGACTTATGAAAAGCTTGACTTTTTATGGTATTGTTCCAAAAGTTGTGCTTATGGATAAGTCCAAAGATTACAAAATGACTCTTGAAGATGTGGTAAATTCTTATACGGAAAAAACGGTTGCACTTTTAATTACCAATCCGGCAAATCCTGCTTGCAAGTTTATTGATGATGATGAGCTTAAAAAAATTGTGGAGTTTTGCATTGAGAAAAACATCTATATTATATATGATGCTATTTTTGAAGAAGCTCCTATGTTTAATGAAAAGCGAGTTCATATTTTTAAGCTTGCTCACGACTATAAGAAATTAATCAAGATTAAAGGATTTAGCAAAGACATTCCTCAGCTTAGCGATTTACGTTGTGGATGGACTATTTGCAAAGATCCTAAGTTTATCGGATGGCTGCTAGAACTTGGAGAAGCGGTGAATTACTCAAATTCCACTTTTCTTGAGGCACTTGGAATTGTCGAAATGACTCAAAGAGTTAATGTAGACAACGGAGACAACTCTCCTGATACACTTGAGTATGTTTCACAAAAAAAGCAGTATCACAATCAGATAATTACTCTTTTTAATGATGCATATAAGTATCTTATGTCTGAAAACGACGTGGTTGAAAATGTAGTATATCCTGATGCAGGAAATATTATGTATGTCACACTTAGGGCAGATGCTTGTCATAAAAAAGGAGTATACACTTCACATGAACTTTTTGTATATATTCTTGAAAAGGAGAATATCCTGGTTACACCCGGAAACGTATTTGGTCTTCCACTTGAAGATTTAAGTTTTAGGGTAACAATTTCAAGAGGATACAATCAGTTTATGGACGGAATTAAGCGCATTGTTAAATTGTTTAAGGAGGAATGATAAATGAGAAATACATTTCTTGAACTTGAAACAAAGCCTATGCGTTCTTATAATTTTTGCTTCGTAGGTATTAACTATTGCAGCGCAGAATATCTTTTAGGTGTACAAAAGGCAGCAGACAGAGTAAGAGCTTTATCTTATAGATATGCAAATGCTGACGGAAGCAGCCTCCCTCTTAAGGTCTATAGTCCTGAGGAGGGATACATCTTAAAAGATACACAAGTTTATGATTTAGGAAATGTATGTGCATCTAGTTTGAATGAACTTGAAAGCGAGCTTTCTAAGGTAGAATTTCAGACTGGGTGCACTCCAGTTTTCGTTGGCGGAGATCATAGTGTTACTTATGGGGCAGTTAAAAGAATGGCAAAAGACTATGACAACATTGTTGTAGTGCAGTTTGATGCTCATAGCGATTTTATCGACGAGTATGAAGATTATCCACATGGTTCTGTTATGAACGAGGTATGCAAAATACAGCAAGTCTCAAAAATTGTTCATTTTGGAATTAGAGGAAATTTAAACTGTGGACCAGCTATATGCAAAAGCAAGGAAATGGGAAATATCGTTATACCTTATGTTGAGATAAAAGAAAGACTTAGCAGTCTTTTAGAATTTCTCAAAGGAAAAAAGGTATATATCACATTTGATACGGATTTTCTTAATCCTTCTTACGCGCCTGCAACAAATTGTCCTGAACCTGGTGGACCATCATATGAGGATACTCTTAAATATTTAAAAGCCGTGATTGAATCTTGCGATAAAATCATTGGTATGGATTTCGTGGAGTATAATCCAGATTGTGAAGGTTCAATAGTTACAGGAACGACAATCGTTAATTTGATCATGGAGGCTTTAAGCTACATGACGAAAAAAATAAACACTACTTCTTAACTGATAGAATGGAGGAATAACTATGTTAGATGTAGAACTTAGTAATGTTACGCTAAATTATGGATTTAAAAACATCTTAGATGGAGCAACATTCCAGGTTAACAGTGGTGACAAAGTTGCTATTGTTGGAGATAATGGAACTGGAAAAACCTCGATTTTTAATCTCATTGCTGGAAATGAAAAGCCCACCGCAGGAACTGTCTCTAAAAGAAGAGATGCAACTGTTGGCTTTCTGACCCAGATTGCTCCTAAGGCAAGAGACAATATGAGTGTACGAGACTTCTTAAGAACTGCATATGGAAATATTGCAGAACTTCAGAAAAGAATGCATGAACTTGAGGGGATTATGGGAAATCCTTCCACTTCACAGAGTGATTTGGAAAAAGCAATGGATTCCTATGGAAAAGCTCAAGAACTCTTTCTTACTCAGGGCGGATATGAAGTTGAATCGAATATTGAAAAGATGGCAGGAAATCTTAAGATTACCGAGCTGTTAGATCAAGAATACAATTCTCTTAGCGGTGGTCAAAAGACTATTGCTTGTCTTGCCCGTATGCTTTTGCAGAAACCGGATATTTTGCTCTTAGATGAGCCTACTAACCATTTGGATATTCCAACTCTTGGTTGGCTTGAGGATTTTATTAAGGGATATTCTGGTTCTGTGGTACTTGTATCACATGATAGGTATTTCCTTGATAGGACCATAGACAAAGTATTCGCTATTGCAGATGGTAAGATTAAGACTTACTTTGGAAATTACACTCAGTATGTTGAAGCTCTCGCTGTTGAACGTGAAGCACAAGAACAAGCGTATGTTACTCAGCAGAAAAAAATTGCTGGTATGGAAGAAACTATTCGTAAGAATAGAGCTTGGGGTGCTCAGAGTTCTGAGAAAGCTTATAGGGTTGCAAAGCAGCTTGAAAGACGTATTGACGAAATGGACAAAGTAGAAAAACCTAAAGCTCAGAAGGACATTGCTCTCAACTTCAGTCAGGAAACAAGATCTGGAAATGATGTTTTGGTACTTGAAGACTTGTACTTTTCTTATGATGGTGATGATATCATTCTTGGAGGTGCAAGTTTAGATCTTGAGTATCAGGATAAAGTTTGTCTTATTGGCAAAAATGGGTGCGGTAAATCTACTGTGCTTAAGATTGTATTAGGACAGCTTGAAGGATATGAGGGAAGAGTTGTTATTGGCAGTAATGTCAAAATCGGCTATTTGCCTCAGCATGTTTCCTTTGAAAATGAGGATGTAACTATTCTTCAGGAATTCCAGAAACATTTTTCTGGTAGTCTTACTCAAGCATATTCTACACTTGCGTCTTTCCATTTTTATGGTGAAGAGGTTCAGAAACGTATTTCTTCGCTTTCTGGTGGAGAAAAAGTAAGACTCAAGTTTGCAGAGCTTGTTCAAAACGATGTAAACTTCTTAGTCTTAGATGAGCCTACTAACCATTTAGATGTTAGAAACCGTGAGATTTTGGAAGAAGCTTTAAACAGATTCGAAGGCACATTACTTTTTGTGTCGCATGACAGATACTTCATCAACAAGGTGGCAAATAGAGTGGTTGAGCTTGAAGATGGTGAGTTTATAAATTACTTAGGTAATTACGACTACTATCGTGAGCATGCTACTCGGTTACCCTCGGAAGGGGCAGAACAGACAGGCCCCAAAAAAGTCTTGAAAAAGAAATAAGACAGTAACTCATTTAATAGTAGGGTAGCATAATTGCTACAACTATGCTGCCCTACTTTTTTTCTATTTGGTTGCAGAATGGAGGTATTGCTATGAATAGAAAAGTAGAAGATTATATAAAATCTACGTTTTCTTCAAACCATGAAGTAATGGCAAACCCTACATGTTATATCTATGACTTGGAGGAAGTAACAGAAAGAATAAATGAAATCGACAGATTTAAACTTGCAAATGTTTCTTTATATTATGCAATGAAAGCAAATCCTAATAAGGCTGTTTTAAAACATGTCTTGTCTCATAGTGGAGTTGCCGGAATTGAAATTGCATCTATTGGAGAACTTAATATTGCAAGAGAGGCTGGCCTTGAGAGTGATTCTAAAGTACTCTTTACTGGCCCTGGTAAAACGCCTGTTGAACTTAAGGAAGCAGTAAAAAGTAAGATTAGATTTATTAATGTGGAGTCTGTGGTTGAAGCTATTCGCATTAATAAAATTGCTGAGCAGGAAGGCATAGAAAAGGTAAATGTACTATTAAGAGTTAATATTAATTATTTCTTAGATGGTGCATCTGAGTATATGGCTGGAATGTCTACAAAAATGGGAATAGACCAGTCTAGATTCTATGAAGACTTTGCTATTATTTCTAAACTTAGTCATATTAATGTGTGTGGTTTTCACGTGTTTGCAGCAGATGGCGTTCTTGACCACGAAATTTTGCTTAAATATACAGACTTTGTATTTAAGTTTGTTAAAGAGGCAGAAAATGTGGTTGGAAATATTGATGTCATTGACTTTGGTGGAGGTTTTGGAATAGATTATACCAAATCTGGCAGACATTTTGATGTTAAGGCATACTTTGAAGGATTGGAAGCAGCTATTAATAAATATTCCTTTGAAAATAAGGAATTCATCCTTGAACTTGGAAAGTATATTGTTGGTAGTGCTGGTTACTATGCTACAAGAATTGTAGATATTAAAGATTGCAAGGGAATGAAGCATATTGTAACTGCCGGCGGTGTTAATCATATGAGACTGCCTATTGCTACTGACAGAAAGCATCCTGTGTATATTATAAGTATGGGAATTCCCAAACTTTATGATGAACAGATCGAAGTCTCTAATGAGACAGTAGATATTGAAGGACCGTTATGTATGACGGAAGATAAAATATCATGGGATGAGCCAATCGAACATGCAAGTATTGGCGATATCGTTGTTTTGACTCAGTCTGGTGCTTATTGCTACAGCGCATCTACTCTGTGGTTTTTAAGTCATCAGCTACCACTTGAGTTAATAATTTATTAATTTAGTGTAAAAATCATTTTAAAGAGGAGTTCTATCGTGAGATAGAGCTCCTTTTTGTATAGATAAATATTGGTAAATATGATATAATTAGCAAAGATAAAAAAATAGGAGTTAGTATGAATTACAAGATAATAAATGGGGCTGTATCTTATGGTGCAGATACTATTCTTGAAGAAATAAATTTTGAAATAAAAGAAAAAGATAAGATAGCTATAGTAGGTAGAAATGGTTCGGGAAAAACAACGTTACTTAAAGCATTAATTGATAATGATATGTTAGAGCAAGGTGTAGGAGAGTCAAAATTTGGAGTATATAAACAAGGAAATCCTGTTATAGGATATTTAAAACAAATTCAATTTGACGATACAAATGCTACATTAGTTGAAGAAATACGTAAAGTATATTCTAATATTATAGCACTTGAGGAAAAGATAAGATTTTTAGAGGAAAAATTACAAATTAGTTCAGATGAAAAAATAATAAAAGAATATACCAATGCGTTAGAAAAGTATAAATTTTTAGATGGATATACATATAAAAAAGAGTATGAGACAGCAATATTTAAATTTGGCTTTACAAAGGATGACATGAATAAAAAAATAAATGAATTTTCTGGTGGACAAAAAACAAAAATTGCACTAATAAAGCTAATTCTTAGTAAGCCAGATATTTTGTTATTAGACGAACCAACTAATCATTTAGATATTACTACAATAGAATGGTTAGAATCATATCTTAAAAATTATTCAAAAGCTATTGTTATTGTTTCTCACGATAGAATGTTTTTAGATAAAATAGTAAATAAAGTATATGAAATAGAATATGGTGCTATGACTGAATATAGTGGAAATTATACATCATTTGAAAAACAAAAAAGAGAAAATTATGAAAAACAGCTTAAAGACTATGAGTATCAACAAAAAGAAATTAAAAGATTAAAGAGTATAGCAGACAGATTTAGATATAAGCCTACAAAGGCCAAAATGGCACTTTCTAAGCTAAAAAAGATTGAACAAATGAATTTAATCGACAAACCTAACAAGTACGATTTAAAATCATTTTCAACAAGTTTTAAGTTAAAAGAAGAAAGTGGAAAACTAGTTTTAAAAGTTAAAAATCTAGAAATAGGATATAATGAATCTATTGCAAGAGTGAACTTTGAATTATATAGAGGTCAAAAATTAGGAATAATTGGAGCAAATGGAAAAGGAAAATCTACATTACTTAAGACACTTATGAATTATTTAAATAAACAGGGTGGAGAATTTGAGTATGGATATCACGTGGATAAAGAATATTTTGATCAGCAAATGGAATTTGAAGATGTAAATAAAACAGTTCTTGAAGAATTTGAAAGTGAATTTCCAAAGCTTACTATCACAGAAACTAGAAGCGCATTAGCTTCATTTATGTTTTACTCAGATGACATAGAAAAAGAAATTAAGCTATTATCAGGGGGAGAAAAAGTAAGACTTCAATTATGTAAGATATTAAAAAAAGGCCCAAATTTACTTCTTTTAGACGAACCAACGAACCACATGGATATAATTGGAAAAGAGAGTTTAGAAAATTTACTTAAGGCTTATACAGGAACTTTAATTGTAGTATCTCATGATAGATATTTTATAAATAAAATAGCGGATTCTCTCTTAATTTTTGAAGAAGATAAAGTTACATATTTTAGTGGTACATATTCAGAATATATGGAATCAAAAGAAAATAATGAAGCATTAGATAAGGTAGAAAAGGAAGTAAAAGAGAAAAAAAGTAGTAATATTGAATATCTTGAAAATAAGGAAAAAAATAGAGCAAGAACTAAAATTAAAAGGTTAGAAAATGAAATAGAAATTAGAGAAAATAAGATAAAATCAATACAAGATGAAATGTTAAAAGAATATGTGTGTACTAACTACGTAAAACTTAATGAACTTCAAAGTCAAGTTCAAGAACTAGAAAAAGAAATTGAAGAAAAAATGACAGAATGGGAAAGACTAAATTTAATATTAGAAGAATAAAAAAATATGCGAGCTATTTAGCTCGCTTAATTTGTCATTTAAACATTGTTAAACTTTTGATAAAAACATCTTTTTCTTGTTTGTAATGTTCAAATTCATTAGAGAATAATTCATATTCGGATAAGCATTTTGCACTATTTGAGTTTATTTTTTTCTCGAAAATATACCCTAGATTTTTGGCTTCTTCAATAGGAATAGCAAGCATTAGAGTAGTATCTAAAACATAGTTTCCACATACTGCCCATGCGTGTGAACCAGTAGGGGAATTCTTAGTTCCTATTAGAGGTGGAAATATACCGTAGTATAAATCTGTGTGAGGTATATTTATAACTAGATATCTTGCTGTAAGACCACAATGACCAATGTTTAGCCCATATTTAAAAACTTCGTCTAAATAATTTAGGCTATATTCATAGTCTTTGTCTAAACATAATCCAAATACAAAATCTCTAAATTCATCGTTCCAAGCATACTGATTTAAAGCAATATTAATTTTTTTTGAGATAATTTCTCTCAATTCTTCAGATGGCAACATTAGTGTCACACCCCTCCTATATATATTTGTGTGTATTATACCATAAGCGGAATTATATGTAAACCCAATAAAGATATGTTATTTATTGTAGACTATTGATTAAAAGTATAAATAATGGTAAAATTTTAGAGGATAAGGAGTAAGTCTATGAGAAAAATAATGTTTTTTAGACCATTATATTATATTGGTGGCACAGAAATTGCTATCTTAAATTTAATTAAAAATTTAAGAAAATATGATATATATATAGGATACACAGATGAAAACTCAGGAGAAGATATTTTAAATAAGTATAGCAATTATGCTAAAGTTGTTAAAGTAGATGAAAACTTTAATGAAGAAATAGATATTTTAGTACTTTGCTCACCAAACAAGAAGGCTTTAGAAATAGATAATTTAATTAAGCGAAAGAAAAATATACTATGGTTTCATTATTTTGGTAGTAAAGAAAATGCTATTTTTACAGATGAAAGATTTTATAGTATAGTTGATAGTATAGTAGCAGTAAGTGAAACAACCAAAGAAATGTTATTAAGCAGGGAATATGGCTCTAGAATAAAAGACAAAATACAAGTCATATATAATATAATGGATGTTGAAGAAATAATAGAAAAATCCAAACAAGAAATTGAGTTAGACTTAAATCATGAACTTATTTTGGTATCTGTTGGTAGAATATGTTATGAAAAAGGACTAGGAAGACAGCTAGAACTTGCAAAATTATTAAAAAAACATAATGTTGACTTTAAATGGTACATAATTGGTGGAAATTATTATGCTGAAAAAGAAAAAGAGATAAAAGATAAGTATCAAGAACTTGGAGATTATTTTGTTTTTACAGGATTTATAGACAATCCATACAACATTATAAGTAAAAGTGATTATTTGGTTCTTTTAAGTGACGTTGAAACATGGGGTTTAGTAATAACAGAAGCAAAAATATTAGGAGTGCCTTGTATTGTTACAGACTTCGATGCAGCTTTTGAACAGATTAAAGATAATGTAAATGGTTTAATCTTAAGTAGAGATGATATCGATTCTTATGAGAAAAAAATAGATTTAATCATAAATAAGAAAAAAGTTTATAAAGAAAATTTGCTTAATTTTAAATGGGATAACGAAGAAATAATAAATCAATGGAAACAGATATTTAAATAAGGAGGAAATATATGTACAAGTATTCAATTATAATACCTAATTATAACAAAGAAAAATATATAAAGGAATGTCTAGATAGCATTTTTAATCAAACAATTGAAAGGAATAGTTATGAAGTAATTGTTATAGATGATGGTAGCACAGATAATAGTTTGAGTATAATAAAAGAATATGATGTTAAGTTATTAAAAACTAATAGAAAAAGAGCTGGAGGAGCAAGAAATTTAGGTCTTGATAATGCAAGTGGAGAGTATGTAATTTTTATTGATAGTGATGACTATCTATATTCAAAGGATGTCTTAAGTAAACTGGACAAGATTGTTGATGGCAATGATATTATATTTTTTGATTTTGAAGAAGATAAATTTGGCCAAAGAAGAATTATCAAAGAAGATATTACTTCAATACCGGAAAAATTAGAAAAAACTAAGCGATTAGGATGTACTAGTAAATGTTTTAAAAGGGAACTTATAGGTGATACTAGATTTACAGAGAATACTGCTTATGAGGATGTAAATTTTACACTTGAATGCTTATGTAAATGTAAAACTTATGATTATTTAGGAAGCAGCTTTTTTACATATAGAAGAGTAGAAAATAGTAATACTACTCAAGAGATATCTGGAACAGTAATGACAGATTTATTAATGGAGATATCAAAATTATATTATTTATGTTTTAAATATCCTCAATATAAGTTAAACATATTAAATAGAATTAAATCAGATAAATTAGATTTAAGAATTAAATTGATAGATGAACTTATAGAGAAAAATGAAAATAATTTTAACAAATATTTCTAGAAAAGCATAAATATACTATAATTGATTAATTTGACTATTTTTATATTTTATGATAAAATTAAACTCAATTAGATATATAGAAAAAAACTATAAAATCATATATACTATTTGTATATATGATTTTATATAGATAATAAGAAGTAGGTGAATGTTAATGAGAGATATAAAATTTTCAATAATAATAGCTGTATATAATGTAGAAAAATATATAGAGGAAACAATTGAATCTGTTATTAATCAATCAATAGGTTTTGAACAAACTACAGAGATTATTTTAGTCGATGATGGATCAACTGATAATTCTGCTATTATATGTAAGGAATATTCAAAAAAATATCCAGATAACATAAAATATATTTATAAATCAAATGGCGGAGCTTCTTCAGCTAGAAATGCTGGTATAAAAATTGCTACTGGTAAATATTTTAATTTTTTAGATTCTGACGATTTATTGCATGAAAATGCTTTAGAAAAAGTATACGAGTTTTTTAATAAGCATAATGAAGTAGATATGGTTACATTACCTATAGAGTGTATAGAGAGGCAACAAGGACTTTATCATAGATATATAAAATTTGGTAATAAATCTAAAGTAATAGACTTGGAAGAGTCACCACAAGATTATGTTTTTTCTTCGGCAGCATCTTTCTATAGGTCACAAGTATTTGATAATAATAAATTTAATACTAATTTAAAACTAGCAGAAGATTTGTATTTTAATACTAATTTATATTTAAAAAATCCTAAATTTGGTTTTATATCACCTAATGAAGCAGTTTATTATTATAGAAAAAGATTTTCTAATAATTCTATAACTAACGTAAATGAATATGCAGAAGACTGGTTAGTTGAAACATTGGAATATGTGTATAAAGGATTGTTAAAAGAATCAAAAAAAAGATTTAAAAAAGTACCGGAATTTTTACAATATATATTTATATATAATATTGTAAAAAGATTAGATACGCCAAACTTCATAAGTAAGAATAATTTGAATAATTTTTATAGAATTTGTGAAGAAATGTTGTCTTATGTAAATGACGATATTATAATTTCATATAACTATAGTAGTTATTATATATTAGCAATGATGCTTATGTTTAAAAGCAGAGATTATGATATTAAAAAAATTATATATATGGATAGTAAAAATAATATATGTATTAAAGGAAGAATAATTGAAAATATAGCTAATTATAGCTTTCAAATTAGTTCTTTAAAAATATCAAACAATAAATTAATTATAAATGGATATTTCAATGATATCTTAGTTGAACCATTTAGAATTTTATGTTTATATCAAGATAATCAATCAATTGCTTGTGAAATGAAAGTTGAAGAAACTGCTAATATATTTTTACAAAAGAGATTTTTTGATACTGTTGTTGGTAGAACATATTTTGTAACAGGAGAAATTCCTATTGAAAAGGAAAGAACATATTATATTGCATTATCTGTAAATAATACTAAAGTACCATTGCAGTTAAAAAATATATATGGTGATGAAGGAATCCTTGTTAATCAATCGTATGATATTGATTCTGGAAAATGTGAACTTAAGGTTAGTAACCAGCTTATTAATATATCAATAGAAAAAAGTAATTCTAATGAATAATTGTATATGATAAAAAACTATGATAAAATCATAGTTTTTTTATTTTAGATCTATCTGTATATCTTATGTGAAGCATATCTTTTGCTTTAAAGCTCAATGGGTATCCAATAAACTCATCATATACACGAATTATATCTGGATTTTTATAGCTAACACGTATTTTATCTTTACTATCTCTTTCATATAATGAATTAATCCTTTTATTTTTTACTTCTAGTTCTTTAGTGGGTAATATTTTGGGTTGACCGCCTCCACCAATACAGCCTCCTAAGCAATTCATTATTTCTATAAAATGATATTTAGATTTTCCTTTTTTTACATCTTCAAGTATAGTAGTAGCTGCACTCATTTTATTTACTGTTGCAACATTTAATGTGTATTTTCCCATTTTTATTGTACATTCTTTAACATTTTCAAGCCCTCTAACCTCTTTTAATTCTAGATTTTCAATTTCTAAATCTTTTCCAGTTATTACATTATACGCCGTCCTAAGAGTTGCTTCCATAACTCCACCAGTATTTCCAAAAATCATACCAGCTCCAGAACCTTCTCCAAGAAGTGAGTCAAATTCTCCATCTTCTAATTCTCTTAAATTAATATTTTTCTCTTTTAACATATTAGAAATTTCTCTAGTAGTAAGGACTAAATCTGTTCCTTCTATTTCTTCTCTTGAAATTTCAAATTTTTTTGAGGTACATGGTGTAATTGCTACTGTATAAACATTATTTTTATCTAAATTATATTTAGGTATAAAGTATTTCCTAACAATTTGTGCAGTCATACCTATAGGACTTTTGCACGTAGAAAGATTATCTAATATTTCAGGATAGAACAACTCAGCATATTTTACCCAAGAAGGACAACAACTTGTAAACATTGGTAATTTACCATTATTTTTTAATCTATCTACAAGATCATTTGCTTCTTCCATTATTGTTAAATCAGCTCCAAAGGTTACATCTAATACATATTTAAACCCAAGTTTTCTAAGTGCAGATATTAGTTTCCCTTGAGCAAATTCTCCCTTTTCAAGTCCAAATTCATCTCCAATTGCTACTCTTACTGAAGGAGCAGTATATGCAATGCATATTTTTCCTGAATTAATAGCTTCTTCAAATTTATATTTATCTTGTTTAGGAATGAGAGCACCAACAGGACAAACTTGAATACATTGTCCACAATCTACGCAATTTTTACCATCACATAAATTTTCAATTCCCTCTCTATCTTTGCAAGTATAACTACATAAGCCACAATCTATACATTTTTCTTTAATAAGCTCTATTGAAGGATTATCTTTAGATATTTTAATTACTTTTGTTTTTTCGTTCATAATCTACCTCTTAATATAATTATATAATATACTAAAATATAAAAAAGGTAAAGAAAATATATGTATTAATAATAGTGAATGGCAAAATTTGTTATAGCAAAACAAAGAACAAATGTTTACTTTAAAAAATAAAAGTGATATAATCTTTTTAGAAAGGGAAGTGGAAAAGTATGAATAGAATAATTATTTGTATTGATTTAAAAACTTTTTATGCATCTGTAGAGTGTGTAGAAAGAAATCTTGATCCATTTAACACTAATCTTGTTGTAGCAGATCCAGAAAGAGGAAAAGGTACAATATGTTTAGCAATTTCACCTAAAATGAAAATGCTAGGGGTAAAAAATAGGTGCAGAGTATTTGAAATTCCACAAAATATAAAGTATATAATGGCAAAACCGCGAATGAGCAAATACATAGAATATTCTGCTAATATTTATGGTATATATTTAAAATATGTAGCAAAAGAAGATATACACGTTTATTCTATTGATGAAGCTTTTTTAGATGTAACAGACTATTTAAAGATATATAATATGAATGCTATGCAGCTTACTAAAGTTATAATTAAGGACATATACGATACTTATGGTATAACTGCAACTGCTGGTATTGGAACTAATCTTTATCTTGCAAAAATTGCTTTAGATATAATATCTAAACATACAGTTACAAATATTGGATGGTTAGATGAAGAAAAATATAAAAGGGAACTATGGCACCATAAACCACTTACAGATTTTTGGCAAATAGGAAAAGGAATAGAGAAAAGACTTAATAAATTACATATATATGATATGTATGACTTAGCACATTATAATAATAAAAAACTATATGATGAATTCGGAGTAAATGCAGAACTTTTAATTGATCATTCTGTAGGAAAAGAAACATGTACAATAGCAGATATAAAAGCATATAAGCCCAAAAGTCAATCTATTTCAACAAATCAAGTACTTTTTGAAGATTATAGCTGGGAAAAAGCCAGGCTAGTTTTAAAGGAAATGGTTGAGTTAAAAAGTATAGAATTAGTTAAAAATAATATTATAACAGATACTATACGTCTATATATAGGCTATTCTAAAAATGAAATAAAGGCCACTGGCGGGACAATGAAACTATCATTAAAAACAAATACATATACAGAATTATTAAGAGCCTTTTTAAGACTTTTTGATAAAACAACAAATCCTAATTATAAAATAAGGAGAATTGGAATAAGTTTTGAAAATGTAGAGAAAGAAAATTATATACAATTAGACTTTTTGGTCGATAGAGAAAAAATAGAAAAAGAAAGAAAAGTAGAATATGCAATCGGTGGTATAAAGAGGCAGATGGGCAATAATGCTATACTTAAAGGAATTAACTACGAGGAAGGAGCAACCACTAAATTGAGAAATACTTTAATAGGAGGTCACAATGCTTAGTAATGTTGATAGAGCAAAACAATTTCTACCTTTTGATGCTTTAAAAGGATTTCAGAGTGCATTACGCGAAAAAGAAGTGGAATATGTGGATAAAATTGAACTTAGTGAAGAAAAATTAGAAGAAATATCTAATAAACTACAGAGCTTAAAAATTGGAGAAAAGGTTAATATTACATATTATTGTGGTAATAAGTATAATGAAATAATAGGAAATATTAAAAGTATAAATAAAATAGCTAAGTATATAGAATTAAATGATACAAATATATATTTTATAGATATATTATGTATAAAGTGAAATGTTAAATATAAAATCCTCGCTATTATATTAGCGAGGATAAAATATTAGTCTTTTTCTCTATCTTTATTTGGAACTCTTCCTAAAGTTACATTATCTATATTTCTAGGTCTAAGAGATAATATAGGATTAGGAGCTTTCTCAAACCTGTAGTCCATAGAGCATTTATTTATTATTTTACATATTACGTTATGACTAGGAACACAATCTATGTTGCAATTTACAATTGATTGATAACTAAAAAAGTCACTGTCTAAAGGCATACAATTTACTGGACAATAATCTTCTCTTAGAGCAGTATTTGTTGCAGTGTTTTTAATAATATCTCTAACGTATTCTACATTAGGACCAAGCTTTAATAATTTTGGGAATGTACCATCAGGTATAACGCAATTATAATCTTTGTTTTCATATTCATTTAACAATTCAACAGCTTTTTTTAGATTAGCTACTTCATGATGAAAGCATTCTTTCCATACACATTTTACATCTGGATTTGGTTCATCTTCCATGCAAGAATAATATAAATAACAGGCAGTATATTCATGCATTAATAGATTTTCAAGATATGTCATATCTGTATTTAATAAGCTTCCATAGTGACTAACATGGTCTTCTTCAACCATACCAATTTCTTGATATAATCTTCTTCCTAAATCTGAAGGATATAAGTTACATACATTCATATAAAAATTCATTGTCTGCTGTTCTGCTGCAGTAATAATATTACAATTCAATTTAGATACAATGGATGCATTTGGACTTAATGCTCTCTTTATACTATCATTTGGGTGTCTATGATGTGAGATGGTAGGTCTTGCTGGCATAATTTCAGTATATTGTCCTACCAAAAATTCTGCACTTTTACCATACTCTAATTTCATTAAATTTGAATATCTATATAAATGGTCAAAGTCTTCAAGTAGTGCAAAGTCTAAAGCTTGTTTAATATATTGATCAGGCTCTTGTTTTGCAAGTCGAGCAGTTAAGTCTACAGCAAGTAGCTCATAGATTATAGTTTCTTCTAGTATATTTTCATCTATTGGTTTTAAACATTGAACAAGCTTTTGTTGTTGTTGAGCTATTCTTCTTAAATTTGCAATTTCTCTTCTTAAATTATTATCTGAACAATTTCTACTAAAATTATGTAAGAAAAATATCTGTTCAGTTTCACAGCCATTCATTAAGACAACTCTAGCTTTTGTATATGGGCTAGTTGTATGCTTATCATAAGGCTTAGGATAAATATTTTTCCAGTTATAAAATGACGGACTGACTATTGGACTACAAAATTCAAATGGATTCATACATAACCTCCTTAATAATTATCATATTAAAGAGCTAATAAAAAAATGCTAAATAAGTAAAAAATATAAAGAGTCTTCATTATTTAATATAGTAAAGACTCTTTTTAGTATAAAAATGTAATAATTAAAGAAAATCATCTATATTCCAAACTGGTATCCAGGTGTGTTATAAATAAATGATTGATTTGAAATTGTAACAAATTTTATTGAATAAATATCGCAATATAGCAAGTTATTATCTTGAACAGATCTTAGTACAATATAACTTGCTCCAACTTCAAGTAATATACCAATTCTATCTTGTAAATTACATGTACCAATTAAGAATTCAACTTTTAGTAATTTGCCTATGTAATTTCTTAAAAAAGCTGGAGTATAAATAGAATTTGTTAAAGTTTCGGGCATATTAGAGGGACTAGTTGTATTATTATTTAATTGTGCATTATTTTGCATATCATTAGGCATATAAATTTCTCCTTTCAATATTTCTTTATGTAGTTGTATAAATATCTGTAGGTGAGTAGAAACAATGATTTATTATTCTTGTATGAAGCTCACCTGTACCATTATATGGAAAATCTTTAGGACATGTTGGTTTAAATGGATTCATAAACCATAAGCATTCACCTACTGCATTTAATGTGTTTCCACTTAATGCCCAGTCAGCAATAGAGTAATGTAAATCAGTTGGATTCATATTATAAATGTTTTGTGAATTATATTTTCCTTTTATCATATCTGTAGCACAGTTAAATTGACCTGTTTGAAAGATTATATTTCTAATATTTCCACCTTGAGATACTCTAAAATATTCACCAGTTGGAGAATTAACTCTATTCATCACAACAGATGCAACTGCTCTCATTCCATCTTCACCTTCGCCTCCAGCTTCACACATTATTAATCTAGCTAAAAGCTCTCTATCTGAAAAGTTCACTTTATCACCTACTTTTTTTGTATATAGTATATTATGAAGAAAAAATATCAATTGTTAAAAAATTAAAGAAAAAAATAAATATTTAAATAGCACGTTCTAAAATCTATTTTACTAAGTTGAAACTAAATTGATTGTATTGTATAATTAGTTATGTTATAGTTATAAAAAAATAAAGAGGGGAACAGATAATGCCAATATTAGATTTTAATAATAAAAAAGAAGTAGAAGAGTATAACAGCTTTGTAAAAAACTACAATAGTGTTAGCTTTATGCAAGACTTGAAATGGGGAAGGGTAAAAAATAATTGGAAGCAAGAAGCTGTATTTTTAAAAGAAAATGATAAAATAATAGCTGCTATGATGGTACTTATACAAAAAGTGCCTAATACTAAAGTATCTTTTATGTATGCACCACGTGGTCCTGTTTGTGATGTATATGATATAAATACTGTAAACTTACTTGTTAAAGAATTAGAGCCTATTGCAAAAAAATATAATGCTTATGTTTTAAAATTTGATCCACAAGTTTTATATGACGAAAAATTAGATAGACTATATCTCAGTGCAGGATATAAAACATCAGGATATAAACCTGACGTTGATCAAGTTATACAACCGCTTCATGATGGAGTACTTAAAATTAAAGATAAGACAGAAGATGAATTAATGAAGAACTTTGCAGAAAAAACTAGATATAATATTAGATTATCTAAAAGAAAAGGAGTTACAGTAAGATATTCAAGAGATATAGAAGATCTTAAAACTTTTTACGACTTGTACAAAGTTACTACAATCAGAGATAAAATAGGATGTAGACCATACGAATACTTTGAAAGAATGCTAAATGCTTATGATGAAAATGAACTTAGAATATATATAGCTGAGCATGAAGGAGATAAACTTTCAGCAGCGATTGCTACAAATTATGGTGGAGAACTTTTCTATGTGTATGGTGCTAGCTCTAACGAAAAAAGAAATCTTATGCCAAACTATGCTATGCAAATGGAAATGATTAGATGGGGGATTGAAAATAATTGTAATACATATAATTTTGGTGGAATACTAAATCTTGATCCAAATGATGGATTATATAAATTTAAAATGGGCTTTTGTAAACAAGAAGGAGTAGAAGAATATATAGGTGAAATTAGCAAAGTATATAAACCTTTTAGCTTTTTTGTAATTACTAAACTACTTCCCATAAAAAAGAAAATAGAAAGAAAAATTAGAAAGTCTAAAAAGAGATAAATATTATATTTTAAAAGTAAAAAAGAAATTTTTAATGTTTCTTTTTTATTTTTTTTCGTCATATTTAGATAATTGTTGACAATTACTTTTTCGTGTGGTAAATATATTGAAGGCCAATGTTTTTTTAGTGGCTAAAATTAATATTTTAGTTAGGAGGAATAAAAAGATGATTAACGAGATCTATTGTAGCTTGGATCCTAAATGTAAGGATCCTGTGGGACCTGCAAGAGAGAATACTACGGTCACATTCAGTATACGGTTAGACAAGATAAGCGTTGTTGAATCTCCTAAGCTTGTAATATTTAGAATTGACAAGTGGGATCAAAGACAGGAGGTAGATTTGGAGTTCTCAAAAGCTTCATTTAACAACAATTACTATTCTTGTTCTTTTACACCTAAAGTGCCTGATGTGTACTACTACTATTTTACTCTCTTTATCAACGGAAAATACGTTGAAATCAGAAAAGACAGATTTTCTAAATCCTGCTTCGGCGGAAAGGAAAACGAATGCTTCCAGCTTACAGTATTTACCAAGGATATTTCTGTTCCTGATTTTATGAAAGGAGCAATTTTCTATCAGATTTTTCCTGATCGTTTCTATAATTCAGGAGAAGCTAAAGAGAACGTTCCTACGGACAGAAAAATTCACATGGACTGGTATGAAAATCCAGATTACTTGCCTAATGATAAAGGTATTATCTTAAATAACGACTACTTTGGTGGTGATTTAAAAGGTATAACTCAGAAATTGGATTATATCGAATCTCTTGGAGTGACGATTATCTATCTTAATCCTATCTTTGAGGCACACTCTAACCATCGGTATAACACAGCAGATTATATGAAAATTGACCCTTTACTTGGTAAAGAGGAAGATTTTGTAGAGCTCTGTTCAGAAGCAAAAAAACGTGGAATAAGAATTATTCTTGATGGTGTGTTTAATCACACTGGCTCTGATAGTATCTATTTCAACAAGGAAAGAAGATATGCAACTGTTGGAGCATACACGAGTAAGGATAGTCCATACTATAACTGGTACTGCTTCTTCAATTATCCAAATGGATATGACTCTTGGTGGGGCTTTGATACGCTTCCTAAACTTAATAAGAGTGTTGAAGAATGTATAGATTTTTTCTGTACAGTTGTAAAAAAATGGATTAGACTTGGAGCTTCTGGTTTTAGATTTGACGTTGTTGATGAAATTACCAACTATATGCTTTATAGGTTAACTAAAACTATTAAAGAGGAAGTGGTTTTTGATTCACAGCCTTCTGTAACAGGCGAAGTCTGGGAAGATGTGTCTACTAAAGAGGCGTATGGTGAAAGAAAGCATTACTTTACTGAGAATACCCTAGATAGTGCTATGAACTATGTATACAAGGATGCGCTTTTCTACTTCTTCGAGAATAAAAATGCAGAAGCGTTGCTTGATACTATTGTTCGTACTATTGAGAATTATCCTAAAGATAATCTTGATGCTATGATGAATTTGATATCTGGACATGACATCGAGCGTGCTATTACACGTCTTGCAAAAGGTGCTGCAGGTGGTCATGATAGGTATTGGCAGGCAATGAATGATTATCTTGATCCTGAGTCTTATGAAAGAGGAAAACGGTTATTTAAGCAGATGGCTGTTATTCAGTATTTCTTGCCAGGAAATCCTTGTCTATACTATGGTGATGAAGCAGGTTTGTACGGATTCAAAGATCCACATAACAGAAAAACGTATCCGTGGGGAAGAGAAGATAAAGAACTTGTTGAGTTTTTCCAGCTTCTTGGAAAAATTAGAAAAGATAATGTCTTCTTAAAAGATGGAAGGTTTATTCCGCTTATTTTCCATGGCGGTCTTTGCACATTTGTACGAGAGTCGCTTTCTAAAGACGAAAGACTTTATGTAGGGGTTAATCTTACAGATAAACCTTTTGACATGAGCTTTGTCGATTCAAGCAAAGTATTGTACACAAGTGAACCTCAGAAAGTTAAAAAGCTCGTTCCTAATGGCTCAATCATTTTGAAATGATTCTTTTTAGCGCATCATAAGCTAATTATGGTGCGCTTTTTCTATATAAAAAAAGATAAAATACAATTAAATGTATTTTATCTACTAAATATATGATTAACTATTTTTTAACATTTCAATTATTTCATCGAAAATATCATAAGACATATCATCTGCATCTACAGGTAAATCAATTTTACTGTAAATATAATTATTTCTGATATATAATCCTAGTCCAAAATGTTCTTCAGTATAGTCTGAATCATTAATTAATTTTTCTTTTTCTTCTTGAGATAATTCTTTAATTACTTTATTTGCAATTTCTTTAACATAATTATCATATTTTTCTAAATTTTCTTTAATTAATCCAAACATATTTCTATTAATTCCCATTTTACCCACCTCCTAAATTTCTAATTTAAATTTAGTTATATTTAATTATATCATAAAAATACATAAATTAAATAATTAGTGAAAAATATGTGAAATTAGCACTCACATATTGACAGTGCTAAAAATGAGGTATATAATTGCTTATTGTAAAAAAGGAGATGTTTTGTTTATGAAACAATTTAAAGCCGAATCAAAAAGACTTTTAGATTTAATGATTAATTCAATATATACAAACAAAGAAATATTTTTAAGAGAATTAATATCTAATGCAAGTGATGCTTTAGATAAACGTTATTATAATTCTTTAACACAAAAGAAAGAAACTTTAGAAAAGAGTAAGCTAAATATTAAGATATCAATAGATAAAGAAAATAGGAAACTTATTATTGAAGATAATGGGTGTGGTATGACTAAAGATGATCTAGAAAATAACTTGGGTACAATAGCCAAAAGTGGTTCTTTAGCATATAAACAAGAACAAGAAAAAAATGATGAAGTAGATATAATTGGACAATTTGGTGTTGGTTTCTATTCTTGCTTTATGGTTGCAGATGATGTAAGAGTAGCATCAAAAGTATTAGGTAGTGATGAAGCATATGAATGGCATTCTCAAGGCGTAGCCGGATATACAGTTGAACCAACCCAAAAAGAAGATGTGGGTACAAAAATAACATTAACTATTAAGAAAAATACAGAAGATGAAAAATATGATAGATATCTTGAAGCTTACACAATTAAAGAACTTGTAAAGAGATACTCAGATTATATTCGTTATCCAATACTTATGGATATTGAACACGAAAAGTTAAAAGAAGGAACAAAAGATGAGTACGAAAAAACAATAGAAACTGAAACTTTAAATAGTATGGTTCCTCTATGGAAAAAGAAAAAATCTGAAATTAAACCAGAAGAATATAATTCATTTTATACTTCTAAGTTTTCAGACTTTAGTGAACCACAACATGTAATACATACACAAGCAGAAGGAACTTTTAGCTATAACGCATTATTATTTATTCCATCACATGTTCCATATGATTTCTATACTAAAGAATATGAAAAAGGATTACAATTATATTCTAATGGTGTATTAATAATGGAAAAATGTTCGGATTTGTTACCAGATTATTTTAGCTTTGTAAAAGGTCTTGTAGATAGTCCAGATTTATCTTTAAATATTTCAAGAGAAATGCTACAACAAGATAGACAACTTAAGACTCTTGCTAAAAATATTGAGAAGAAGATTAATTCAGAATTGACAAAAATGCTAAAAGAAAATAGAGATGAGTATGTAAAAATATTTACAAACTTCGGCTCTCAAATTAAATTTGGTGTTTATGATAAATGGGGAGCAAATAAAGAATCACTTAAAGATTTATTAATGTTCTATTCTTCAACTGAAAAGAAACTTGTAACTTTAAATGAATATGTATCAAGAATGAAAGAAGATCAAAAAGATATATACTACGCTTGTGGTGAAACTGTAGATAAAATAGATATGTTACCACAAGTTGAAAAAATAAAAGATAAGGGATACGAGATTTTATACTTTACAGAGAATATAGATGAGTTTGTAATTAATACTTTAAGTGAATATAACACAAAGAAGTTTATAAATATTTGCACAGATGAACTAGACATAGATACTCAAGAAGAAAAAGATAAATTAAAGAAGGAAAATGAAGAAAATAAAGAAATGCTTGATGCTATGAAATCTGCTCTTGCAGATGAGGTTCAAGTAGTTAGATTTACAAATAGATTAAAAAATCATCCTGTTTGCTTAACAAGTGAAGGTGGTATTTCTTTAGAAATGGAGAAAGTAATTAATTCAATGCCTACAGATCAAAATGTAAAAGCACAAAAGGTACTTGAAATAAATGAAGATCATCCAATAGCTCAAAAATTGAAAAAAATATATGCAGAAGATAAAGAATTACTTAAAGAATATACTAAAATATTATACTCACAAGCAAGACTTATTGAAGGAATGACTATAGATAATCCAACAGAAATATCTAACATTATTTGTGATCTCCTATCTAAATAAATATATATTAAGACAGTCAAAAAAAAGACTGTCTTTTTTATATATAAAAATAGTAATATTTTATTGCAAACAACTAACTAATATGATATCATCTTTGAAACCTTAAATTTGTATATTCACTTGTTAATAGGAGTGTGGTTAATATGAATGAAAAATATATAGACTTACATGTTCATACTAATTTTTCTGATGGTTTTGACGATATTGCTACAGCTTTGAAAAAAGCCAAAGAAAACAATGTAGGAATTATATCTTTTACAGAGCATTATAATCTTTCTTCTTTTTTAATTGCAAAACATTATGCACAAAATGACATTGAAGTTATTCCTGGAATAGAAATAGGGGCAGATATGTCAAGTATTGCAAGTGGGAAAAATCATATTTGTCATATGCTTGGATATTATGTTTCAAATTCGATTCAAACATTACTTGATCAATATGAGCTTGATAGATATGATTGTGCAATTAAATCACTCGAACTTTTAAAGAAAAAGGGAATAAATATTTCGATTCAAGATGTAATAATCTATGCACGTGATAGAAAAAGCATAGGTCGGTATGATATTGCTATAGCTCTTGCTAATTTGGGCTTTGCAGATTCTCCACAGGAAGCTTATGGATTATACTTGGATCATAATGGTGCTTGCTATGTTAACAGAAATAAGCTTGAACCATGTGAGCTCATTAAGGCAATCATTGAACATGGTGGAGTGCCAGTTCTTGCTCATCCTAAAAGCCTTCACATTAATGATGATAATAAAAGAGAATTTATACGGATGCTTAAAGAGGCTGGGCTATGTGGAATTGAAGTATATAATCCTAATAATACTCAAGAACAAAGAGAATTTTTTCTTAAACTTTGTGACGAATTTGACTTAATTCCTACTGTGGGAAGTGATTACCATGGAGGCAATAGAAAACCAGAAATATTGATTGGACGAGGAATTGACGATAATTTGTGTATTTCCAATATGGAAATTATTGAACAATTGAAGACTAAAAAGAAACTGTTAAAAAAGACAAATTAAGGTGAATAAGGGTAGGCTAGAAATCTAGCCTGCTTTTTTATTATTGGGATAAAAAGTAAGAATTAAATATAAAATTAGCTAAAAAGAGTAACGTATAAATATCTAAACACACTGAAGTTACGTTATTTGACTAATATTATATTCTTTTAATTTGTCATTTGGACTTTTCCAGGCTAATGGTTTCATTAGAAAATTGTTGTTCTTGTTTAGGAATGAGAGCATATCAGGTCCCATTAGATATTGGAACAAAAATATCAATAAATAAAGCAATAAAGTATAAGATATATTTAGTATGCTATAGAGATGAAGAATATAAGTATTATTGTGAACATCTAAAGTAAAAACAAAAAGTTTTTTAAAAAGTTATATAATAAACTTTAAATTACATCATATAACCTGAATGTCATTTTTTATATGTAAAAAATAATAAAAAGCTTTCACATTATATAAGTTTTATTGTATAATACTTGCATAGAAATATATATAAGTGTGAGGTGAAAAATATGTCTGTAAAAATAATATATTTTGTTCATGGAACTACAACAGATAACTTAGAGCATAAAGCAACAGGATGGCTACCTGGAAAATTAAGTGAAAAAGGTATACAGCAAAGTTTGGATTTAAAAGAAAAGATTAACATGGAAGAGATAGATTTAGTTGTATCTTCAGATTTAAAAAGAGCAGTAGATTCAGCAAATAACATTTTTAAAGGAGAAAAAGAAATATTACATGATAAAAGAATAAGGGAATGCAATTATGGAGAACTTGATGGAAAGGATTCCTCACTTGTATTATATGAAGAACATATAGATGTTCCTTTTCCAAATGGTGAATCTTTAAAAGATGTAGAAGCAAGATTAAGAGATTTTTGTAATTACTTATTAGAAAAATATGATGGAAAGACAATTGCCTTAGTTGCACATAAAGCTCCACAATTAGCATTAGAGGTAATAACAAAGAATGTATCATGGGAATATGCTATAGAAAACGATTGGAGAAAGACAAAAGCATGGCAACCAGGTTGGAGATATGAAATATAATTAATTTACATATTAAAATAAAATGTATTAGGTTATTGTATTAACCTAATACATTTTTTAACTAAATAATGATAAAATATGTACTAATAAGAGTGAAATTGCACAAGAATTTGAAGAAATTAAGAATAGAATGATTCATATTTTGGAACTAACGATGAAAGAAATGAAGATAATATAAAAAGAATAATTGAATTATATGAATTTATTCTAGATAAATAAATTACAATTTATAGTATACAAGTAAACATACAAAAAGGGTTTTCAAAGGGAGTTAGTCCCTTGGCACACGAGAACTTTTTTACAAAGTTCTCTAGTGTGTTAGAGAACTTTATGAGTAAGTTCAAAAATTGCAGGTGATTATACCTGCTTTTTTTGACGACGTTACGAATTTAGGTCTCCTCAAATATATACTATGGATTGAGCTTGTAAATTATGTATATATGTATTAAAATTTAAATGAGGTTATTTATGGAAGAAAAATTAGTCGATAAAATAGTTAAAAATTATTCATCCTTAATTGATAAATTGGAAATATATTCAAATAGTGAAAAGAATAGTGAAGATAAATCTCTAAAAGAATTAGCTTCCTATATTGCTAGTATAATTAAAAATACAGATTTTGAAAATAAAATATTAAAAAATGATTTAGATAATTATTATAAAAAAGATAAAGGATTAATGAATGTTTTAGTTAAAAGAAATGTTAATATAGTTAGCTCGGCTTTAAACGAATCAAAGGTTGAAATTCTAAAATTAAGGTTAGCTCAAATTTCGAATGAAATATATCATTATTTAGAAGATAAAAATAATCTAAATATAAAAAATGTTAATATAAAAAAAATCTGTACTAATTTTCAAATCTTTTTAAAGAAAAATGATATAGATTTAAGTAATATAGAAAAAGGATTATCCGAATATTCTCTTAATTATATAAACAAAAATATACTTGGAGATGAAATTAACAAATTTATTGATTTTATGTCTATAAATGGATTTAACAAAAATAGTGCGGATATCAATTTATATAAAGATTTTATTCATTTTTTTGAAAAAAATGAAATAATGAAAAATATGCTAGATTTAAAAGAAACTTTAACACAAGATATATTACGATATCCACAAAATATAAAAGTTTTTAAGGAAGATGATAATAAAAAAATAGAAAAAGAAAAAAGTTATAGGTTATTTTTTGTTGAAAAAAATGGATATTTATATAGTCAATTTCATGCTAGGAAAAATGTGATAGATAATATAGGTAATAAATATAAGAAATACATTAAAGAAAATAAAACTTTAGATAAGGCTATTAGTCTCTCTATTGGAATTAATTTAGATGAGAGGGAAAAAGCAGAATATTATAAAAGTGAAGAAAAGGCAATAGAGTTTAAAGATTATATTTTTCTTTATGATAAATTAAATAAAGAAAAAGAATATAAGGAGATAAACGATGAAGAATAAAGATTATGAAGTATTGTTAAATGAAAATTATATTGAAGAAGTATATAGATTAATACTTATAGATTATATAAAACTATTCAGTAATATCATAGGTGAGTCTATTGAAAAATATGATAATGATAATATAGAAAATGTTTTTACATATTTATATTGGAAAGTATTTAGATATTCAGATAGTTTTTATAAAGAATTAAGAACTTTAAAAGAACTAATATCAAATTTTGGATATGAAGAAAAAAATGACTTTGATATACTTAACAATATAGAAGAGTTATATTATGATATAAAGAATAAATGTACAACAATAAAAGAACTAAGTATTAGTGAATATCTAAAAGAACTATGTGACAATGATGATTTAGAATTTGCTATAGAATTAATACAAAATATATATTATTATCCAATGTTTATAAAAATGCTTAAAGAAAAAAATATAGAATACATTAAATATGATACTTTTATAAATATTCTTAATATACTAAAAAATAATTGTAGAGAATATAGAAGTATCTTACAAACAATAAATGGATATTATCCATATGATGTTACTTTAAAAGAAAGGTTAAACGATCTTTTAGATTTAACGGAAGCTTTTGAATCTTAATAACATAATAAGTAAGTTAAAAAAATGCAGGTAGTTATACCTGCTTTTTTGATGATGTTACGAATTTAGGGCTCTTAGCATATTAATTTTTTAATAAAGTATTAAAATGTGAAACAATTTTGAGTATTTTTATTCATTTTGTTTCACATTTTTGTTTGATATTGCTAAATATTTATATTTTGCCTCTAGTATGCTATGGTAAATTTAATGATTTTTAATAATTTTTAATAGAAAACACATTTTACCTTTAATCCGTTTTATAATATAGATGAAGCTTAAGCTAAGTTAAAATATATAATAGATAACGTGAGAATGTCATTAAGTACATGTATTTCAAGTGATGTATAGATTTGTATTTAGGCATAATCTAGTAAAGTTAATCAAAATTGGTCATTTTTGCACTTTTTTGCACATTTTTGAACTTTTCTCCCGTTATATGTATTTTTTTATTATAATAAAACTGTAGTTCGGACTAGATTAAAATTTTATGAAGGGGGTAATTAATGCCAAGAGAAAAAGGAAGTAGTCAAGGGACTGTATATTTTAGACCCGATAGAAAAAGATGGATTGCACAATATTATGATTATGATCCAATAACATTAAAATCATCTAAGAAGACAAAATGTTTTAAAGATGAAGATAGCGCTAAAAAAATATATAAAAAGTTTAATGTATCAAAAAGAAAATCCTATATATATAGAAAATCATGGAATACCATTAAAAGAATTAATGAGTACTATTGTACAAAATAAGTTTGATAATAACTTAATATCTGAAGCTCAATATAATAGAGTGAATAATACTTTAAAGAATATCTTTAAATGTGAAATTGTAAATAAGAATATAGAAAATATAAAGCCAGAAGAATTACAAAGATTTATAAATACTTTTAAAGATTATAGTGATTCAAGTATAAAAAAAATAATAGGACAATTTAGACAAGCTTTTCAATATGCTTTTGATAGAGGTTATATAACTAGAAATCCAATGGCTCAAGTTATTAGACCTAAAAGTAATAAGCCAACTAAAGTTATAAGAGCCATGACTTTAGATGAAGAGAATAAGTTTGTAAGATATCTACAAGGTAAAACAATAGATGAATGTCCATATAAAAATACTTTCTTAATACAACTATTTATGGGATTAAGAATTGGAGAATGTTTAGCTTTAGATAATGGAGATATTGATTTACAACATGGAATGATTTATATTCATAAAACATTAACTAATGGTAGTGGTGAAGAAATAAAAATGAGTAACTCTCCAAAAACACAAGCTGGTAACAGATATGTACCTATTCCAGATTCATTATATCCTTACCTTATCGAACAAATTGAATATAGTGAAACACAAAAAAATAATGAAGAAAAATTATTATTTAAGCCACCTCAGAATAAATATACAGATTCAAAAAATGTAAATAGAGCTTTATTAAAAATATTAAAAAATTTAAATATAGAACATATGTCATCACATAGTCTTAGACATACATATGCAACTAGAGCAATAGAGGCAAAAATAACACCTGTAGTATTACAAACTTTAATGGGACATACAGATATATCTACTACAATAGATATATATACAGATGTTTTTGATGAATTTAAAGATAATGAACTTGAAAAAGTAAATGAATATTATACTAAAAATAATTTACTACAAGAGAAAAAATCTAATGATATAACAAAAGATAATATAATTAAATTATCTGAATTTAAATCTAATATAATTTATAATAAAACAGCCGAAGATAAATTAAATGAATCTTTAGAAAATTATGAAAGGTAGTAATATGAGCTTTGCTATGTTGTTTTAGCAAGGCAAAACTTTAATTTTATTATGCGTGTTATTTTGATCGCAAGTAGTTGAGTAATGAAGGCTATGCTTATATCAATGGTTGTAGAGCTTTTTGCGGGTATTTTCAAATAAAAATAATTCCAAAACTATCTTTTTTTACTTCAAAAAATCCTTGAAAGCATTGGTATTACTGACTGCGGTGCAATTAACCCGTAGAAAAATTTATTAAGAAAAAGTTGCGGGTACTTTTGACGTAAAATATGAAAAAATAATTTAAACTAAAATTAGCTATAAAAAAATAATACTAGCTAAAAAGCCAGTATTATCAATACTTTCAAAGAATATTATAAAATATTTTAAAATAAAAAAAGAGGTTAAAAACCTCTAAAATTGGTCGGAGTGACAGGACCCGAACCTGCGACCTCATGGTCCCAAACCACGCGCTCTACCAACTGAGCTACACCCCGAAAAACATAATGTATTATTTAGTACGAAACTTATTATAACATTTGTCGAATTAAAAATCAATACTTTTTTATAAAAATCTTACACATTTTAACACTTTTATATAATTATATTTATATAAAGCAATTATTATTAATTTTTAATTACTATTTTAGTAGTATTAAAAAAGAAATGAAAAAAATTAAAGAAATTTATTATATTTATTTGTAAACTATATTAATACTTTTTCTTTAATTTCCCATAAAATATTGACTTTATTAACGAAAAAGTATAAGATATATTGTGTAAACATCTAGATTTTTTAGTGAAAGGGAAATTTAATGAAAGTATACTGTGGAACAGACATAATAGAAGTAGAAAGAATAAAAAAAGCTATAAATGAAAATGATAGATTTAAAACAAATATTTTTTCTAAGAACGAAATTGAAGATATAGAAAAAATTAGTAATGAAGATGTAAAATTCCAAAGGTATGCTGGGAGATTTGCTTCTAAAGAGGCTATATATAAGGCTATATCTAAATTTACTGTAGAGTCAGATTATACACCTAAATTTTTAGATGTGGAAATTGTTAATGATGAAGCTTTTAAAAATAGACCAAAGGTTAATGTTATAAGTAAATCATTAGAAGAAGTATTTATAAAATACAAAATAAAAATAGATTTAAGTATTTCGCATGTAAGAGAAAATGCCATAGCTATGGCAGTAGTAAGTATAGATAAGGAGTGAAAATAGAATGGAAGAAAATAAGAAATACTACATAACAACGCCTATATATTACCCAAGTGGAGATTTTCATGTAGGAACATGTTATTGTACATTAATGGCAGATACGCTAGCAAGATATAAGAGATTAAGAGGTTATGATGTATTTTTTATGACAGGCACAGATGAGCATGGTCAAAAAATAGAAGAAAAAGCCAAAGCACAAGGAATAACTCCTAAAGAATATGTTGATGATTTCGTAAATAAAGCTAAAGATTTATGGAAAATTTTAGGTATTTCATATGATAAATATATGAGAACAACAGATGACTATCATGTAAAAGCTGTTCAAAAAATATTTGAAATATTACTTGAAAAAGGTGATATATACAAAGGTGAATATAAAGGATTATATTGTACACCTTGTGAATCTTTTTGGACTGAAACGCAATTAGTTGACGGTAAATGTCCAGATTGTGGAAGAGAAGTAAAAGAAGTAAAAGAAGAAGCATATTTCTTTAAACTATCTAAATATAAAGATAGATTATTAAAATATTATGAGGAGCATCCTGAATTTTTAGAGCCTGAAAAAAGAAAAAATGAGATGATTAAAAACTTTTTTGATAAAGGCTTAGAAGATTTATGTGTAACAAGAACAACTATAGACTGGGGAATTAGAGTAACATCTGATCCAAAACATACAGTATATGTTTGGTTAGATGCATTAACAAATTATATAACAGCATTGGGATATACAACAGATAATGACGAAATGATGAAAAAATATTGGCCAGCAGATTTACATTTGGTTGGAAAAGAAATATTTAGATTTCATTCAATTATTTGGCCAGCAATTCTAATGGCTTTAGATTTACCATTACCAAAGAAAGTATTTGGACATGGTTGGTTAGTTGTAAATGGAAATAAAATTAGTAAATCATTTGGAAATTATAAAGATCCAAGAATATATATAAGAGATACAAGTGTAGATGCATTAAGATATTACCTAATTAAAGAGGTCACATTTGGTGAAGATGGTAATTTTTCAGAAGATTTATTTATTGAAAAAGTTAATTCAGACTTATCTAATGACCTTGGAAATTTAGTAAGTAGAGTAACAGCAATGATTGAAAAATATAATGATGGAATTGTTGTTAAAAATGATAATCTTCCACTTGAAGATATAGACAGAGATTTAATTGATACAGCTAAACAGACTATCATTAATTTTGAAAATAACATGGATGAATTAAAGACAAATGATGCAATAGCTGAGATTTGGAAATTAATTTCTAAGTCAAATAAGTACATAGACTTAAGTACACCATGGATTCTTGCAAAAGAAGGAAATAAAGAAAGACTAAATCAAGTACTATATAATTTGGCTGAAGCAATAAGAATAATATCTATTCCACTTCAATGTTTCTTTGTTGATACGCCAAATAAAATATTTGAGCAAATTGGAGTAGAAAAAGAAGAAATAAATTGGGATAGTGCAAAACAGTTTGGAATTATTAAAAATGGAACAAGAGTTAAAAAAGGAGAAATATTATTCCCAAGAATCGAAAAGACAGAAGAACTATTTAAAGTGGAAGAAGAAGCAAAAGAAGCAGAAGAAAAAGAAGATAGAAAAGGAATAATAACAATAGATGAGCTAGATAAAGTTGAGCTTAAGGTTGGACAAATAAAAGAAGTAGAAAAAGTTGCTAAGGCTAAAAAACTATATAAATTACAAGTTGATGTTGGAGAAAAAGAATTAAGAACAATTGTATCTGGACTTGTACCATACTATACTGAAGAAGAATTAGCTGGTAAACAAGTTGTTGTAGTAACTAATTTAAAACCTGCAAAACTATGTGGAATAGAATCTAATGGAATGTTACTTGCAGCGGGCGACTATGATGTGGTAAAATTATTAGTATTAGATAACAACAATGGTACACTAGAAAATGGTTCTAACATACACTAATTATTATTGTATGTTAATATAAGTTATAGGAGGTAAACAAAAGATATGAATGATGAAAACAAGGAAGAACTTGAGAAAAAATCTCAAATAGAGTCAAAAGTTGAAGAAGTTAATAAAGAGGCAAGTCAAGAAGTAGAACAAGAAAAAGAAGCTCCAGTTGATAGTGAAAAATATTATGACGATATAGACTATCAAAGAAAAGAAGAAGTTGAAGAAGTAAAAGCAAAGACAAGGAGTGTATTAAGAGAAGTGTTAGATTGGGTATTATGTTTTGCAATAGCTTTTGTAGCATATTTATTAATAAATTATTTCTTAATATGTGCTCCAACAGTTAAACAAGCTTCTATGTATCCAACTATACAAAATGGTGAAAAAGTATTAACAATTAGACCATGGATGAGAGGAAGTAAATTTGAGTATGGAGATATCATAACATTTGAAGCTCCAATAGATAATAAATTATACTTAGATACAGACGAAACTCTTTATACAGCACAATATGAAAATTATACAGGTTTAACTTTATTCCTATATAAGTTTTTAGATGTAAATAAGGTAAGCTATATAAAAAGAGTAATAGGACTTCCAGGAGATCACATTGAGATTAGAGATGGATATGTTTACAGAAATGGTGAAAAATTAGAAGAAGATTATCTTAGAAAAGAAGTAAAGACTGATGTACAAGAAGAGGAATATGCAGATGTTGTAGTTCCAGAAGGTACAATTTATGTTATGGGAGATAACAGAGAGCAAAGTAAAGATTCAAGAAGTTTTGGATGTATTCCATATGAGAGAGTAAATGGATATCTTGTATGTAGAATATGGCCTTTAAATAAACTTGGAGGAATTAAATAATTTATTTAAAAAAAGAAGGAGAATAGATATGTTTGAAAATATTGTTGGGCATCAAAAGCAAAAAGAAATTTTAAGCAAAAGTTTGGAAAATGGCAATATTTCTCATGCATATCTATTTTTTGGAAATAGTGGCATTGGAAAATTTAAATTAGCTTGTGAATTTGCAAAAAAAATATTAAACACAGAAAATTTAAATAATCATCCGGATTTTAAAGTGATTTCTAAAATGTCAGACAAAAAAGATATATTGGTTGAACAGATTAGAAAAGAGTTAATAGATGATGTATATATTGTTCCAGCTGCTGGAGATAGAAAAGTTTACGTTATAAATGATGCTGAATCTTTAAATATTGCATCACAAAATACTCTTTTGAAAACGTTAGAAGAACCACCTAAGTACATTACAATAATACTTGTTTCTTCTAATATAAGTGCATTTTTAACTACAATTCTTTCAAGAGTAACTCAAATTCCTTTTGAAGGAATAACAAAAGAAGAGTTAAAGCAATATATTTATGAGAAATATAAAATTAGCTTTAATGATAATATATTGGAATACGTAGAAGGTTCAATTGGAAAAGCAGAAGATATAATTAATAATAATTTAATAGAAAAGTTTAACACTGTAGACGAGCTATATGGGTATATAAATGGCTTAAATACTATAAAGGCAATGAAATATTCAACTAATATAGATTTTGCTAATAATGACCTTTTAGATTATTTAGAATATATATTATTTAAAGATAATAAATACAATTGTGTAAAAATAGTAGAAAATGCGAAAAATAGATTAAAATTTAACGGAAATTATGATATAATTATAGATAGTATGCTACTAAGATTAATAGATAGCATCAAGGAGGAATAAATGAAGAAAGTAGGAATAAGATTTAAAAGAACAGGAAAACTTTCTTTCTATATAACAGATAATGATGATATACATATCTCAGATAGCATTGTTGTAGATACAGAGAAGGGTGAAGAAATAGGAGTAGTAGCTAAAATTTTGGATTTTGACGAAAAAGAAGAATTGCCAAGTATAAAAAGAATAGCTACAGATGAAGACTTTAAAGTTCAAAAAGATATGGATGATAAAGCTAAAGAAGCCCTAAAATTTTGTAAAGAGCAAGCTAAAAAATTAGAATTAGACATGAAAGTTTTAACCGCTGAATATACTTTAGATGGGACAAAGCTTACAATATATTTTGTATCAGAAGATAGAGTAGATTTTAGAGAACTAGTTAAAATTATTGCTTCAAAATATAGAGCAAGAATTGAACTAAGACAAATTGGACCAAGAGATGAAGTAAGAGAATATCCAACACTTGGTATGTGTGGAAAAGAAGTATGTTGTAGAACTCATCTTCAAAATTTTGATCCCGTTACAATAAAGATGGCTAAAGAGCAAGGATTGCAAATTAATATGTCAAAGCTTTCAGGAGCATGTGGCAAGTTAATGTGCTGTTTAAGATATGAAGAAGAGTTATATAAAGAAAACTTAAAAAAACTTCCTAAAGTAGGTGAAATTGTTAGAGTAAAGGGAGAAAAGGAAAGAGGAAAGATTACAGCAGTAGATATTTTAAATTTATCTGTTAAAGTTAGATTTGGAATAGATGATGAAGATGAAGAAAGATATGAAACATACCCTGTAGAACAATTAAAGTGGACACCAAAGCAAAGTAAGAAGGAAGAAAGAGAAGATATAATAGTAGAAGATATCAATGAAGAAAACGATTATGAAGAGATAATTGAATAAATTTGTAGGAGGTGAATAGAAATTATGAGATATAAAATAAATGATAGTTGTATAGCATGTGGAGCTTGTGAAATGAATTGCCCTAATGGAGCTATTTCAATGGGAGATGGAAAATACGAAATTGATCCAGAAAAATGCATAGGTTGTGGAACATGTGCATCAATCTGCCCAATGGGAGCACCAAATCCAGATGAAGAATAAAAAAATATATATATTAAATTTAAAGATAGAGAAACAAATCTCTATCTTTTTTTTGTATTATATGATATATATATAAATATAGAAAGGATTTTGTGATATTATGAAAGCTAAAGAATTAGATAATTACAGAGATAAAGATGGATATATAGATTATACTAGGTTTGAAGAGGAAAAAGGCAATAGTTTAGAAACCATTGATGAAGACAGAGGGTCTGGTTCAAGAGATAAAAAATGGGTTGTGTTTGAAGATACAAGAGTCATGTTAAGAAACGATCAATTTGAAAAAGATGGAAGTAAATATACTACCTATCAAGAGCTTATATTTGAAGAATTAGCAAAACAGGTAAACTTTCCAACAGCACATTATGACTTGATTAAAAGAGATAATAAAAAGGGAGTAATAACATATAATATAGTTGATGAAGATGAAAATAAAGGTCTTTCAATGTATTCACTGGGGGATATTATGTCAGAAGCGGGGTTTGAAGATCTTGATTTTGATTATAATATAACAGATGCATATTCTGCAATTAAAAATTTTTGCAAAAATATGGAAATAGAAAAGGAACAATATTCAGAAACTATGGTAAATTTTACCAAAATGCAAGTATTAGATTTGTTTTTAAGTTCTACGGATAGGCACCCTGGAAATATATCTTTTTTATATGGTGTAGATGAAAAGACTAAAAAGAGAGTATTTAAATTTGCTCCCCTTTATGATAATGAGCTTTCATGTGGTTCAGATTTAAGAGAAGAAGATATGGAAGAAAGTATAACAGATTTTAGAAAGGCAAAAACAAATTCAGAACTTCAAATCACTTGTGCATCTGTCCCAAGAGAAAAGATGCCTCCCGAATTGTTAAAAAGTAAAGATAATAATCCAAATTCACAGCTTTTAAAGTTTTGTATGGATATAGACGAAGAAGTAGAAGATTTTGCTGGAGATTGTATGGATAATTTAAATATTATTCAAGCAGTAAGAAATGTAGAAGACAGAATACAGGCTAAAATACCAGAAAAATATGTAGAATTTTTACTTGCAAACTATAGTGAAAAGAAAAAAGAAATGAGTAGAATAATGGATGAATTTTACCAGATAATATAGGAGGAAAAAATATGAAAATAAGAGTATATTGGAAAGAAACACAATTTTTAGAAGTTGAAAAAGTGGATGAATATTATTTTTCAAAAATATTGCCAGAAAATTATTTAAAAGCAAAAGAAGATGGATGTCCAATTATTTTCTTAGATAAAGTAAAAATAGTAGATAATAAATTACCTAATATTATAAAAAATAGATTACCTAAAACAGAATATTTATTAAAGAATGTAGATAAAGAAAGCGATATTGAATCTGGCATAATTGAATATATAAATAGAACTAAATGTAAAAGAGTAACAGATTATATTACTTTAGATATAGAACAATAAAATTTATAATTAAACCTAACAAGCTACTCAAAAAGTTGACATAAGGGCAAAAAAATGTTATAATTAATAAGACACCTAGAATAGACGCTCCAAAATTAATATTAAAGGGGGTATATTAATGAAAAGAGTGCAATACATTAAGTGGAAAAATGAGATTGTAGGAATACTACAAACTAATGAAGAAGGTATAAAATATGTTCCAAATATGGATAATATAGAAAAATTAAAAAAAGAAGGAATACCTTATGTGTTAATTACAGAATCAAATGATGGAAGTGTACCAAAGTTTATAGAAAATAGACTTAAACTTAATTCTAAAAAGGATTCTGTAACAGTGACAGATCATTTTTCCATAGTTCGTGCATAAATAAAGAAGACAATAGTCTTCTTTATTTTTTTATCATTTATAATTTTTTTTGTATTATTTTATTTGTTTTTAACATCGCAAAATGTTACATAAAAAAAAGCACTTTTTCATTACCTTAATTATTAAAAAGTGTGTTATATATAATTATGCGAGGTGATTAATTAATGAAAGAAAATATAGAAGATTACAAAAAAGATGGAATAATTAATTTAGATGAGTATTTTCTAAATAATCCATCAAATTTTACATATCCATATTATATTACTGGATATGATGAAAAAAATTTCTGGACAAGAGTTGGAAGGGAGGATAAAGAAAAATTTATATATGTTAAGCCAAGAGAAAGCAAGTATTTAGATAATGACTATAATATATATTCTGAGTTATTATATGAAGAACTTATGAAACAAGTTGGCATAAAATGTGTAGATTTTGACATTGCAAATTATGAAGGTAATCTAGCAACAATTTCAGATAATATGTTAGAAAATTATTCATATGATCAATTTATTGTAAGTGCTTCTGAGTTACTTGAAAGTAGAAAATATTCAAGTATAGGAAATGATTATGATATAGAAGATTTATTTGATACTATACATGAATATTGTATTGCAGAAAACTTGGACGAAAAAGTGGGAGAAAAGTGCATTGAAGATATACAAAAAGTATGTATTGCAGATGTATTTACTCTATCTACAAATAGGAAAGCTACAGATTTAGATTTTATTGTTGGGTTAAATGATAATGGAGAAGAAAGTATTGAACTTGCTCCTTTATGCCATAATACATATTGCTTAGGTTCAAATTTTTCAAAAGATGAAGTATACGACATGTTAGAAAATGAAGATATGTTAGCAGATAGAGCTAATATTTGTTATTTCGATGCTGGAGTACCAGATTATAAAAGAGATTATGATTATCCATATTGGGAAGATACACTATATTATCTAATTGATGAGAGTGAAGAGAATCTTGCTTTTGCAAAAAAATGTGCAGAAAAGATGAACATTGATGAAGCAATAAAAAAAGTTGAAAAGAAAATACAAAATAAAATACCAAGTGAATACAAAGATTTTGCACGTATTATATGGGATAATAGATTACAAAATATTTGCGAGTGTTTAGGTTTAGATTATTATAAGATAATGGATAATAAGTATTATGAAAATGAAATGGAGGAAATTCAATGTCAATAGAAGTTTTATGGGATGACTTAAATATATTAACAATAGAAAAGAAAGATGATTTATTCTTTTCGTATATAGATTCTGAAAATTTAATGAAAGCAAGGAAAACAGGCTTTCCAATATTCTTTTTGAAACAAATAAGTATAGTTTCAGATAATCTACCTGCAATAGTTAGACAAAGAATACCTAGAGTAGAAAATAAGGAGATTATAAATAATAAAGAAGAAAAAGATATTTGCGAATATATAAATTCAACAGGATGTAAAAGACCTACAGACAAATTTAGTATAAAAATAGATATAAATTAATAATATAACTCCAGAGAATTTTTATCTCTGGAGTTTAAACTTATCTTCCTGTATTAGGATTTTCTATCCAATCATCAGGCTTATTTTTAGTATCACTATCTATTACTTTAAATGTTGCTGTTTTTCCTTTTTCTTTTACTTCGTTACCTGCTTTATCTTTAGCAGTTTTGTCTGAAATTTCTATCCATTTTAAGCCACCTAGATTACCTTGAATGTTAGATAAAGTAACTTTTCTTGTATTTCCTTCTCCTGAAATATTTATATCTGCAGTAAAACCATAAAGTGTAATATTATTTTTATTTAAAGTAATTTCGCCCATTTCAGTTTCATCTTTGTATGCTATTTCAAATGATATTTCTTTACCAATTTGAGTAGTTTTATCAGATAACTCACTTATCTCCATTGTTGGAGCAGTTTCATCCTTTTTTTCTTCCTCTTTTGGTTCTTCAAGTGTAGGATTTTCTGGCTCAGTAGTTGGTGGTAAGTAATTATTATTATTATTATTATTATTATTATTACCATTGTTATTATTGCCTGGATCATAACTTGGGCCTGGGTCATTATTAACAGTTGCCACAATTGTAAAAGATGTTGAAGTTATATTCATTTCTTTTGAATCACCTTTCTCATTTGAAGCAACACCGCCAGCTATATAAGAAATGTAACCAACACTTCCAACACTTCCTTGAATATTACTTAATACAATTGTTCTTTGACTATTCCCTGATCCTTCGACACTTATATTTGCCGAAACTCCTGTAATTCTAATATCTCCGGGACTTAAAGTAACACTTGTAGCATTGTTGTATATAGTAACAGGATATCTAATTGTCCCTCCAACTTCAACTGTTCCAGAACTTGGACCTCCAATTGCAACTCTTGGAATAACTGCTGCAACTACAAAATTAGAAAATGTACAAGTTACAACAATAACAAGTATCATACATATATATATAATCTTTTTATTCATAATAATATTATATCTCCTTAAACTAATTTTTATTATATCATAACTACATTTTACAGTCAACGAAGCAAATTAAAAGATGGTAAAAAACCATCTTTTAATAATGTAATAAATTATTTAGAAAGCTCTTTTAATCTTACATTAATTTTATCTAGTAAATCTGTATATTTTTGTACTTTTTCTTTTTCAGCTGCAATTAGATTTTCCGGTGCTTTACTTACAAATTTCTCATTTGAAAGCATACCTTGTGCTCTTTTTAATTCTGATTGAGCTTTTTCTTTTTCTTTGTTTAATCTTTCAATTTCTGCATCTATATCTACTAATTCATTAAATGGAATATATAATTCTAAGTTTTTCTCAATTATTGAAATAGCATCAGATGGAATATTTTCCTTATTTTCTTGTATAATTATTTCATTTGCAAAACCAAGTCTTCCAAAGAATGATTTACTTTGATCTATTAAATTAATATATTCTTTAGTAACAAATATTAATTTAGATTTTTTTGATGGATGAACATTCATATTATTACGTATATTTCTAATTTCAGTAATAATAGATTTAATCATTTCAATTTCTTTTTCTTCTTCTTCAAAGTTATATTCTTCACAATATTGTGGCCATTTAGAAATCATTATACTTTCCTCATGATTATATAATTGAGTATAAATTTCTTCAGTAACAAAAGGCATAATTGGATGTAACATTTTCAAGCTATATTCTAGTACTTTATGAAGAGTAAACATTGCTTCATTTCTTGTATCACAATTCTTATCATATAGACGTGTTTTTACAATTTCAATATACCAATCACAGAATTCATTCCATATAAAATCATATATTTTTTGAGTTGCAACCCCTAAATCATAATTATCTATATTTATAGCCATTTCTTTAGCAAGTGTATTTACTTTAGAAAGAATCCATTTATCTTCAGCACAAAGCTTAGATAAATCATAATTTCCATCATATTCTTCTAAATTCATTATTACAAATTTTGAAGCATTCCATAATTTATTTGCAAAATTTGAACCTTGTTCAACTTTTGCTGGAATGTATCTAATATCATTTCCAAAGCTAATTCCAAGTATAAGTGAAAATCTTAATGCATCTGTACCGTATTTTTCAATAACATCTAATGGGTCAACACCATTTCCAAGTGTTTTACTCATTTTTCTGCCTTGGTCATCTCTAACCATTCCATGTATTATAACATCTGAGAATGGTTTTTTGCCCACGTATTCAAGTCCAGAGAATATCATTCTTGAAACCCAAAGAGGTATTATTTCATATCCTGTAACTAATGTATTTGTTGGATAGAATGTCTTTAAATCTTCTGTTTCTTCTGGCCAGCCTAAAGTTGAAAATGGCCATAATGCAGAACTAAACCATGTATCAAGAGTATCAGGATCTTGAACTAGATTTTTACAACCACATTTTTTACATTTATCTGGTTTTTGACTTGCTACATGAATTTCTCCACAATCTTCACAATAGTATGCTGGTATTCTATGTCCCCAATAAAGTTGACGAGAAATACACCAATCTTGTAAGTTTTCCATCCAATTAAAATATGTTTTATCATATTTTGATGGGATAAATTTTATACTACCATTTCTAACTTCTTCAATAGCTGGCTTTGCAAGCTCTTCCATTTTTACAAACCATTGATCCGAAATAGTAGGCTCTATTGTTGTTTTACATCTTTCACATTTTGCAACGTTATGTGTATAGTCTTCTATTTTTAGTAAGTTACCAGATTCTTTTAACATATTAACAATAACTTCTCTTGCATCATATGCATTCATTCCAGCAACTTCTGGAATTAAATCGTTCATTACTAAATTACTATCAAATACTTCAACAAATTCAAGGTTGTTTTTAATACCTGATTGATAATCGTTTGGATCATGGCAAGGTGTTAATTTAACACATCCTGTTCCAAATTCCATATCAACAAATGGATCAGCAATAATTGGTATTTCTTTATTCATAATAGGTAAAATACATTTTTTCCCAATTAAATGTTTAAATCTATCATCTTTAGGATTAACAGCAACACCTGTATCTCCAAGCATTGTTTCGGGTCTTGTTGTTGCAACTGTTAAATATTCATCTGAATCTTTTATTGGATATTTTATATACCATAAATGAGATGCTTCTTCTTTGTATTCTACTTCAGCATCAGAAATTGATGTTTTACAATTTGGACACCAGTTTATCATCCTTTTTCCTTTATATATATATCCTTTATCATATAATTTTAAAAATACGGTTTCAACAGCTTTAGATAAGCCATCATCAAGTGTAAAACGACTTCTTGACCAATCACAAGAACAACCCATTTTTCTTTGTTGCTTTTGAATTGTACCACCATATAGCTTAGTCCAGTCCCAAGCTTTTTCTAAGAATTGTTCACGTGTAAGGTCAGATTTTTTAATACCTTGTTCACGAAGACTTTGAACTACTTTCATTTCAGTAGAAATGGCTGCATGGTCTGTACCAGGTAACCATAGTGTATTAAATCCTTGCATTCTTTTATATCTAATTAAAAAATCTTGAATAGCAGCATCTAGTGCATGTCCCATATGAAGCTTACCAGTAACATTTGGAGGAGGCATCATTATACAGTAACTTTCCTTTGTTTTATCCATACTTGGCTTAAAGTAACCTTTTTCCTCCCAATTTTTATATATTTCTTCTTCTCTTTTTGAATAATTAAAACTATTTTCCATTATATTTATCTCTCCTTTTTTATTTAATTAAAATAGCTACTATGTATAAAGATATAATGCTCACGAGTGTTGCAACAACCTTTATTTTATCTACCATTTTATTTTCTAAATCTTTGCTATTATCTATGCAATGAATAACCCATCTTGCATTTAAAATTACTATTACAGAAATTAAAAGACAGACGAGTGCAATAAATATTCCAAAATCTCTAAGCATAATATCTTTACTCCTTTCACTTAAAAATAAATATAAAAAAACAGCCATAAATCCTTAAAAATCTTAAGGACGAATGACTGTGATTCGCGGTACCACCTTAATTCATACAAACTATTTGTATGCACTTAATAACAGATTTACCGACTGTAACGGAGTATACTTACACATAATAAAAACTTCAGTATACCAGCTCCCAAGCTACCTTCAGATATGTTTTTCTAAAAGATTTTTCAGCCCAATTGAATCTTTCTCTCTACAGATAACCTTTATCTTACTCCTCTTGTTCATAGCATTTATATCAATATGCAATAAGTATAACATAATATTTTTTAAAATTCAATACCAATAATGACAAAAATATAATAAAAGTACGTTAAAAAATTTATATATGTTGAAAAAACATTATAATTTAATATAAAATAATATTAAGGAGTTTTTAGTATGAAAGATGTAAAAAAGATAAAGGACGATTATGATAAAGGAAAAATAAAGTTAGAAGATATTACTATTGAAGAACAAAAAGAAATAGCAAAATTATATAAGGAAGAAATAGAAAATACTAGGAAGGAAATAATTAAAATACGAATGGAAATTAATAGTTACAAAAAAGAAATAGATAGATTAAGAAATAAAGGAGGAGAAAAAAATGAGTGATGAAGATTATGAAGATTTAACATCATGTTTAAGTGATGAAGAAAAAAAGAAAATAACGGGTAGAAATTTTATAGAGAAGTTTTGGATTAAGCAAAAGATGAAAAGACAAGCAAAGAAATCAGAATTATATGATGCCATGATAGATAATATAGAAAATGGAAGTATAAATGACTTTATTCCAGAAAAATATAAGAAAGAAGAATAGATTATGAAGACAAGATTTGAAAGAAAATCAGAAAGAATTAATGCTAAAAAAAGAAAAATAACAGAAGAAATTATGGCAGATGTTTGCGATAAAAAAACGAGACTTAATAAAAATTCTTTAGAAAAAGAATTATTGAAGTATGCTAAACAAATGGTTAAACTTGAAAAGAAAAAATATAACATACATAAAAGAGTTAGTATAATAAAAACAGAAAGAAAAGATATAAATGGAAGTTTATCATATCATAGTGGAATAAAATTACATAAAGAAAAAGAAACTGGCAATGTTACACTTGAAACTGGTCCAACACTTAGATTAAAAACAAAAGATATAGTGGAATTGTTAAAAAGTAATGATTCTCAAGTAAGAACAACTGCATTTGTGGGATATATTCAAACTATTCATCATGAAATGACACATTTAGAACAGCATATTGCTACAGAAAATGTTAAAAAAATTGATGATATAGATAGTGAGTATGCTTTAAAATATGCCAGAGAGTTTGCTGCTATTAAATATTTAGGTGATGATTATTATCATGAGGGAGATAATTATAAGAAACAATTTATAGAGAGAAATGCTAGAGAAAAGGGTTTTGAAAATGCAATAGATATTTTAGGAAAAAATAAAATAAAAAAAGTGAAAATAAATGAAGCATTAAAAGAAAATATAGATAATAGTTTAAATGATAATTTTGTTGAAACAGATTATTTAGAATATAATGGCTATATGGGAGATAGAGATTATATAACAAGTAGTTTAGTAGATGAAGCTATAGCAAATAATCCTAAATATTTAAAAAAGTATCCGATACTAAAAAAAGAATATAATAAAGATGGCTCAAGAAAAGAAGTTTATCAAATAATAAAAGATAAGGCAAAGGCAGTTGAAAGAATTAAAGCTAACCCATATTATTCAAGTAAAAAGAAAGAGCAAAAAATTACTGAAACCCAAAATATGTATTGCTCTATATTTATTAATTCATTAGATAATGCTACTGATAAAGATTTTATTAAAGCTGAAAAGATGGTAGGTGCAAGAGCAATTAAAGCAATGTATAGTAATACTCAAGAATATTGCCAAACAAAGTCTAAAAAATTAATAGATGATGCAAATAGTGAAAGAGAAATAAGAAAGAAAATATATAATAAATCAATAAAAGAAAATGGTAATAATATATATTCAAGAATGCAATCAGAAAAGTTACTACATGAAATAGAAAAGCTATATAATGAAAGAGTAGAAGCAATTCAATATAAATATGGTAGTGAAATAGAACAAGCAAAAAATGGAGAGATTTTCTTTAGAAATGGTGGATATGGAAATAAAAAACTACCTAAATCTAAGGCGGATGAAATAACTAAAAAAGATAAAATAAGAGTAGAAAATAATTATAAGAAGAAAAGAAAAAATAAAAAACAAGTATTAATTCCTAGAAATGTTAAAAGAGAGAGCAATGTTGAATTTAATTTAGAGGAAATAAAAAAACTAAATGACGATTATACTAAGTTAAAAGAACAGGAGCAAACTAAATTACAATTATATAAAAATGAATATGAGTATTTAAAAGCGAAAAATGAAGTAAATATAGAATATGTTGAAAAAAATAAAGAAGACATAATTAAACAATAAATGTAACGTAAAAGGTTACATAATTATTGACGAAAATGTAAAAAAATGGTATAATAAATAATATACTATAAATTAATATAGAAGGAGGTAGTATTATGGAAGATATTAAAAAAATAAGAGATAAATTTGAAAGAGGAGAAATTTCTCAAAAGGACATGGATATTGAAACACAGAAAAAAATATTAAAACTATATAAAGAAGAAATAGAAGAGATTAGAGCAGATATAAATGCAATTAGAAATGAAACAGATACATACAGAAAAGGAATAGAAGAATTAGACAAATTTAGTAAATCTTTAGATGAAAAAGAAGAATAAAGGAGGGATTAGTATGAGTGATAAAGAAAAGAATAATGAACAAATACCAGATTTAAATGAAGTAAAGCAAATTAAAAAAGGATATGAATCTTTAAAAGATAAAGCTTTATTTAAATTAAATGAAACAAAAAGATTATTTAATGAAAAAGTAAATGCTGTAGCAGACAAAACAAAGAATTTCATAGACAAACATGGGAAAGAAATCCTTCTTACTCTTTTTGCAACTACAGCTATATATGGAGGAATTAATCATATAGGAAACTTAACTCCTAATAATAAAACTGTTGATAGTAATACTCAAGATTCAGGGTTTGTAGCGGGAAATACAAATCCTAATGCAGAAGATATTTTAAATAAAAAATTAAAAGAAAATGGAGCTTGTATACCAGGTGATGATATGGTTGGTGAAGGCGATAAAGAATGCGATAATGGTAATAATGAAAATGAGTATAAAAAAGATGATGACGTAAAAAAAATAAAGAGAAAGGAAAGTCAGGAAGATCAAAAAAATATTAATATTACCGAAGAAAATATTGGTGAATTGCAAAACGAAGCATATACAGAAGAACAAGCAAATATTAAATCACCAGATGATAATATTCAAAATAAAAAAATAAATAGTGCTATTAATGACGGATATATACAACAAGAAACTACAGATGGTATTAATAGCTACGCATCTGAAAATAATAGACAAAAAATAGATACTGCTGTTAAAGAGGAAAAAGAGGCAAACATTACAAAAAGTCAAACAGAAGATGAAGCATTAGAAGAACAAAAACAAATAATGGAAAACAACAAGGCAAAGAGTGAAAAAGAAGATATGAAAGAAATGGGAGACGATGATTTAACTAGATTATTTAATGGTGAGTCTTTAGAAAGATAGTACAAATAAAAAGGTTTCAGCAAATGAAGCCTTTTTATTGTTTATAGAAAACCCCCAGATAGTCTGGGGGTTCGGTAAAGCTTTCAGCGATGAGTAGACAAAAAAGCCCCCGTCGTGTATAATGTTTTTGCGACTGACAGGAAGCAAAAAAATATAACACGAAAGGGGAATCATTAATCATGAAAGATATCAAAATTAACGATATACAAAGTTTAGCACACACAACATTGAATTGCAAGTATCATATAGTATTTGCACCAAAGTATAGAAGAAAAGTATTTTATAATGAAAAAAGATTAGAGATAGGACAAATATTAATACAATTATGTGAATGGAAAGGATTAACAATAATAGAAGCAGAAGTATGTCCAGATCATATACATATGTTAATAGGAATACCACCAAAATATAGTGTAGCAAGTGTAATGGGATTTCTAAAAGGAAAAAGTAGCATAATGATATATAGCAAGTGAGGAAATATGAGATATAAGTATAGAAATAGAGAATTTTGGTATAGAGGATACTATGTAGATACAGTAGGAAAGAATACTAAAAAGATAAAAGAATATATAGCAAATCAATTAAAGAATGATCAATTAAATGAACAATTAATAATAGAACAAATAGACCCTTTTAAAGGGTAGCGAGTGACGAATGCAAGAGTCAGTCGCAAAAGGCCACTTTAGTGGAGGCAAGTAGTATAGGCTTTTAGCCGAAAATTAAAAACCACCAGCTAGGTGAAGTGGAAATTTATTTTTTTACAGGAAATTAGTATATTGTGGAATATAAAAGAATTTATTTGTTGCTTTTTATGTAAAATGGTGATATAATATAAGTACCAATACTTATATTATTCTTTTTTAGTGAATAATAGTAAATATTCTTTTATAACACTATGTTGTATTAGATTATCCAACTTGAAATTTACATAAAAATATGATATAATATAAGTATCAAAATATCGTAAATTTTTTAAAGCAATTGCTTTAAAATGTTAAAATGAAAAAGATAATGAGATCTAGTATTTATGAAAGGAAAATACTGGAATTTTTTGTTTATACATTTTAAGCTCTTTTGCTTCAATAAATCATGCGAATTTGGTCGTTGTATGGTACGTAACTATACATAAAAAATTTAAATCCAATATGGTTTTCCAGCTATATTAGGAGAGAGGAGAAAGAAATGGAAAATAATATTAAAAAGGAAGCTGCTCTATTAGGAGCAGGAACAATTGCAGGTATTACTGCAACAAAATTATATATCAACTGTGGAGTTTGTATCTTATCATTTATAACAATAGTTGCTATCGCAATGTTTGTATTGCTAGCAAAATTAAATGGTAAGAAATTTACAAGAAGAGGATTAATAACAATAATTGTATTGTTATTAATTTTGGTACCAATTTTTGGTTACCACAGATTCTTCTGGCATAGACCGGAGGAAATTGTTAATTCTTCAGTAGAAGAAGAAAAAGAGAAAACAGAAGATGAAGAAGCAAAAGAAAATACAACAGAGGAAAATGCAAAAGAAGAAACATCAAATGTTTCTGACAACAATAAAAAAGTAGTATACAACGGATATTGCCCAGAAGATCAGAAAATAGAAGCAACATACAACAATGCAAAACCTGAAGATGCTTCAAATACTGTTGTAGAAACAACAGATCCTTCTAAAGAAGAAGTTAAATTTGTTGTAGAAAACAACGAAGAAGAAATGGCTAGAGACATCGAAGAAGGAAGACATACTTCTGACTTCGAAGAAGGAGTTAAAGTAACAACAGATGAAGACACAACAGAGAAAAAAGATTTAACAGTTAAGGATGACACAACAGAAATAAAATCAGAAGAATCAGGAGAAACTAATAAAGAAGAAAATTCATCAAAAACAGAAGAAGATTTTACAGAAGCAAATGAAGATGAGTTAGACAATTTATTAGAAAATACAGAAGATACAGAAAAAGAAGAAACAACTGAAGAAGTTGTAGAAGAAGTTGTTACTGAAGAAGAAGCTGCTGAAGGTAAAGTAGAAATTAGTGACATCACTGAAGAAACTTTACCAGAAAAAATTTCAGAAGAAAAAGAAGAAGAAAAAGCTGAACCTGTTAAAGTAACTGCAATCGATGGGTATACAACAACAGTTAATAGTATAGCTCAATTTAAAATAGATGGTGATGACGTAGTTATCGATGGTCTAGATGGAATTGATTATACTTTTTCAAACAGAATCTTAAACATTAATACAGGAGCAGAAGCAACTGTATTAACAGTAGAAGTTAGCAATAGCGTAAGCTCAATTTCATTTGACATTGTAGTAAATGGTGTTGTTAACCAATAAAAAGACAAGATGTTTCTTAAGTAAATTACAAAAGGGACACATTTGATCGATATAATCTGAATTGCTATGAAGTTATGGCTAATTGAAGAAGATTTACCGAAAAAATGTATTTAAAAAATGTATAAACGTGTTAAAAATAAAGTGGTTTGGTTTGTTATATAGTATGGAAATTATACCCGAGCAATCAGGTAAATTGAGATACAATATAATAAATAATGATACGTTATATATAATTCTGACTTTGAACTTTTGTGAGAAGGAAGAAATATGTTTTTTCATCATAGAAATGCATCTTGGTTGAGGCAGAGGTTGTGATGAAATGGGATTTGGAATTTATATTCCAAATGTGTCCACACTTTATTTACTAAAAAGAAACATTGAGAACTTTTCAATGTTCTTTTTTTTGCTTTTTTAGATATAAAAAAGGCTACCCCCGAAGGGATAGCTTGAAAAAAAATTATTAAAAAGGATTACCTCAATCATAAAGATTGAAGCAAGTAGACCAGATTCGAACTGGCACACCGTCTATGACGAGCTCTTCCGTGGTTGAGCTTACTACAATATAATTATAACATGATAATTTTAAAATATCAAGAGGTATTGTTCAATGTGGTATAATAATTTAAGGAGAAATGTTATGTGTGAATATAAAAATTGTAAAATGTGTCCACGTGAATGTGGTATAGATAGAACCAAAAGAGCTGGAGTATGTGGAGCTACAGATAAAATTAAAATAGCACTCGCATCAATACATAATTTTGAAGAACCTTGTATTAGCGGAGAAAATGGTTCAGGTACTATATTTTTTTCAAATTGTAATTTAAGATGTGTATATTGCCAAAACTTTAAAATATCTAGAGAAGGTTTTGGAAAAGAAATAACTGTTAATAGACTAGCAGAAATATTTATTGAACAGCAAAAAAGAGGAGTAAATAATATAAATTTAGTTACTCCCACTATGTATATTGATGGAATAATAGAAGCAATAAAAATTGCAAGAGAGAATGGTTTATCTATACCTATTGTATATAATTCAAGCGGGTATGAAAAAGTTGAAACAATAAAAAAATTAAATGGATATATAGACATATATTTACCAGACTTTAAATATGGTACAAATAGATTAGCATTAAGATATTCTGGGGTTAATAATTATGTTGAATCTGCAATGTCTTGTATTGATGAAATGATAAAGCAAGTGGGAAAACCAAAATTTAACGAAAAAGGTATAATAACAAGTGGAGTGATAATTCGTCATATGATAATTCCAAATAATGTGTTAAATTCTAAAATGGTCATTAAGAAAATAGCACAAAGTTTTAAAGATAAAGTATTAGTAAGTGTAATGGCCCAATACTTTCCTGCAGGAGAGGCTTCAAAGTATCCAGAGATTAATAGAAAGATTAATAAAGAAGAACTAAGTGAAATACAAGATTATCTAGAAGAATTAAATATAGAAAAAGGATATATTCAAGAGTTAGGAGAGCATGAAGAAGAATATGTTCCAGATTTTAATTTATCTAATGTTTAGTTAAAACATAAAATTTTAATCATCTCATATATTGTACTATGAGGTGATTTTTTTGGTGTTATTTACAAAAATGCAAGGCTGTGGAAATGATTATGTATATATAAATAATGATATAGAGAAGATAGAAAATATGTCTTCATTTACTAAAAAAGTTTCAAATCGTAATTTTGGTGTGGGATCAGATGGTTGCATATTCATATTTAAAGAAGATGTATATAATGAAATATGCTCTGAAAGAGATAAAAAAGCAGATGTATATTTTAGAATTTTTAATCCTGATGGCAGTGAAGCAAATATGTGTGGAAATGGAATAAGGTGTGTTGCAAAGTATGTATATGAAAAAGGAATATTAACTAAAAAGAGAATGAAAATTGGTACAAAATCTGGTATTAAAGATGTTGAAGTATTTGTTCAAGATGGAATTGTTAAAAATATAAAAGTAAATATGGGGATACCAGTTTTTAATACAGATAAATTAGATATAGATTATCCTAAAGAGGTAATAATAAATGAAAGATTTAATGTTTTAGATAAAGAAATGTATTTAACTTGCTTATCTGTTGGAAATATTCATACTATTACTTTTGTAGATAATGTGGATAACATTGATATAGAAAAATACGGAAAAGCAATAGAAAATATGAATATTTTTAAAGATAGAACTAATGTTGAATTTGTTCAAATTATTGACAGAGAAAATATTAAAGTAAGAGTATGGGAAAGAGGCGTTGGAGAAACACTTGCTTGTGGCACTGGCGCTACAGCTTCTGTTATAGCTGGATATTTAAATGGCGTAACAGAGAATATTTGTAATGTTAATTTAAAAGGAGGAATATTAGAAATTGTGTATAATGAAGTAAGCAGTGAACTTAGCATGATAGGAACAGCCGAAATAGTATATGAAGGAAAATTATATTAGTATATATTGAGTAATTATTTTAATTGGGATATAATATAAAAAAAGTTGGAGTAGAAAATATGAATTTAAAAGAAGAATTAAGTAATTATATCCCAATAAATATGCAAGAAGAGAAAGACAAGCTGTTTTTACTAAAATGTTTGGATAATTTTGATGACGTATTAAAAAGAGAAAATGAATTTGTCCATTTTACATCTTCTGCATTAGTTGTAAATAAAAAAGAGATAAAGTTTTAATGATTTATCACAATATATATAATTCATGGGGCTGGATTGGTGGACATGCAGATGGTGAGGAAGACCTATTAGCTGTAGCAAAAAGAGAAGTAGAAGAAGAAACTTCTGTAAAGAATACAAAAGTATTATTTGATGGAAAAATAATGGCAATAGATTCACTTCCAGTTGCAGGACATGTAAAACGAGGAAAATATGTAAATGCACATATTCATTTATCTGTAGCATATATATTGGAAGCAGATGAAAATGAAGAAATAAAAATCAAACCAGATGAAAATAGTAATGTAAAGTGGCAAGATATAAATAAGGTTGTAGAGTTATCAACAGAGCCTCACATGAAAGCTGTGTACAAAAAATTAATAGATAAAGTAAAGTAAATGACGTAAATTTAGTTGTTTTTTATTTAAAAAGATTATATAATTAAAATATTAATAAAGTTAATACTGGAGGGAGTTTATGGAAATAAGAGAAATCTTTGATACTATTGAAAGTGACCCTTGTATGGATATAGAGCTTCAAAAGGATATACTTGAAAAAATTGAAAATATAGCAAAAGCTGACCAATTGGTAGATGGCTTAGAAGAAAAGATAGAGCAACATAAAGAAGAACTTTCAGAAAAAGAATTAAAATATATAATAAATAAATGTATATCATATAAAAGTGTATTTTATAGATTTAGAAATGGTGGAATTGTAGATTATGATCAACTAAATGAAATAACTAAGAGGATTTTCGATTTAGAAGAAAGTATTAGAAAAAATGATTTTCATGTTTGGAAAGAGGAATTATTAGCATATAAAGGCTCAAAACAAGATAAAGAAGAAGACAAAATGTTAAAAAATATGTTAATGGTTGTACCAGAAGAAAAGAATGTGGTTGAGAAGATTACTCGTATGTTTAAAAGAGCAATGTGGAAAATGAAACAAAAATCTAAGCAAAAAGAAAACAATGATACTGTTATTGAACTACCACAAAATAGCAATATAGATATAGCTCTACATGATGATGAATATGAAAAGAAAGATAAAGAAGTTGAAGATGAACTTGAAGAAAAGCTAGAAGATAAATTTGGAGAAGAATTTTCTAAATCAGAGAGTGAAGAAGATAATTCTGATATTGAAAATGATGAAAAAAAAGATAACAAGTAAAGATAGTAGAAATACTATCTTTTTTTAAACAATATAAAGTTGACATAATTTAATATGTGTGATATAATATTTTTGCATTTAATATATTGAGATATCAACTATGATTATGCATTGATAATAAAATCCTTCGTATATATAATGCTAGTTTCTAATATTAAGGAGGAAAAAGAAATGAAAAAGAATTTTCAAAAAGGAAACAAAAATGGAGTGTCTTTAAAAAGAAGACAAAATAATTTAGCAATGCAACTTGCTACAAGAGAAGAGGATCATATATACTATGAACCTAAAAACCCATTAGTAATTAATGAGGAAAATAAAGTATTAGAAATATTTGTAAAAAGAGACGAAGAAGATGAATATGAAGAAGTAGCATCATTTGACACAGAGAAAGTCATAAGAATTGTATTTAAAGATAAAGATGAGAGTGAAAGAAATATTGTACAAGAATTTAATTCTGAAAAAGTACCATATTCAATAGATATTCACACTTATTTAACTTTAGATGAATTTGAAAGAGCTTTATCTAAGTGTAATAGTGAAGAAGAAATAGAAGATTTAAATGAATAACAAAAAAGTCAGAGCAAATTGCTCTGACTTTTTATGTATACGCTTAACTTGAAAAATGGGCTAAAATATGGTATAATATAAGTGTATATAATTTATATTAAAGGAGTAAAAAATTATACTCTAGTTATGCAAGAAAATTTTTAAGCATTTTGATATGCTGTTTTTAAGTATTTCTAGTGTTGTTCTTTTAATTAAATGTTATATATAAAAATAAACAAAGGAGAGATATGGTATGAGAAACTTTAGGAAAAATTTTAAAAATGAAGAAGTATTCAAAGTTTTGAAAGGAGCAAGTTATGGAAGTCATAAATTCAGAAGAGCTGTAGAAAAAGCATATATGGATGATAGATTTATAAAGTATATTATAAATAATAGTGTGTGCTTTGAACAAGGCTCTGGAAGAGTGGCTTATGTTCCACTAGATATAGTAGAGGATATCATTGGAACTGAGCTTGCACTTTCAAGACGTGCAGCATAGATAAAAAAACATGGTAGTAATATACCATGTTTTTTTAATAATGTTTAAATATTTGAATAAATTATACTAAGATAAAAACTATAATTAATTATTTACTTGACATAACTTGAAAATAATAGTATAATAAATTATGTAAACAATATAAAAATACTTCAAATGAAAAATAATTTTAAGAAGGGAGAGATTATTATGTGTAATAATATACGTATTAATCAATTAAAAAAAGTTAATAGAGAGGAGATCGTAAAAGATAAAATTTCAGACTGGTTAGAAAGTAGACCGGAGCTTGCAAGAAAAAATATTAAAGCAATTGAAAAGAGAAATTTAAATGACGAATCAATAGTATATGTTTCAGGTTTCCCATTAAAACTAAATGATGGAACAAAGGTAAGAAAGATAACTTCAAGAAAAATTGATAATCAACATAAAGAGATATCAGTTGAATATAACTACAGAGGAGAGAAAAAGACTGGTGTAGCTTATTTTAAAAGATATTTAAACGATAGTTTAGAACAGATTGAAGAGTTTATAGGAAATAGCCAATCAATTTTTCAAACAAGAAACATAGACTTAAATTATAAATAGAAAAATAAGTGGATAAATCCACTTATTTTTTTGTATTTAAATATTTTGTTGCTTTGCATAAATCAATTTTAAATGGTCTTTGTATTTTTAATGATAAAATAGTTGCTAAAAACATAAAAAATGAAATTTGACCCCTTTATAGTTAAAATAAAGCATAATTTGTTCGAATTATAAAACATTATAAGCATTTATTCTTATTTTTCTAAAAAATGTAGAAATTAGTAAAAAAATTAAACAAAAAACTTGTAAAAATAAAAATTGTGTGATATAATAAGCTCCTTTTTGATGGGAGGGACAAGGTGAATTTAGAAATAATAACATCACCTAGTGGCGCTGAGCTAACTAGTATAAAGTATCATGGTATTGAATTTTTACATCAAGGAGAAAAAGTATTAGACAAAGATGGTAAAGTATACTGGAAAAGAAGAGCACCAATCCTTTTTCCAATAGTAGGAAGCTTAAAGAACGATATGACAATTATAAATGGAAAAAAATATGAGATGTCACAACATGGATTTGCGCGCGACATGAAGTTTGACATAGTAAAAATATCAGAAAGGGAACATATATATGTGTTAAAATATAACGAAGAAACATTGAAAATGTATCCTTTTAAATTTGAGTTATATGTTAGCTATATTGTAGATAATAATAAACTTACTGTAAATTATAAAGTTAAAAATTTAGATGATAAAGCAATGTTTTTCGGAATTGGCGGTCATCCTGCGTTTGCAGTAAACCTAAAAGATAATAGATATAGGTTGGAGTTTGATAAAACAGAAGAAAATTTGAGGTTTTACCAGTTAGATAATGGACTTATTTCATATAAGAATGACTATATTAATAAGTCTTTGATGTCTAACAATAAAAGTATTGAAATTAAAAAAGATACTTTTTCGCATGATGCGATCATAATGAGGGATTTAGTTTCACAAAAAGTAAGGTTGATAGAAAATGAAAACACAAAATTAGTGTTTGACTTTACAGGTTTTAAATATTTAGCTTTTTGGTCGAAAAAGAATGCTCCGTTTGTTTGTATTGAGCCATGGTATACAACTGCGGATTATACTGATTCTAATCAGATTTTTGAAGATAAAAAGGATAATATTAAACTTGAGGTTAACAAAGAATTTGAATGTAGTTATTCCATTACATTTGAATAGATAAAAAAATAAAATTTGGTAGGTATATTAGGAAACTAATATACTTTTTTTATAAAAAAAAGGGGATAAGAATCCCCTTTAAATTAATTATTTTGTATGTAATTAATTATATCATATACCTTATCTGTTCTTTCAAAGGTAACATCTAAATCTTCTCTTCCTATGTGACCATAATGTGCTAGACTACTATATATAGGAGTGCGTAAATTAAGAGTATTAATTATACCTTCTGGAGTAAAGTCAAATATGTGATTTACAGCACTAAGTATTTTTTCTTCTGGTACAGTATTTGTTCCAAATGTGTTTATATATATTGATACGGGCTTAGAAACACCTATAGCATAAGAAAGCTGGATTTCACATTTTTTAGCTAGCTTTGCTTTTACAATATTTTTTGCAGTATATCTTGCCATGTAAGCTGCACTTCTATCAACTTTTGTAGGATCTTTTCCACTAAATGCACCACCACCATGACGAGCATAGCCGCCGTAAGTATCAACAATTATTTTTCTTCCTGTTAAACCACTATCACTTTCAGGACCACCTATTACAAATCTTCCTGTAGGATTAATAAAGATTTTTGTATTTTTATCAATCATATTATTTGGAACTGTGTCAAGTATAACTTTTTCATAAACATCTTTTCTTAATTGTTCTGTGCTAATAGTGTCTTTATGCTGAGTCGAAACAACTATTGTATCAATTCTCTTTGGCATATCATTTTCATACTCAATAGTTACTTGTGTTTTTCCATCAGGCATTAAATAATCTAAAACGTTATTTTTTCTAGTTTTTTCTAATTTTTTTGCTAATTTATGTGCGAGTGAAATAGGTAAAGGCATCAATTCTTCTGTTTCATCGCATGCATATCCAAACATAATACCTTGATCTCCTGCTCCTAAAGTATTGGTATCATCGTATGATGAATTAACACCTTGAGCTATGTCACTTGATTGCTCTTGTATACCAATTATAACTTTACAATTTTCAACATCAAATCCACTTCCCTTAGTAGAATATCCAATCTCTCTTAACGCCTCTTTTGCAATTTTTTCATAATCTAGTTTAGCTTTTGTAGATATTTCTCCAAAGATAAATAATGTATCTTTAGAAATTGAAGTCTCGCATGCAACTCTTGAATTTTTATCTTCTTTTATAGCTGCATCAAGAATTGAATCAGAAATATAATCACATACTTTGTCTGGGTGACCACTTGTAACTGATTCAGAAGTAAAATAATAATTTGTCATAAATAATTCCCCCTAACATCGTATTAAAATATCGGCATATATAAAAAAAGACTAGCTACGGCAAAGCTAGTCAAAGAATACTTATCTTTCGGTTATGCCGCAGGAATTAGCACCTTACATCTTCGCAGGTTGCTGGACTTCATAGGGCCTGTCCCTCAGTCACTCTGGATAAGATATATTTTAATGTACCCATATTCTAGCACTATAAAACAGATAAGTCAATACTCAAAAATAAAATATATCAATTAATTGAAAAAAATAGTTAAATAATGTATAATATTGCTTGTTAATAGGAGAAAGAATATGTTTGAAGATAGTTTTGTAATAGTAGACTTAGAAACAACAGGACTAAGTCCAAAAAATAGTGAAATAATAGAGATTGGTGCAATCAAAGTATTAAATAATGAAGTAGTAGATAAGATGGATATTTTTGTAAAACCATCAAGACCACTTTCTTGGTTTACAACAAATTTGACAGGAATCACAAATGAGATGGTAGATGAGGGGTTAAATATTAAAGAGGCACTTAAAATTTTTGATGAATTTTCTTCAGGAATGAAGCTAATGGCACATAATGCTAAATTTGATATGGGATTTTTAGATACATTTATGAAGAAAGAATTAGGAAAAGGTGTAAGAGAAGATTCTATGGACACTTTACTTCTTTCAAGAGCAATAGTAAAAGATGTTCCAAATTACAAATTGGGTACTTTAGCAGAAAGATTTAATATAGATTATAGTGGAGCACACAGATCTTTAAGAGATTGTGAAATTACATTAGATGTATACAATAATCTAAGAAAAATATATAATGGAGAATGTGTATAAAGTGGATAATTTAGGATTAAAAAAAGGTGATTTAGAGCTTATAGATTATAATGAAAATTATAGTATCATTTTTGAAAAAGAGAAAAAAGCATTAGAAAATATTTTTAATGGTAAATATATTAAAATTGAGCATATTGGAAGTACTGCAATTAAAAATATTAAGTCTAAACCTATAATAGATATTTTAGTAACTTGCAAAGATCTAAAGAAATTTATTAAATTTACCAAAAAATATGTAGAAAGCTCTCAATATACTACAAAAGAAGAGACAAAATCAGGAGATTTTTTAATACGAAAAGAAGAAGATGGAAAAGTTAAAGCCTTCATTCATGTTTATCCAGAAGATAATGAAGAAGCTATTAATTGTATAATATTTAGAGATTACTTAAATGCTCATATAGAAGAAGCTAAAAAATATGAAAATTTAAAATTAGAATTATATAATAAATATAAAAGTAATAGACCAAAATATACAGAAGGAAAAAATGAATATATAAAAGCTATAATTAATAAAGCAAAAAATGAAGAATATAGATAAACTCTATATTCTTTTTTAACATCCACAGTTTCCACAAAAACAGAAAAATAGCAATAGTAATAATATTATTAAAATAAAGTTACCATTACAAAATAAATTAGATATACAATTGCTAAAACAGTTTTGGGAATTGTTGCAACAACAATCATTCATACTACCATCTCCTTAAATCGTTATTTTCTTTATTAAAGCATAAGTACCAATCCATACAATTATTTATATTATTATTTTTCATTTTTTCCATTAGATCATTATAATTTTGAGGTGATGGAATAATTGTAGCACTACCTGGTACCCAATTTGCTGGCGTAGCTACTCCTTCTTTATCTGTCATTTGAAGAGCATCAACCATTCTTAATATTTCAGTTATATTTCTTCCATTTTCTGCTGGATATATAAGCATACACCTTATTTTTTGGTTAGGATCTAAAATATACACATTTCTTACAGTTTTCGTATTATCTTGTGAATTGGTAAGCATTCCATACATTTTAGCTATATCTTTATTTAAATCTGATATTATAGGAAAAGTAACAGTTGTTCCAGTATTCTTTTCTATGTCTCTTACCCAAGCAAGATGTGATGGATTACTATCTACACTTAGTCCTAATAATTCACAATTTCTCTTTTTAAACTCGTCATGTAATTTAGAAAAAGACATTATTTCAGTGGTACAAACGGGTGTAAAATCTGAGGGATGGCAAAAGAAAACTAGCCATTTTCCAATATAATCTGTTAGCTTTAGTGGTCCAAATGTAGAATTTGCACTAAATCTTGGAGCATTGCTTCCAAGCATTGGCATATTAATTGTATTTTCTTCCATTTTTCTTCCTCCTTGATATATGGTATGATTATAAATTTTATTTTGTGATAATTTATTTACGACATTTTGTATGTAGAATTTTGTAAAAAAATAAAACATTTTGTCGAAAAACATGAAATAAAATCTTCTTTTCTAAAATGATTAAAAAAAGTTGTATAATAGCGCTGTACATAAAGAGAACTATTTATACAGACAAATATGAAAACTAATAAAAAAGTCTATCTTATAAAGCAAAGAAAATATGTATATTAGTTCTTAGAAAAAAATAAATATATTCTAATAGAAAGAGGGGATGAACATAAGATATATATTAATAAAGAATAAGACAAAAAAAGAATATAGCTTTTAAACTATATTCAAAAAAAATAATTTTGCAAAGAAAATAATTTAATTTATCACTGTTATATTGTGATAGAAAAGTTTTAAGACATCATCTGTAAAATGAGTGTCATAAAAAATATCGATATGAGTTTTAGGAGGAATTTCATTCCTTCTTTCTTTTTGTCTTAAAACAGCACCAGATGAGAAAATAATATCTATACATACAAAAAAAGCTAGGAATATAGTTAAGATTCTTCCAATTTTATTTGGTATTTTCTCTATTGTTTTAGATAAGAATGGATATATAACTCTTACCCATAGAATTCCTAAGAATCCCCATAAGAAACAATATAATAGACTTGTCCTATTACCAAGTATGCCTAAATTACTTGGCTTATACATCCAAGATACTGTTCCAAATACGGTTTCTTGAAATAAACTACAAGCAGTTTCAAATAGACCGCCAATTACAAATGATGAAAAATAAATAACTACATTATTACATTTTTTCATATTGCAAAGTATTAAAGATATAACTACTGCACCAACACCATAAACAGGATTAAGTGGTTCGAGAATTAATGCAGTTCTATATTCAAAATATCCATTAGTAACTATGCACCATATTGTTTCTACGATTACTCCTGCAAGACATCCGATATAAAATATCCAAAATAATTTATAAAAATTAAAACCATTAGCGAATGATTTTTCTTTATTTATTTTACACTCTTTTTCTAAATTTTCCATATTTCACCTTATATGTATATTGTATTTTCTTTATTAAAAATAATCAATAATAAAAATGTAAGAATATAACTTTTAATTATATTCTTACATAAATTACTTGTTAAAACATGCTATTTTTTCTTAAAATAATATCTAAGCAATAATCCGATTCCTGCTGCAATCATGCCAATAATAATTACATAATCATAAAGTGTCATTGAAACTAAATGTATACCAGTATTCATAATTACACTAACGATTATAAAAATTGCACCTAATGCACTTAATATTTTTGCCCATATAGATTTAGGATTATAAAACATCCAAATAACTCCAAATATTAATGGAAGAATTACTAGTCCAAACCCCATATGAAATCCCCATAATGTATATCCAAAAAATCCTGAAGTAACAACTATTTTTCTACTTAATATAAAAACTCCAATTGCAAGAAGAACTGCACCTATAACGAAAAATAATGGATCTCTTTCTTTTTGTGGTTCATCCTTTTTTATATCATCTAAAATTTTTTGAATATTATCTTTTTCTTCTTTCATACTTTCACCTCAAAAAAATAATAAAATATATTATATATTATACACAAAAAAATTATTTACGTAAAGAGTTTTTGTCTAGATAAAAAATAAATTAGAGAATTAGTCAAATCTGCTTGATAAACGAATTTCTTCATGCTAAAATCATATTATGGTTTTAGATAGGAGGATTCTTATGGAAGAAAATAATGTATCAGAAATGATAAATGAACTTGTAACAAAAGCAAAAGAGGCTGAGAAAGAGTACATGAATTTAGATCAAGCTGCAATAGATGAAATAGTAAAACAAATGTCAATTGCTGCAAATTCTAAACATATGGAACTAGCCCGTCTTGCCGTTGAAGAAACAAAAAGAGGAGTAGTAGAAGATAAAGTTACTAAGAATATCTTTGCATCAGAATATATTTATCACAATATAAAATATGATAAAACAGTTGGTGTAATAGACGATAATGAACTTGAAGATTATGAACTTGTTGCTGAACCTGTTGGAATTATAGCTGGTGTTACTCCAGTAACAAATCCTACAGCAACTACAATATTTAAATCCTTAATTGCTGTAAAAACTAGAAATCCTATTATATTTGGATTTCACCCATCAGCACAAAAATGTAGCGTTGCTGCAGCAAAAACAGTATTAGAAGCAGCTGTAAAAGCGGGAGCTCCTAAAAATTGTATACAATGGATTGAAACACCATCTATTGAAGCTACTAATGCTTTAATGCATCATAATGATGTAAAAATAATTCTTGCTACAGGTGGAACAGGTATGGTAAAAGCTGCTTATTCTTGTGGTAAACCAGCACTTGGAGTTGGACCTGGTAATGTTCCATGTTATATTCATAAAAGTGCAAAATTAAGAACATCAGTTACAGATTTAATTATGTCTAAAACTTTTGATAATGGAATGATTTGTGCTTCAGAGCAATCTGTAATAGTAGATAAAGAAATTAAAAATGAATTTGAAAAATTAATGAAGGAATATGGATGTTATTTCTTAAATGATAAAGAAAAAGAAAAATTACAAAAATATGTTATTGTTGAAAAAAATGGCGTATTAAATATTAATTCAACAATAGTTGGTCAATCTGCTTATACAATAGCAACAAATGCTGGAATAAAAGTAGATGAGAAAACAAAAATTTTAATTGCTAAAATTGATGGAGTTGGAGATGAGTATCCATTATCTAGAGAAAAGCTAAGCCCTATTTTAGCATACTATGTTGTAAAAGATGAAGAAGAAGCTATAGATACAGCATGTAAATTACTAGATTATGGTGGACTAGGTCATTCTGCTGTTATACACGCTGAAGATAAAGATGTAATAGAAAAATTTGGACAAAAAATGAAAGCTGGAAGAATAATAGTTAATTCACCATCAACACATGGAGCAATTGGAGATATATATAATACAAATTTACCTTCTTTAACACTTGGATGTGGTACATTTGGTGGAAACTCAACTACTTCAAATGTATCTGCTGTAAATTTAATTAATATAAAAAGAATGGCAAAAAGGAGGGTCAATATGCAATGGTTTAAAGTTCCAAATAAAATATTCTTTGAAAAAGGTTCAATAAAATATTTAGAAGTAATGAGAGATATTTCTAGAGTATTTATTGTAACAGATAAAGCAATGGTTAAACTTGGATATACAGATAAAATATTGTACTATTTAAGAAATAGAAAAAATAAAGTACATTCATATATATTTGATCAAGTTGAACCAGATCCATCATTTGACACAATAAATAAAGGTGTAGATATGATGAGAAAATTTGAACCAGATTGTATCATTGCTCTTGGTGGTGGTAGTGCTATAGATGCTGCAAAAGGTATGTGGCTATTATATGAACAACCTGACGTAGACTTAAATGCAATGAAAAATAAATTTATGGATATAAGAAAAAGAGTATATAAAATTGAAGATTTAGGTAAAAAAGCTAAACTTGTTGCAATACCAACTACTAGTGGTACTGGTTCAGAAACAACATCATTTGCAGTTATTTCAGACAAAGTAAATAATATGAAATACCCACTTGCAGATTATGCACTTGTTCCAACAATTGCAATTGTTGACCCAGAACTTGTATATTCTTTACCAGCAAAAAGTGTTGCAGACACAGGTATGGACGTATTGACTCATGCTCTTGAAGCTTATGTATCTAATATGGCAACTGACTATACTGATGGTTTAGCAGAAAAAGCTGCAGAACTTGTATTTAAATATTTAGCTAGATCATATAAGTCATCAGATGATAAAGAGGCAAGAGAAAAAATGCATAATGCAAGTACAATTGCAGGTATGGCATTCTCAAATGCTTTCTTAGGAATAAACCATTCTTTAGCTCATAAAATTGGAGCAGAGTATCATGTTCCTCATGGTAGAGCAAATGCAATATTATTACCATATGTAATTAAATATAATTCAATCATGCCAGATAAATTTGTATCATTCCCTAAATATGAATATTTTGTAGCAGATAAGAGATATGCTGAAATTGCTAAGAGACAAGGTTTACCAGCAAAAACTACAGAAGAGGGAGTTGATTCTTTAGTTAAAGCAGTTAGAGATTTAATGAAAGAATTAAATATGTCTACATCATTTAAAGAGGAAGGAATTGATGAAAAAGAATATATGGAAAAAGTTGAAGAACTTGCATATAAAGCTTTTGAAGATCAATGTACAACAGCAAATCCAAAATTACCTTTAGTAGAAGATTTAAAACAAATTTTAATTGATGCATATTATGGTGAAAATAAATAATATAAAACAACATATGTATGTATTTTTAAGTAGAAGCTAAAAAAATAAGGAGATATGTCAAGGCATACCTCCTTACTTTTTTATATAATTTTTAATTAAAGATTCATATGACTAAATAATATTAGTAAAATTTTCATATAATTTGATTTTTTCTTGATAATATGTAATTCATGTTTATAAATCTAATAATTGTTTTTTCTTTTGTTCAAATTCATCTTGTGTTATTATATTATTATCTAATAAATCTTTTAATTTTTTTATTTCTTCATATGGGTCATTTTTTTCTTTTTTTCCGATTTTTGAAATAAATTTTGATATTCCAATAGTAGTATTATTTATTCCATCAGCTACTTTTTTACTAACTGTCGTCTTTTCTTCTTCGTACTCATCTGGATTCATAATTATTTCTATATCTTTATTAAATTCTTCATCGCTATAATTAAATGTTGCTTTGTCTAAAGCATCATTTAGTCTATTCGCCATAGGCATCATAGAGGCAAAATTTATTCCGCCAGATATAAATCCGCCAATTACAGGAACGGCTTTTGATACACCTTGTGCAAATGTTTTTTTAGTCATACTTATTCCAATAAAATTTGCTATTTTCTTTAATATTGGATACCAAAATGTTTTAGTTAGGGCTTTTTGAGGAATTTTCTTTAATGCTGTTTTTGATAATTGTGTAGATAGTACTCTAACACCAGAAACGGCACCAGAAACTCCAAACATAACACCGCAGTATAAAATTAATTGATTTTTTACTTTATCATTATCTATTTTTCCATCAACCCATAAATCTTGCGCACCATACAAATATGATAATTCCTGTGCTAGTTTTAAAGACATTCCAAAAAATTGTAATATATCAGCTGGTATTGTTGCAGCCATTGCTAATCCACCAGGAATTCCTGCAACAAATGATGCTATTGATGATTGACTAGTTCTGGTTAATATCAATTTTTTGGATAGAAGAATAATGTCCTCTCTTTGAATACCTGCTTCAATTGGACCTTTATCAAAAATTTCCTCCAAATTATTTGCTTTAGAAGCAAATTGTTCTGCTAAAAATTGTTTTCTATTAACTTTAACACCAGGGATTTGTACTGCTTTTGTTATTACTTCTTCAAGCATCATTTGATTTGATAAATCATTATCTTTTTCTTCCATATAGTTTTACTCCTTTCAAATATAGTGCTTGTTATTTTCGCGAAATAAAAATTACAATTTTATTGTTAAAAATTATATCATAAAAGACTGCTAATTACCAGATTTACAATATGTAATTTATAAAACTCTTTTTATTTTTATAATATTATTTTAAAAGAGGGTAACAAATACCCTCTCAAAAAAATTATCTTTTTCTTAAAACAATTGCAATAAAATTTAAGTATTTGCAAGCACCTGCTTCTATAGCTTTTTTATCATTTCTAGAATATTCATTATCACATTTTATCCAATCATTCCAACATTCTTCATTACTTTCCATTTCATAAATTGAGATAATTTCACTTTTCTTTGATTTTGAAATAATATTTTTCCAATAAGCTATATCATGAATATAATCTAATTGTTCTGGAGTCCAAGATAATAATAGTTCTTTGGGAATATTATTATGGCAGTCTTTTTTCATTCCTGGAACTACTATATAAATATAACCACCTTTCTTTACAAAAGGTAAAAGTTTTTCATCTAAATAGCTTTCATCTCTTCCAAAATAATTATAAGAGTCTGTACTTACAACTGCATCAAAAAACTCTTTTTCAAATTTTAAATCTGTTGCATCCGCTTTTACAGGAATAATTTGCTCATCTGTTAGTCCCATTTGAGTAAAAAATTTTCTATTTTCTTCTGCATCACTCCAAAGGTCAGTTGCATACACCTTAAATCCATACTCTTTTGCTAAAAAAATTGATGTGATACCTTGACCACTGCCTAAATCCATAACAATTGAGCCTGTTTTTATTTTATTGTCTTTCATAAGTTCTTCTTCCAATTTTAGTGGGTTAGGTCCCATAATTTTTTGTTTGATTAAATCTGTATTGTATTTTTCTGTTTTTTCATATTTCATTTTATATCCTCCTATCAATTTGTTATTGCAAATTAAATACGAGATCCAATACACTTATATTAATTTTATTCAAAAAATACCTCCTTATATTATGTTTTTATTTTATCACAATACATTTTTAATATCAACTTGTAAGCTGACTAATTTTCTTTAATAAATTATTTTTATATCAATTATATTTTATTAAAAGTTATTGTTTTTTCTTTCATGGATATTTCGCTAACTTCATATCCATATTCTTTTAACTCTTTTTTATAAGTTAAAAATGAATGGTCTATCTCAAAACCTAAAATTTTCTTAATTTCTTCATAGGTTAATTTATAATTTCCTTTTTTATTTTTATTTAAATAATTCCATAAAGGTTCATATTTACTCATTTTTTATACGCTCCTATTTTTAGCTATTTCTAATATTTTTTTCATAGTATTAGCAGTTCTTATCGTGATTTTGTTTCTTATATTTGTAGTTGCTGTTTTACTCCACCAATTTGATTTTCTATAATTTTTTAAATCGTAAGACCAGAATATAGAATTATTGTATTCTTTAATTTTTTCAATATCTTCGTTTGGAGTTCCAATAGCGTTATATACTTCTTCATATTTTGTAGATGGAATTATAAATATTAAATTATCGTATATTTCTTTATTAGCAGTTCCCCACCAATTAGGACTATTATTTAGTATGTCTTCAAGTTCAGATATAGTCATAATATAAATAGGTATATCAAGATTAAATTTATTTTTTATAACTTTATAAATATCATTTGCTATTGTTTCTTTATTATCTATATCAGTTTCAAAAATAACATTACCGCTATTTAAATAAGTAGAAACATCTTGATATTTATTTTTTTCTAATTCTATTTTCAATTCACTCATTGAAATAATATTTTTACCACTTATATTTATTCCCCTTAATAATGCTATATATTTCATATTAATTCTCACTTTCAATTTAGTTAAATATATTATAGCACGTATAGCACAAAAAAACGAACTATTAGATATAGTTCGTTTATTTTGGTGGGAATGACCGGAATCGAACCGGTACGAGGTTTAACCCTCGCAGGATTTTAAGTCCTGTGCGTCTGCCAGTTCCGCCACACTCCCGTTGACAGATATTCTATCACTTAATATAGCTGGTGTCAATAGTTAGTGAAAAAAATATAATTTAAAATTTATATAAATTATTAATTAAATTGCATAATTTAACATATAGTGTTTTTTTAATGAAAATTTCCTGAGAATATAATATAATAATTATAATTAGATAGGAGGAAAGTATGATTGAATATATAGGAGTAGATATAGGTGGTACAAATATAAGAGTAGGGGCAATAGATGAAAATGAAGAGATTATATATATGCAAAAAGAGAGTACAATTGAAAATGTAAATAATTCTGAGGAATTATATTTAAAGATTTTGAATTTAATTAAAAATGTACCGGACTATGAAAAAAGTAAAGCTATAGGAATTGGTGTTCCAGGAGCAATAAGTAGGGAAATGAAAATAATGACTGCACGTAATATTCCATATTTGAAGGAATTTCCTCTAGTTGAACGATTAGAAAAAGATTTGAATAAAAAAGTATATTTAGAAAATGATGCTAAAGTTGCCACACTTGCACAAGCAATAAAAGGATGTGGTAAAAACTATAGAATTGTATGTTATATAACATTAAGTACTGGAGTAGGTGGAGGAGTTGTAATAGATAAAAAAATATTTGAAGGCTCAAATAATGTTGCGGGATATTTTTCAAGAATGATATTAGATGGAGAAAATATTGCCGAAAATTTATTAAGTGGTACTGCTTTAGTAAAAAAAGCAAATGAAATTTTAAATGATAAAGTTTATAGCAGTAAAGATGTGTTTGAAATGAGCAATTCAAATTCTAAAATATATAAAATAGTAGAAAATTTTAAAAGAAATCTAACTAATTTACTACTAAATATAGCTATAAGCATTAATCCAGATATAATAATTTTAGGTGGAGGAGTGACTAAATCTTGTAGCTATTTTATTAGCAATGTAAAAGATAATTTTTATTTAAAAACCCATAGCTTTGCCAAAAATACTAAAATAGAAATTGCTGATCTTGATGAACCTGGAGTACTTGGAGCTGCATTACTTGGAAAGAAAAATAAGTGCTAATGAGCACCTATTTTTTTTATTTACAATAAAGCTACTATATTAATAATTAAAATCACAAAACAATGTTAATTTCATAGTATATAAAGGATAGTTATACACTATCATAGGAGGCAAAAATTGAAAAAACTTAAAATAGTTTTTATAGTTACTTTAATAATAATACAAATGACTATTAATATTGTATTTGCTATAACCCCTTCAACAGGTGTTATATATGATGGAATAGATGTAAGTGAGTACCAAGGATATATAGATTATAATCTTGTTCGCGATAGTGGAATTGATATAGTATACATTAGAAGCAGTGAAGGAACAAATTTTGTTGATCCATATTTTAGAGAAAACTATAATAATGCAAAGGCTGCGGGATTAAAAGTTGGATTCTATCATTATGTTACATCTCGAAATACGCAAGATGCTATAACAGAAGCGGATTTTTTTGCTTCAGTTATAAATGGTACATCACCAGATTGTTTACTTGCAATGGATTTTGAATATTTTGACGGACTTGAAAACTATCAAGTAAATGATATTTCATTATCCTTTTTAGAAAGATTAGAACAAATTACAGGGAAAAAAGCAATTGTGTATAGTGATGCATATAATGCTGGAAATGTATTTAATTCTTCAATTTCAAATTATCCTTTATGGATTGCTGAATATGGAGTAAGTGAGCCAGAACTGTATAGAAATTGGAGTTCATGGACTGGATTTCAATATTCAGATACAGGAAGGATTTCTGGTATTAATGCCTATGTAGATTTAGATAAATATACAGAGAATATATTATTAGATGATAAAAGTGAAATAGTAAACAATGGAAATAATGTAGTACCGCAAAATAATGTAGCAGATATAACTATTATTGTTGAGCCAGGTAATACATTAAGTGAACTTGCATATAAATATGGAACAACAGTAAGTAGCATAGCACAGCTAAATAACATACAAAATCCAAATTTAATATACGTTGGGCAAAAATTATTGATACGCACAACTGAGAATTCACAAGTAAATTATAATACAATATATTATACAGTAAAAAGTGGAGATACTTTATCTAAAATAGCAGCTGAATATAATATAACAGTTCAAAGCATTGCTTTAGAAAATAATATACAAAATCCAAATATAATTTATGCAGGACAAATTTTAAGAATCGAAAGTGTTAGATATAATGTTCATGCAACAGGTAATATTATTTACCAAATAAAATATGGAGATACTTTATCTGAAATTGCTTTAAAATATGATACAACAGTAAGCGAACTAGTAAGATTAAATGGAATAAAAAATCCAAATTTAATTTACGTAGGAGAAAAAATTAGAATATAAAAAAAGAAACGCATTATGCGTTTCTTTTTTTGTTCCAATCTAAGTTTACCTTAATTATTGGTGGGAATGACCGGAATCGAACCGGTACGAGGTTTAACCCTCGCAGGATTTTAAGTCCTGTGCGTCTGCCAGTTCCGCCACACTCCCGTTTAACATCAATTATTTTAACATCTTTGTAATTAAATGTCAATAGTTTAGTTTGAATATTTTTTCTTTGGTAGGTAATTTTTATTTCTTAATCTATGAATAAGTGGTGAAAATGTTTCTCTTGTAGAACAGTATTTATCAACAGTAGTTACTATTATGCTTTCTTTATATTTTGGAATATGCCTAAAAGTTAAAGGCCACATATGTTTAGATATTATATCTTTTTCAATAGGATTTAAATTAAAATATTTACAGGCATTTTTAAGTGCAACTTGAGGGTGTGTAAAACCATGTTTTTTAAATAACGGTTTTTTTTCAACAACTTTATGCCAGTCATATAAGAATAAGTCATGTAGTAGTCCAGCCCTTGCAGTAGATTTATAATCTAAATCATATTTTTTGGCTATTTTAAAACTAATATATGAAACCATAAGACAATGTTGTAGTGTCGTTGTTGTTCCATGCTGTATATATTTATCCATAGATTGAACTGCTTCGTTAGTTAGTAAGTCAGCAATACATTCTAAATATTCTTTATCATTTTCAATATCACTTAGTTTAAAAGCCAAATTGCTATTATTTTCTTTTTTCATAATTTACCTCGTTTAAAATTATAACATATATTATATAATATGTACAACTAAAAATTATACACTACAAATATTTTATGTATAAATTAAGTATATATTTTTCTTTTTAATTTCAAAATATATTGTATATCAACAAAAAAAGTGGTATAATCTTCTTTGGCAAAAAAACAGGAGGAATAGTTATGGTAAAGATTTTATTTTATGATACAAAGCCTTATGATAAAGAATTATTTGAAAATTATAATAAAAATTATGGCTTTGAAATTAAGTATTTGGAGTCTAAATTAAATAATGAGACAGCTCCACTTGCAGTAGGTTATGATGCAGTATGTATATTTGTAAATGATGTTGCAGATAAAGAAACACTAGAAATATTAAAACAATGTGGTGTAAAACTTGTAGTGTTACGTTGTGCCGGATTTAACAACGTAGACATTCAAAACTTACCTGAAGGAATGAAAGTTGTAAGAGTTCCAAGATATTCACCTTATGCAGTAGCAGAGCATGCAGTTGCATTATTATTAAGTGTAGATAGAAAAATATATAAATCTTATCAAAGAACTAAAAAGTACAACTTTACTTTAAACGGATTATTAGGTTTCGATATACATGGAAAGACTGTAGGTGTTATTGGAACAGGTAAAATTGGTAAAGTGTTTATTCAAATAATGAAAGGATTTGGAACAGAGGTGTTAGCATATGACGTATATAAGGACGAAGAGGCTGCTAAAGAACTTGGTTTTAAATACGTAGAATTAGATGAATTGTATGAAAAATCAGATATTATTTCATTGCATTGTCCTTTAACAAAAGAAAATGAAAATATGATAAACAAAGAAGCAATGGAAAAGATGAAAGATGGAGTAGTAATTATTAATACAAGTAGAGGAAAATTAATAAATAGTGACGATTTAATAAAATCTCTAAGTACAGGTAAAATTGGTGGAGTTGGACTTGATGTTTTTGATGATGAAGGGGATTTCTTCTTAAATGATATGTCTAATTCATATTATAGAAGTACAGAACTATCTGTATTACTATCTATGCCAAATGTTGTTATTACATCTCACCAGGCGTTCTTTACTAAAGAGGCTTTAGATAAAATTGGTCAAGTATCAATGGACAATATTAAAAGTTTCTTTGAGACAGGAGAATGTGAAAATTTTGTTGAATAACAATAAAAAAACAGGTAGAAATTTTCTATCTGTTTTTATATTTTAGCAATTATATTATTTAGTGCAATACTTCCCAAGATTACTCCATTTATAATTAGCATTACAGTTGAATTTTGAATATTTGAGAAATTTTTTTGAGCATATTCACGTATTCTACTTGCTGTATTAATTGCATTAAATCTTATTGTTTCAAAATCAGTCGCAAATTCATATTCTAAAGGTGTATAGACATATATAACAATTTGTGGGATTCCGTCACGCATTTCGTATCTATGAGTCATTTGTATCATAATAATCACCTATAAATAGTATGTAAAAAAAAATAAAATATATTCTAATTAGTTGTAAATTTATAACTTTATGGTAAAATAATTTTATGAAAAAGAAAGTAATTGTTTTAATATTTTGTTTGATGATTTTAATTAATATATTTAGTAATACATTTGCAGCTATAGAAGAAGATAAAATTAATTCTAGTAATGTAGGTGTATATAATTTAGATAATATGGAATTGCTTTATGGTCAAAATCAAAATGAAAAAATATCCATTGCAAGTATTACTAAAGTAATGACAGCAATTGTAGCTATTGAAAATATTAGTGATGTTAATGAAAAAGTAATTATAGATTATGATACTATTTTAGGAAAAGTTGATTTAGATTTAGTAGTAGCTGGTATTTATGATAATGAAGAACTAACTTATTATGATTTGCTTGCCACTATGTTAATCCCATCTGGTGCAGATAGTGCCACATATCTTGCTTGTAATCTTTTTGAAAATGAAGAAGAATTTATACAAAAAATGAATGAAAAAGCTAAAGAAATTGGAATGGATAATACAAGTTTTAGTAATTCTACAGGACTTGATGATGAAAATAATTACTCAACAATTAATGATGTGGCTAAGATGATGAAATATGCTTTAAATATTAGTGTGTTAAAAGAGATTATGAGTTTAGATAGTTATACTACTTCTGACGGTAGTATAACAGTAAATAACACTATTTCAAAGACTTGCAAAAGATTTGGTATTGAAAAAGAATATATTATTGGTGGAAAGACAGGAACAACAGAAGATGCTGGATTATGTCTTGCTAGTTTTTCAAGTGATGAAGGAGTAAATATATTAACTATTGTAACAGGTAGTTCCATGTATTCAACTAAGCCATACAATATAATAGATAGTGAATATTTATATAGTGAAATAATTAATAATTATTCTATGAAAAAAATTATTTCAAATGGAGATGTAATTTATCAACTACCATCTACATGTACTAAACAAGACAATGTTTTAATTTATTCAAAAGAGGATATCTTAGCATATACAGATTTTGTAGATGAAAGTAAGATAGTCATCAATTATGAAGGAATAGAAATGTTAGATTATACAATAAAAAAAGGTGAAAAAGTTGGAGAAATAAGTATATATTATAACAATAAACTAGTAAATAAAATTGATGCTACTATTGATGAAGAATTAAAGTTTAGTATAGTTAAATGGGCAAAAATGAATAAAGAGCCTATTATAATTTTGAGTATAATTTTAGTAATAATTGTAATAGCAATTAGAGTGTTAACAAAAGAAAATAATAGAAAAAAATAGGAACTATTTGGTTCCTATTTTAGTATTATTGCACCATGCAGTATTTTTTTATCTTCATTGTATAAGTATACAGTATCATCTAAGTAATAACAAGAAATTGTGTCACCATATGTTATTTCTTTTTTATAAATAACACATAATTCTTTAGCATTATTTAATTTGTCATTTTGTATTACTTCAGACGCAATATCTAAAAAAGCAATGTTATTAACATGATGATTTGCATCTAAGTCCCTTTTCATTGTTGTATAAGTATAAGATTTATCTATATTTTCAGGAAGTTTTATTTTTTCTTTAAATTCCTCATTAAATACTTTTTCATCATTATTACCATACTCATTTATTAAGTCGTCAGATATTTTTAATATAGAATGAGAAAGTGAGTCTACATATACCCATTTCGAATCTGCTATTGCTATTAATTCATCTTTTAGGTATATTTCAAAAGATCTTATAGAATATATTTTTTTAGAAAAGCTAGCCCACGTTTTTATTGTTAGTTCATCATTATATTTAGCTCTGTTAAATATTTTTACTCTCCAGTATAAAAGAACCCATGAGGTTTTAGTTGTTTCAATATCTGATATTCCATGTCCTACAGAAGTACTAGCGCGATTAGCAGCTTCTTGCAATATTCTTAAGAAACTTCTATTGTTCATTTTAAAATTTTGCCCTATATCTTCAACAGTTACTTTTTCTGTAGTAGTATAAACTTCCATATTTTCTTCCTTCTTTCTTTCAATAAATTAATATGTATAATATCACAAAATAGTATTTTAATCAATAAAAAAAGAAATACCATATTGGTATTTCTAATGTTGGTGACCCCTACGGGAATCGAACCCATGATTCGACCTTGAGAGGGTCGCGTCTTAACCGCTTGACCAAGGGGCCATCACATTTAGTATTATAGCATAAATAATTTTAAGAGTAAAGTTTTTTTAAAAATAAAATAAAAAAATAGCCTAATTTGTATTAGGCTATTACAGATTGTTGATAAAACCAGTATTATTTTTTACTAGGTTTGATTATTTTTAATTTTTTTGGATTTTTAATAAAATATATTAGTCATAATAAAAAAATTAAGACTAAGCTACTAATGGCACAACCAGAAGATTATATACATAAAAAGTGGTGGCATATAAAATAATATACCACCAACGAGTAATAATAGTATATGAGTTAAAATTTAGCACCCTCATATACCATTTATATTATATCATTTTTTTGCTTTTTATACAAGAAAAAAGGAAGATAATATATCAATATCTTCCATTATTAAGCATCCTACTTTCCCTTACCATTTTTCTTTTGATTATTTTTTAGTTTTGTTTTTCTTTTTATTGAATCTTTTACTTTCTTTATCAACTAAAAGGCTAGTATTTTTTAAAAGTTCAATCAATAAATCTTTTATAGTATAAAAATACTCATCTTCTTTATCTTCAACAATAACTTGAAATTTTTTATAATCAATTTTTCTTATATCGTCTATAAGACTACCAAGAGTGTCTATACATACTTCTCCAAGTATTGGTATATATATTTTATCATAAGATAAAGAAATTCTATGTATAAGTTGAATACTGTCATTAAGATAATTGATGCTTTCGTGTGCTAATACTACGGCATCATTTTTATTATTACTCGTATAATCCCCTCCTTAAAGGGCTTTCAGATGCCGAGGTTTAGTATGCTTCTATATATATAAAAAGATATAACTACCAAAAAGATAATTATATCTTTATATAAAAAAATATATATTTTACATATTTATATTATACATTATTTATTTAAAAAAGAAAAGACTGTTTACAAGAAAATTGTCAACAGTCTGAAATAGCCTAATTTGTATTAGGCTATTAAATTACATACAATAATACTGAGAAAAAATGAAATACTGAGCCAAGTAAAACAAAGACATGCCAAATTGTATGAAAATATTTTAAATTTTTCTTTTGAAGAGCATAAAAAATTACTCCTACCGTATAAAAAATTCCTCCAGCAACGAGTAGATAAAGACCATTCATTGCATTATTTATTTTAAAGAAAGATACAATTTCAGGTAGTGCAATAACTATAACCCAACCCATTACTATATAAGATATAACATTTAATACTTTAAATTTATTTTTAAATATTGAATAAGTAATTGTTCCTAATATTGCAATAGCCCATACAATTCCAAAAACTATCCAAGCTTTTGTTTCATTTATACTTCTAAGTGCAACAAGAGTAAAAGGTGTATATGAACCTGCAATTAGTAAATAAATTGTTGAATGATCAAATATTTTAAGTACTTTTTTTGCTTTTTCGTTAGATATGGCATGGTAAAGAGTTGACATTGTATAAAGTATTATTAAACTAACTCCAAATAATGAAGATGTAACAATAGCCATTGCATTATGATGCATAGCTGAAACTACTATCATTAATACTAGTGCTGCAATAGACAATAAAGAGCCAATTCCATGTGTTATGGAATTGGATATCTCTTCACCTAATGTATATAATTTGTTTTTAGACATTTACAAATTCACCTAAGAAATATTTTTTCTTACCTTTACGTACAACAATATATTTATTATCTAGAGCCATTTCTTTTGAAATAGTTGTTTCTAAATCTGTTACTTTTTCACCATTTAAAGTTATACTTCCAGCATTTATAAATTCTCTTGCTTCTCTTTTACTTGAGCATATTTTATTGTTAGCTAAAAAATCTACAATATTTTGTTCTTCAACAATATCTATATGATCAACTTTAGCAAATATTTTTCCTATTTGATTTGAAGGAATTTTTTTAATGTCTCCACTAAATAATGCTCTACTTATTTCTACAGCTTTATTATATTCTTCTTCACCATGTATATCTCTAATTACTTCATGAGCTAATGTTTCTTGAGCGATTCTTTTTTCAGGAGCTTCATTATGCTCTTTCATAATTTTTTCTATTTCTGGTTTTGAAAGAAAAGTAAATCTTTTAAGATAAGCTTCCATCATTGAATCTTCAAGATTAAATAAGTATTGATATAGTTCGTAAGCAGAAGTTTTTTCTATATCTAGCCATACAGCATTTCCTTCAGATTTTCCCATTTTCTTTCCTTGAGAATCTGTAGCAAGTGGAATTGAAAATGCATAAACTTCCTCTCCTGTTAGTTTACGAATTATTTCAATACCAGTTGTTAAGTTTCCCCATTGATCTGATCCACCAATTTGTAATGTAACACCATACTCATCATGAAGATGTTTGAAGTCTACACCTTGAATTAGCATATATGAAAATTCTGCATAAGAAATACCAATTTCAAGCTGTCTTCTAACCAGATCTTTATTTATCATATAATTTACATTTATATATTTACCATAGTCTCTTAAAAAGTCTATGTAGTTAACATCTTTAAACCAATCATAGTTATTAACACATTTTATTCCAAATAGTCTTTCAACTTGTGCTTTTAATTTTACATAGTTATTTTCAATAACTTTTGCATCAGCTTTTTCTCTTTCACCTGTACCTCTAGGATCTCCAACTAAACCTGTTGCTCCACCAACAAGAAGTATAGGATTATGGCCAGCTTTTTGTAGTCTTTTTGCTACAAGAAATGTAGAATAGTGACCTATATGTAAACTATCTGCAGTTGGATCTGTGCCTAAATAAAATGTAAGACCTCCTTTATTTAGTTTTTCAATTAAGTCTTCACTACTTATATCTTTAATTAAACCTCTCCATTGAAGTTCTTCATAAAGAGTCATTTCTTTTTCCATTATTATCCCACCTTTACTTTCAAATATGTTTTATAGTATATCATATTAAATTAAAAAATTAAAGTACAGATAATAATTTTATATAAAATTATGAAGTAAATATATAAGTAAAACTAAACAACATTATTTTTGTTGCAAAAATGATATAATTATAGTAATATATACATATAAGTAGAATAGATATATGGCAGACAAGGAGAGTTAAATGACAAAAGTAAAAGAAAAAAAGAGAAAATCACTATTAAAGAATTTCTATCCAAAATATACTTTTGAAAAAGTCGAAGATATTCCATATGAATTGATAAGTAGAGATGGAATAAGATTAATTCTTATGGATATGGATAATACACTTATTGATTCTAAAGGAAAATTTTCAAAAGAATTAAAAAAATGGATAAAAAATGTAAAAAGTAAAGGTGTTCAATTATATATTGTTAGTAATTCATTTTCAGAAAAAACTGTTAAAAAAATTTCAAAAGAATTAGGTGTTAAATATTTTTATAAAGCATCTAAGCCATCAATTAAAGGTTTTAAAAAAGTATGTGATAATTTTCCAGATATAAGTAAAAAAGAAATATTGATGATTGGTGATCAACTATTTACAGATATTTGGGGTGGAAATAGATTTAACATTAACACATTACTTGTAAAGAGAATTAATAAGAAAGAAATATGGATAAGTAGGATAAAAAGGCCTATTGAAAGGATAATATTAAATCATTATTATAAGAAAGAGGAGAATTCTCAAAAGTGCAGAGTATAATAGTTTTTGTGATTTTATCATTTATAGTTAGTTTGATTTTAACTAATTTTATAAAATTATCAGAAAAAAATAGGGGAAAAGACTTCGAGTTTAAAGAATATATTAAGAACTTTAGTATAAAAAATTTAGACCTGAAATATTCAATTATTTTCTTTATTTTATTTATGATACTAACTAAAGAAAAAAATATTTTATCAATTATAACTATAGTACCCGTTTGTTTTTCATTAATCTTAGCTTTAATAATGGACATAAAGTATATGATAATTCCAAATACTTGCAGTATAGTAATCTTTTTATCTGGAATAATAAAGCTTTTTGGTAACTTTTCAAAAGAAAATTTAATTAATTCTTTAATTGGATTAATTATTGGAGGATTTACATTATTTATTATAGATTATATTTTTGAAAAGATAACGCAAAAAGAAGGGTTTGGATATGGGGATATGAAATTACTCGCATCTATTGGTTTTTTCGTAGATTATAAGAGTATAATTGTAATTATGATTCTTAGTGTATTTTTGTCTGCAATATTTAGTATTTTATATTTGATAATAAATAAAGTTAAAAATATAAAGGATGCATATTTACCATTTGGACCTTTTATAGTAATTAGTACATTTATTGTATGTATTATTCCAGCAACAACAATTATTAGTTGGTATATCCAGCTAATGGATGTATTAGTAAACAAAATGATATAAAAGTAGTAATTTGCCTAAAAATTAGGAATATTACTACTTTTTTTAATTCTTTGTAACATAATGTATAGGTTTACAATAGATATGACACACTAATATATAAAAAAAGGAAATACCTTAT
>JBJEXW010000004.1:0-20767 GCA_051886195.1 Clostridia bacterium
AAGCTTTTCTGAACTACATGCATAGCATGTAGTTTTCTCTAACACCAAAAAAATAATGATAGCTTAAAACTATCATTATCCAAACATTATATCCTTATTTTTTCTTGCCGAGATATTAAGTATTATACCTATAGCTATACCAGACGTTAATAAATTACTACCACCATAGCTAACAAAAGGTAATGGCACACCTGTTATAGGCAAAAGACCTATTGTCATACCTATATTTTCTATAAAATGAAATGCAAACATTCCAACTATTCCTATAGTTACAAAAGAAGTATACATATCTCTTGCTTGTGCCGCTGTTTTTAATAATCTTAATAACATAGCTAAATATAAGATTACTACAAGTGCGGATATAACAAATCCCATTTCTTCTGAAATAACTGAAAATATAAAATCAGAAGATTGCACGGGTAAATAATCATATTGGGTTTGTGAACCTTTTAAAAATCCAGTTCCCAAAAACATACCTGCTCCAACAGCAATTTTTGATTGTATCGCATTATAACCATCACCTAAAGGATCAAGTTCAGGATTTAAAAATACATCTATTCTTGTTTTGGCATGTTCTGGTAAAAAATTATATATAATTGGTAATAAAATTAAAGCAATCAAAAAAGTAACTATTATGTACCTATATTTAATACCTAGCTTAAATATCATAAAAGCAGTTATCATAACATAAACTAAAGCTGTACCAAAATCTGGTTGTAAAATAATTAGTATTAATGGCACTATAAATAATAATCCTAAAACTACTAAAAGTATAATATTCTTTCTCTTATCTGGTTGCGGTGATTGTTTATTTTCAGTATACATTGTCATAACTTTTGCTGCACATAAAATATATCCTATTTTCATTAGTTCTGATGGCTGATATGATATTCCTCCTATTTTAAACCAGCTGCTTGCTCCAAATACAGAAGGCATAGCAAGAACTAATACCAACAGAACTAAATTTAATCCATATAAAGCGTATCCCATAAATTCAAATACAGAAGTATCAATTGCCCATAAAATTAATGATATAACACATACAACTCCAAACCAAACTATTTGCTTTTGATATTCTGTATTAGAACCATCTATGTCTCCATATCCAGCACTATATATACCAAATACGCCTATCACAAACAATGCAAGAATAGTTATGATTAATATATAATCTGTATTTTTTAGTAAATTTCTAAACAAATATTACTCCTTAAAAAATGCTTTATATGCAAGATAAGTCATATATACATCATATTTTGAAGTTACTTCAAAAGGTGAATGCATTGCAAGTACTGGTGTACCGCAATCTACAACTTCGCATCCTTTATCTGCAAGAATATATGCAATTGTTCCTCCGCCACCTTTTCCAGTTTTTCCTAAAGTACCAACTTGATACATTATATTATTATTATCAAAAAGTGACATTATTTTAGACATGTAACTTGCATTTGCATCACTAGCATTATATTTTCCGCCTGAACCAGTATATTTTTCAATAGATATTCCACAACCAATTTGACTTCCATTTTGTATATCTGATACTTCTTCATATTCTGGAGAAATACCTGCAGTAACATCGGCAGATAGTACTTTAGAATTATAATATACTTCTAGTTTATCTACCCCCATACTATTTGTTTTTTCAATTAATTTATTAATAAACATATCAAAAGCACGAGAACTCATTGAAGTTGTACCTATACTTCCTATTTCTTCTTTATCTACAATCATTGCAATTGCAGTTTTTCTTATATCATCACCTAATTCATCTGCTGCATCAATTATTGCTCTTAAAGTTGCATAAGCACATACCCTATCATCTTGACCATATCCACCGATTAATCCTCTATCAAGACCTATAAATTTTGTTTTAAATGCAGGTACAAAAGAAATTTCACTTCTTGCAAAATCTATTTCTTCAACCCCATATTTTTCGTTTAAAATCTTTAATATATTTTGTTTTACCTTTTCTGATACCTTTTCTTCTGCCTCTTTATCTTTTAATGAGCCTACTAATACACTCATCTTTTCAGGGTCAATAAAATCATTTGCATTTAGTTTCATTTGATCTTTTGCAAGATGTGGTAATAAATCTGCAATTGTAAATACAGGATCATCTTCATTTTCACCAATAGATATTTTTATTTTTTCGCCATTTTTGTTATACATAACACCATACATTGCAAGAGGAATTGACATCCATTGGTATTTTTTTATTCCTCCATAATATTGTGTTTTTAATAATGCAGCTCCACTTTTTTCAATAAGTGGCATTGGTTTTAAATCTAGTCTTGGACTGTCGATGTGTGCACCAACAACATTTATTCCATTTACTATAGACTCTTTTCCAATAACAGCAACATATAATGACTTATCTTTATTAACAAAGTATATTCTATCTCCTACTTCTAATATTTGTTTCTCTTCTAATGATATAAAACCATTATTTTCAAGTATTTTAATTGCTTCTTCAACAGCCAAGTATTCTGTTCTCGCTCTATCCAAAAAATTCATATAACTTCTTGCATAGCTATTAGCATTATCTAACTCTTCTTGTGACAATGTAGAATAAATATCTTTTTTTTCATATTTTAAACTCATAATCTCTACCTCTTTTCTATATTAAATATAATTTATTTTGCAAATTACAAAGTGGAATTCCTCCATCTTTTGTTACCAATATCATTTCTTCAATTGATCCACCATTTTCTATGTCTATTCTTGGCTCCAATGTATAGATACCATTTTCAACTAATTTTAGATTTGCTCTTTTACCTGTTTTAATTGAAATTAAAGCTCCTCCACCATGAACTTCTTTTCCAACCGGGTGACCAGTAGCATGTGGGTAATCTGGATAATTGTTTTTTAATATTTCTCCTCTAACAATATTGTCTATAACATATCCCTTAATTCCTGGCTTCATCTTTTTCATTCCTTTTTTTATTGAAGAAACTAATACATTAAATACATTTTTTACGCTTTGTGGAGCATCTTTTTCATTATTATTTAAAACATATCCCATTCTTTGCATATCTGTATATAATATTTTATTATCTTTAAATACAGCTTTTATTCCAAAATCAAAATAAATAGTATCACCTTTTTCAATTTCTTTATTACTTGGAAGTGCATGCCCACCTTTTTTTAGATTTACACCTGATAAGACTATAGGACAGATATCCCATGCAAAATCATAATTTATTATATCATATTTCTCTTTATTTTGCTCTAAATATCTTATTGCTATTTTTCTAGTATTATCTGCTACTTCTTTTTCTGTCTGACCAACTTTTATACTATTAAATGTTTCTTTTAAAATATAATCTGTAATTTTTGAAAGTTCTTTTAGTCTACTGATGTCGTCATTAGTATTTTTTGAAATAATATCATAAATATTCATTTGAGCTGACTTTATACTAACTTTTTTACCATTTTCTTTATAGATATTCCTAAATAACTTACTTATCCTTATATATGAACTATGTGTAATTATATCTGTTGATTCATCTGACATTGTAGTATAGTTTAAAAGCATATTCTTTGGAAATCTTAGTTCTATCAAAGTATTATTGATATAATCTTTAAGCTCTGAAATACTACAATAAATAAATACTTTACAGTATTTATTATTTAATACCTTTATATTTCCCTCATCTAATTTATGCACAAATATATATGCAACCTTTTTTGATACTATAGCATAAGTAGCTGAAAAAAGTTTATCTGTAACGTATTCTTTAAATATTTTATCTGAATTTTCTCTATTTTCCATTACCCATATAGTATCATCATCTTTTATTGTATTTATTAAATCTATTAGCATTTTGATACAATCTCTACAGTTTGTTTTGCTATTTCTAGTTCTTCATTTGTTGGGATTACATATATTCCAATTTTAGATGAATCTTTTGAAATTCTAGCTTCTTTTCCAGATGAAGCATTATTAAGCTCTTTATCCAATTCTATTCCTAAGCATTCCATATCTGATACAACATCTTCTCTTTCACAGGCATTATTTTCTCCATTACCACCTGTAAATACTATAGCATCAACTCTATTAAGCTCAGCAATATATGATCCAATATATTTCTTATTTCTATGTGTTTGAATTTTTCTTGCAAGTTTTGCTTGTTCATTTCCTGATTGTTCTGCTTGAATCATTTGTCTTTGATCTCCAATGCCACAAAGTCCAAGTCTACCAGATTTTTTATTTAAAATATTTTCAACCTCGTCTGGTGTTAAATTTTCATCTTTCATTATTCTTGTTACAATTGAAGGATCTAAATCTCCACATCTAGTTTCCATTACTAATCCCTCAAGTGGAGTAAATCCCATAGATGTATCATAAGATTTTCCATTTTTTATTGCACAAATTGAAGCTCCTCCACCAAGATGACATACAATAGCATTTATATCTTCTTTTTTCTTTCCAAGAATTTCTTCTAATCTTCCTAATATATATTGATATGATGTTCCGTGGAATCCATATCTTCTTATTTTATTATTAGTATAGTATTTATAATCTATAGCATACAAATAATTATATACTGGCATTGTTTGATGAAAAGCAGTATCAAAAACAGCAACATTTTTCTTGTTTGGTGCAACCTCCATCATAGCTTTAATTCCCATTAAAGATCCTGGATTATGTAATGGTGCTAAATCTACTAAATCCTCAATACTTTTAATTACATCATCTGTTACTAATACTGATGAACTAAATTTTTCTCCGCCATGAACTACTCTGTGTCCGACTGCATAAATTTCATCCATAGACTCTATTACACCTATTTCTTTGTCCATTAATGTATTAAGTAATACTTCCATTGCCTCTTTATGTGTTGGCATTGGAATATCTTCATTCTTCTTAATTCCATCTCTAACATTATTATATATGATATTTGATTCTTTATAACCAACCATATCACATCTGCCTTTTGCAATTACATTATTATTGTTTTCAACATCTATAAGTTGAAATTTAATTGTTGAACTACCACAATTAATTACTAAAATATTCATCTAAAAATCCTCCTTTAAAAACTAATACTATTATATATTAAACTTATATTAAATATAAGTCAAAAACTATTTTGCTTGCATACAAGTAACTATTATTGTTCCTACAATATCTTCTACTGAGCTTCCTCTAGATAAATCATTTACCGGTTTTTTAAGTCCTTGTGTAACTGGTCCAATTGCTAATGCATCTCCAAATCTTTGTGCCATCTTATAACCAATATTTCCAGCTTCTAGATTTGGGAATATTAAAACATTTGCTTGTCCAGCAACTTTACTTTCTGGAGCTTTTAATGCAGCAACTTCTGGTATAAGAGCTGCATCTAATTGAAATTCTCCATCCACTTCAAAATCTACATTTTTATCTTTTAGCATATTTAAAACATCATTAAGTTTATCTATTGCTTCATTTTTTGCACTACCTTTAGTTGAATAAGAAAGAAGTGCAACTTTAGGTTCATATCCTGTAAGCATTTTATAACTTTGTGCAGATTCAATTGTAATATCTACTAATTGTTCTTTAGTTGGAAATTCAATTAATCCACAATCTGAAAAAATTAATACTCCATCTGTTCCTAGTTCAGTTTTTTTTGTTTCCATTAAGAAAAATGAAGATACATTATTCACACCTTCTGCAGCTTTAATAATTTGAAGAGCTGGTCTTAATGTATTTGCTGTAGAATGTATAGCTCCACTGACTAATCCATCTGCATCTTCTGCTTTTACCATCATTGTAGCAAAATATACTTTATCTTCGTTTACCTTTCTGGCTTCATCTAAAGTCATACCTTTATGTTTTCTAAGCTCATATAATAAATTATCATACTCATCTTTTTTTGAAGAACTAATATTATCTACAATTTTTACTTTATTATATGGCATATCTATGTTTTCTTTATTACATTTTTCCATAATTTCTTGCTCATTTCCAATTAAAATTATGTCTGCATAATCTCCATTTGCAACAATTGCTGCTGCTTTTAAAATTCTTACATCTTCTGTTTCTGGCAATACTATCCTCTTTTTTTCTTTCTTTACTTGTTCAGCCATTTTGGCTACTATTCCATCAAATTTCATTTATATTCTCCTCCCTATTCAACTTATATTGTTTAATTAGATTATTACAATTTTTAGATATTCATCTTGAATAATTAAAAATTTATTCTTCTACTCAGCTTTCTTGCCTATATTATTTATATTATTAAAAATACTCATATAGTTTATATCATTAAATCCATAAATATATTTCTGATAAACTAAGTTAATATTTCTTGCGTAAATTCCAATACATGCTACTTCATCAGAAAGAACAAACTCTAAATTTTGAATATTTTTAGATAAGTTTTCAACATCACTTTCTTCAATTTGTAAGAATGCTTGATGCGTAATATCATTTATATCTAAATATTGTCTTAAAAATTCAACATTTGGAGTTTCATTTAGATATACTGTTGCAAGGACTAAGTCATAATCTGAATCATTTACTCTTTGCTCAACTTCTTGCTTACTAAGTGCTTCAACTTCTACGTTGATTCCAGCATTATACGCCATAGTTTTTATATTATTTGCCACATTAACTTTATTTTCGTCTTCTGAATTTACAAGTAATCTTAATGTTGCATTAATATAATTGCCTGATTCATTTTTTTCATATATTCCAGCACTATTTTGGTTCCAGCCATTTGCATTCATTACATTTTTAGCTCCAACAATATCATATTTATATTTTATACCGGAATACATAAAAGGTAAATCTATTATCTCAATAAAATTATTATCACTACTCTTTACAATTTCTTCTCTATTAAGCGAATACATTAACGCACTTCTAATTTCTTTTCTTGAAAAAACATTTGAATTTTTATTTCCAAAAATAAATAGTGTCTCACCATCTTTATATTTTTTAACATTATAATCATTTTTACCAATTAATTGCATGTCATTGTTAGAAGTAGCAAAAAAAACATCAATTTGACCACTTGTAAATTGTTCTACAATTTCTTTTAAAGTCTTATAACTATCAATAGAGATAGATTTTAAATTGCTATTAATATTCTTGTCTGTTCTATTAAATAATACAGAATTATCTAAAGCAGAATAATCATATCCTGCATAATTTTTCCCCTCATCATCCAAAATAGGAAAATCTAAATAGTATACAAAGTATGGATTTTCCTCTTTAAGTTTTAGTATTAATTCATTTTTTTCGTTTGTACCATCTATTGAATAAATATTTGATACTCTATTATAATACATATTATCCTCCCCGTATGATAATATTTTTTCAACAGAATATCTTACATCATTTAAGTCTAGTTTATAATCACTATTTAATGTGATTTTATATTCAGTATTAGATACTTTTTCAATTTTTCTTGCTAGTTTATATGTTATATCATAATTATTTTCAACTTTTACTAAACTACAAGATAAATTTTTAAATAAATCGTTCAGTATTAAGTTTGTAGATGAATATGCATCTGTGCTATCTAATGATACTAATCCAATTTTTAAATCATAATTTGGCTCTAATGCAACTTTATTATAATTTTCTTGATTTTCTTTATTACTAAACACAGTAGTAGCTATTTTATTATCAATTCCTGTAATTTTTACTGATGCATAAATTAATAGCACAGCAACTACAATACAACAAGAAACAATAAAAGATTTTGGAATATATACTTTTTGCTTTGGCTCCTTAATTACAGTTCTTTGAGGCCTAGAATAAAGTAATAATTCTTGTTCTTTTTTCTTTTCTCTATGTTTTCTTATCATTAAGTTTGATATAAATGAATTATTATTGTTGTTTGCAGAATATTTATTTGTTTTATTATAACTACTCTTTTGAGATTTCAATTGTTTTTCACTATTTCTTCTTTTTTTCTCTAATTGAGATTTTGTTATAGTTTTATATCTACGCGAATCTATAATCTTAGCACACAAGATAAATTACACCTACTTTTCTTACCACTTAATAATATCTTGCCCAATTATATCATAAAAAGACTCAAAAAGATAGTTTTTTATCTTTTTGAGCTCATATTTTTTTATTATATATTTTTTTAAGCTTTTGGTTCAACTACGAATTTAATTCCTGTTTTATCCTCGTTATCTATTGTAACTTCTGTGAATGCTGGAGAACAAACAAGTTCTACTCCTGTTGGTGCAACAAATCCTCTTGCGATTGCTACTGCCTTTACTGCTTGATTTATAGCCCCTGCTCCAATTGCTTGCATTTCTGCTCTTCCGTTTTCTTTAACAAGACCTGCAATAGCTCCTGCTACAGAATTAGGGCTAGATTTTGCTGAAATTTTTAATATATCCATTTTCTACCTCCTATGATTTATCTTTTGATTTAAGTTAAAAAGCTTTAACTTAATTTGATTATATAGAAAACTAAAAGATTTTGCAACACCTTTACACTCTTTTTATCTAAAAATAATGTAAATAAATGTAATCTTTATTAACAGATATAATTGAATTTTAATTTTTTATGTTGTATAATATTCTTGAAATTATATAGTTCGGGTTATTTTTATAATTAAAAGGAGGGATTTTTATGTTTGATTGTATCTGGGGTAATTCATACATAGATGTAAGATATGAAGGTAGGTTATTTTTAGAAGAAAATTATGATTCTTTAAAAAGTAAAATGAACGATAGTAGTTCTACTATAACTGTACATGTACTTGATTTTTTAGGCATCGGAAGTACAGCTAAAACATTTAAAAAGTCTGATATTAGCTATTGGGGTTCAAATTAAAAAAAGAAAGAATACACTTTAATGTTAAAGTGTATTCTTTTTATATATTATTTTTTACTTAGAATTGTTCTCTTTTTCTTAAAAGATTTATTATTGCATATCCTATTAAAGATATAATTGATATAGTTATTATAATTTGAGCATCACTACTAAAGCTTCCTCCAGTTTTTGGAAGTTCTGCCTTTTTGTTATATACAATAGCTACTTCCTGTTTTTCTTGTTTGATATCTAGTTTATATTCTGTATTATCTAAAACATATCCTTCAGGAGCTTCTATTTCTTTATAATAGTATGTTCCATAAATTAACTTTTTAGATATTGCTACACCATTTTCATCTGTTTCAATTGTATCTACAATATTTCTTTCTTCATCATAAATATTAAATTTTGCATTTGCTAATGGTGCATTAGTATTCTCTGCTAATTTATATATTTTTAATTCACCTTTTATATAGTAGTTTATCATATTCTTGATTACATTTTGTCCGTCTTCTTCTATTTCAAATTCGTACATTGTACTATCTACTACTATTCCTTCTGGTGCTTTTATTTCTTGATAATAATATTTTCCTTTTTCTAGCTCTTTTGATTGTGCTATTCCTTCTTTGTCTGTTACTATTGTGTCTACTAGATTTTTGTTTTCATCGTAGATATTAAATGTAACTCCTTCTAGTGGAACATTATTTTCATCTACTTTTATTATTTTTAGTTTTCCTTCTTTTACTTTATTTATTACTGTTTTTTCTATCACTTGATTATTTTCTGTTAGACCAAATTCATGTTTTTGAGTGTCTATTACAACATTTTCAGGAGCTTCTATTTCTTGGTAATAATATGTTCCAAGTGGTAATTTTTTACTTACTGCTATTCCTAATTCATCTGTTGTAATTTCATCTACTATTTTTCCACTTTCGTTTGTTATTTCAAACTTTACATTTGCTAGTGTTTTACTATTACTATCGTATTTTTTTATTTTTAAGCTTCCTTTTGCATAATAGTTTATCATATTCTTGATTACGTTTTGTCCATCTTCTTCTATTTCAAATTCGTACATTGTTCTATCTACTACTATTCCTTCTGGTGCTTTTATTTCTTGATAATAATATTTTCCTTTTTCTAGCTCTTTTGATTGTGCTATTCCTTCTTTGTCTGTTACTATTGTGTCTACTAGATTTTTGTTTTCATCGTAGATATTAAATGTAACTCCTTCTAGTGGAACATTATTTTCATCTACTTTTATTATTTTTAGTTTTCCTTCTTTTACTTTATTTATTACTGTTTTTTCTATCACTTGATTATTTTCTGTTAGACCAAATTCATGTTTTTGAGTGTCTATTACAACATTTTCAGGAGCTTCTATTTCTTGGTAATAATATGTTCCAAGTGGTAATTTTTTACTTACTGCTATTCCTAATTCATCTGTTGTAATTTCATCTACTATTTTTCCACTTTCGTTTGTTATTTCAAACTTTACATTTGCTAGTGTTTTACTATTACTATCGTATTTTTTTATTTTTAAGCTTCCTTTTGCATAATAGTTTATCATATTCTTGATTACGTTTTGTCCATCTTCTTCTATTTCAAATTCGTACATTGTTCTATCTACTACTATTCCTTCTGGTGCTTTTATTTCTTGATAATAATATTTTCCTTTTTCTAGCTCTTTTGATTGTGCTATTCCTTCTTTGTCTGTTACTATTGTATCTACTAGATTTTTGTTTTCATCGTAGATATTAAATGTAACTCCTTCAAGTGGAACATTGTTTTCATCTACTTTTATTATTTTAAGTTTTCCTTCTTTTAATTTATTTATTACTGTTTTTGATACAACTTCATTGTCTTCATTTAAATTAAATTCATGTTCTTCAGTATCCATTACAACATTTTCTGGAGCTGATATTTCTTTATAAAAATACTTACCTAAAAGCAATTTTTTAGATGTTGCTACTCCATTTTCATCTGTTTCAATTGTATCTACAACTTCTTTTGCTTCATTTAAAATTTGGAACTTAACATTAGATAAAAGGCTTCCAGCACTATCATATTTAGTTATAACAATTGTACCTTTAGCATATCTATTTACAATATTTTTTATTACGTTTTGATTATTATATTCTATTTTGAATTCATATACATTGCTATCTACTACTATTCCTTTTGGTGCTTCTATTTCTTGATAATAGTATGTTCCCTTTACAAGCTTCTTTGATACTGCATTTCCAGCTGCATCGGTTACTATAGTATCTACAATATTTTTTTGTGAATCAAGTATATTAAATTTTACTCCCTCAAGTGGGTTTCTATCTTCATCTACTTTCACAATACTTAATCTTCCAGTAATATATTCATTAACAATAGTTTTAGTTATTACTTGATTGTTCTCTGTTAAAGCAAATATGTGAATACTTTCATCTAAAACAATATTTTCAGGAACTTCTACCTCTTGATAATAATACTTTCCTAATGGTAATTTTTTAGATGTAGCAATTCCCTCAATATTTGTTATTATAGTATCAACTACATTCTTATCTACGTCTAAGATATTAAACTTTACATTAGATAATACTTTTCCGTTTGAGTCATATTTAACTATTTTAAGTGATCCCTTAGCCGTATAATTTACTACTTTTTCACTTACTACTTGTCCTTTATTTGTAATATTAAATTCATACTCAGTAGAATCTAAAATATATCCTTCTGGAACTTCTACTTCTTTATAATAATATGTTCCTTTTTCTAGTTCTTTAGATGTAGCTATACCTTCACTATTTGTTATTATTGTGTCAACTACATTTTTGTTTGAATCTAATATTTCAAATTTTGCATTTTCAATTACTTTATTTTCTTCATTAACTTTTGTAATTTTTAAAATTCCTTTTATTTTTTCATTTACTATATCTTTTCTTACAATTTGATCTTTAGATTCTATTTTAAACTCATACTTATTTGAATCCATTGCAACATTTTCAGGAGCTTCTACTTCTTGATAATAATATGTGCCAAGTGGTAAATTTTTAACTCCACCTAATCCTTTTGAATTAGTTATTATTGTAGTTATTAAATTATAATTTGAGTCTAATATATTAAATTTTACTCCTTCAATTGGAGTATTATCATCATCAGTTTTTACGACTAATAATGATCCTTTATATCTTTCATTTGTGACTGTTTGATAAAAAATTCTATTTTCTCCATCAACAGTAAAATTATATAATGTATCATCCATTGTGTAGCCATATGGCACTTCAACTTCTTTAAAGTAGTATGTTCCATAGTCTACATTAACTGTTGCTTTACCTTCTGAATTTGTTATTACAGATGTTACTAAATATCCTTCAGAATCATATATATTAAATTTTACATTTTCTAGTGGTTTATTTGCATCATCTATCTTAGTAATAACTAATTTTCCTGTTATTCTTTCATTTACAAATTTAACATAAGATGTTTCACTTGCTTTAACAGTTACGTTTTTACTTTGTTCTTTAATCTGATAGCCTTGTGGTGCTGAAATCTCAGTTAAAATATAGTTTCCTTCTGGTACCTTATAAAAATTAATTTTTCCATCGGTTCCAGTTTCAACTTCTCCAATTAAAGTTCCATCTGATCTTTCAAGTTTAAACTTTGCACCTGATACTGGCTGATTATCTTGATCAACCTTTGTAAGTTCAATTTCTCCTAAAGTTTCTACTTTCTTCCAATTAATTGTAACAGATTGATTCATTGAATTTGGTATTATATCAAGTCTAACATAATCTTGTACTGCTTGACCTGATTTTTCATAAATTACTCCAACTTTTCTATTAACATCTGCTGTAAAGTTAACTTTAAATGAACTAGTATCTTCTGACTTACTCATCTTAACATATATAGATTCACCATTTGATAATGATGACTTAATATTACCATTTGCATCAGTTATTCTAGCAGAAGCTGGTGCATTTTCTAAACTTGCAGTTATAGACTTAATGTCTGATGCTGCAACTCCTTCAACATTTACTTTATATGGACCTATCAAAGCCTCATTTGAATCATAAGTAGCAGAAACATTGCTATTATCTATTACCAATGTTGGTACATATACATAAGGGTCAGCTTCAGCCATAGCTACTAATTTTTTTGCAGCAGACACTGCTCTATTATAAAAGCCTTCCATGCCTGACTTTGGAGTAACATTTTCAACTCTAAATATTAATCCAGACTTATGAGATTCCCCTGTTCTATTTAATACTTCCCATAAAGCCATTTGTGTAGCCATGTATGCTTCTTCTGCATTATTACATCCAATTGATGCTGGACTGCAATTTGGATAACCATGAATTAATATTGCCATTCCTTGATCAGATAAATAATTTCTAAAAGTCATGGTACCACTTGGTGCAGGACATGTATAGTCAATACAATATGCAGTCTGACCACCTAGTGTTGCGTTACTATACCATACATTTTTTCCATTATATGAATCGTATCCAACTGATACTGATCCTGGAGAATAGAATTGTAGTTGTTGTGCAGTTGCCTTTACTGCAAACGGACTAAATTCTAGGCTAAGTAATGCTACTAATAATATAATGCTTATTATTTTTAATTTAAGTCTTTTTATATTTTTAAAACAATTCTTCATAAAAAACATCTCTCCTAAAATTTCATTGCTTTATTTTTATATTTTTTTGTAAAAACAAAGCAATAATATTGTAACACAATAGCAATTTTATTGCAACTTTTTAAAGAGAGTTTATTTAAATAAAAAACATCCTAAATTAATAGGATGCTTTATTATATCTTATAGATTGTTACAGTTAACGTATTGTAATTGTATGAAGTTACTATTTTTATACTATAATTATTACAGTTTCTAAAGCAAAAATCTTGTGTACCACTATTTACTGTAGCTTCATATTTTCGTGGAACATAGTTTACTTTACCAGAATGTGGTGCTTGTGCTGTTACGTTAAGCCCCGTATTTATTCCTTTTTCCTTTGCAGAAACAATAGCTGCATATGTAGTACTTGATGTTTGACAAATTCCTCCACCTGAGGCTTGAGCTGTTTGACCATTATTAACAAAAATTGTAGATTCTACATATTTATTTTCTTCTCCTTTTGGATGAACAACATTTAAATGTGAATATGTTTCTCCTGGTGCAACACTTGTTCCATTCATATAATCTGCTGCAAGATGCATATTATATCTACTATTTTGGTTATATGTACTTGTAGATGTATACGTAGCAATTATATTTTCATTAGGTTCTAACATATTATTTGTATCTGACGAATATAAACTATATTCTTCATTTGAAAGAAGAGTTATATACTCTCCACTAACATATCCATAAATAGCATTTCCTTCAACCTTGTACCATCCATTTTGCATTTTACTTAATACTTTTAAAATACTCTCATTTTTTACATTTGTTAATATACTGGATTCTTTATTTGCTCTTTCTCTAATATTAAGGGAAGTATTTGTTTTAGCAAAAGTATTAGAATATACTTCTAGTTCTGTAATTTCCATTTTTTCTTCGTCACTTAAGAACTTAATATAGTCTCCGCTAACATATCCAATTTTTTCATTTAATTCTACCTTATACCAACCATTTCGTATTTTTGAAATTACATTTAATATGGTTCCCTTAGGTAAAATTTCAATTACTTCAGAATCTGTAGAAGGAGATTTTCTAAAGTTTAAACTTGTTGTGCATCTGGCTTTTGAATCTGAATAACTCTCAATTTCATCTGTTTGAGAAATAGTTTGTTTTTCCTCTTCTTGTTGTTCCTCTTTAATAACACTATCATTTCTTTCAATACTTTCTTGTTTTTTTGTTATAAAATAATTAAAGACCAAACAAATAACAATTAAAAATAACAATACAATAACAATCCTTTTTAATAATTCCTTCATAATTATTACCTCCTTAAAATAATTTTATTCTAAGTAATAGTTTTTTTGTGCATTAGCATTATATTATAGTTACCATAAAATGTCAATATATAATTAAAATAAGCTTAAGAAATATAATTCTTAAGCTTGTTATTTATCTTCCAAAAATTCCACGTTTTTTTGGATTAACTTCTTCACCAAATGACTTTGCAAATTGAGTAAGTATCTCTCGTTGCTCATCAGTTAATTTTTTAGGTACATCTACATCTACAGTAAATTCTAATGTTCCTCTTCCCTTTCCATTTAATACAGGAATACCTTGATCTTTTACTCTAAATTTAGTACCACTAGTTGTTCCTTCTGGAATATTAAATTCCATTTCACCTTCAAGTGTAGGTATTTTTATATCTCCACCAAGTGCCATCTTTGCAAATGGAACTCTAACATTAGCAGATATATCATAACCATTTCTCTTAAAGTACTTATGTGGTAATACTTTCATAATTACATATAGGTCACCATTTGGTCCACCTTTTTTACCTGCATCGCCTTCTCCTCTAAGCGAAATTGCTTGACCATCATCTATACCTGCTGGAACATTTATTTCTATTTTTCTAGACTTTCTTACTATTCCCTTGCCACTACATTTTTCACATGGTGTTTCTATTACCTTTCCTGTTCCACTACATTTATCACAAGTCTTAACTGTAGAGAATGCTCCCATAATAGTATTCTGAGTAATTTGCACCTTTCCTCTACCACCACATTTATCACAAGTAATTATTTTACTTCCAGGTTTTGCACCACTTCCATTACAGCAATCACATTTTTCATTTCTTGTAATATTTATTTCTTTTTTTACTCCAAATGCAGCTTCCTCAAACTTTAGAGACATTGTTGTCTTTATATCTGAACCTCTAGAAGGACCCTGGCTTTTTTTAGAAGAAGAAAAGCCTCCTCCAAATACACTTCCTAAAATGTCTTCTAAATCTATATCCATGCCTCCAAATCCATCAAAGCCATATGCTCCACCATAATTTCCATAGCCGCCACCAAATCCAGCTTGTTCAAAATTTGAACCAAACCTATCATACTGTGCTCTCTTATTTTCATCTGATAGGACAGAATAAGCTTCATTTATTTCTTTAAATTTTGCCTCTGCGTTCTTTTTATCTTCTTCAGTATGTTGTGCGTCTGGATGATATTGCTTAGCAAGTTTTCTATATGCTCTTTTAAGATCATCTGCTGTTGCATCTTTTGAAACACCTAAAATGCTATAATAATCTTTAGACTCTGCCACAAATTTTTCCCCCTATACACAATATTTTTATATTGCTAAAAATATAGGGTGGTAGGATTACCACCCATATTTTTTAGTTATTTTTATTATTTATTATCATCTTCTACTTTATAATCTGCATCATGTACAACATTATCTTGAGTACCAGCATTTTCAGTAGCATCTCCTGCTGTAGCTCCTTGTTGACTTGCTTGAGAATATAATTTTGAAGTTAAATCATAAAATACTTGAGTTAACTTATCTGTTGCAGCTTTAATTGCAGCTGTATCAGTTCCTTCAAGAGTTTTCTTTAAGTTTGCAAGTTCAGATTCAACTTTAGATTTTTCTTCTTCAGATACTTTTCCTTCTAATTCTTTTAAAGTTTTTTCTGTATTGTATACTAATGAATCTGCATTGTTTCTAACTTCAACTTCTTCTTTCTTCTTTTTATCTTCAGCAGCATGAGCTTCTGCTTCCTTAACAGCATTTTGAATTTCATCTTCTGTTAAGTTTGTGCTTGCTGTTATAGCGATTTTTTGTTCATTATTTGTTGCCATATCTTTTGCAGATACATGAACTATACCATTTGCATCAATATCAAAAGTAACTTCAATTTGAGGTACTCCTCTTGGAGCAGCTGGAATTCCAGTTAAACTAAATCTTCCAAGAGTTTTATTATATGAAGCCATTTCTCTTTCACCTTGAAGTACGTGTACTTCAACTGAAGTTTGACCATCAGCAGCTGTACTAAATATTTGAGATTTTTTAGTTGGTATTGTTGTATTTCTTTCAATTAATTTTGTAAATACTCCACCATAAGTTTCAATACCAAGTGATAATGGTGTTACATCAAGTAAAACTAAATCTTTTACTTCACCTGTAAGTACTCCACCTTGAATTGCTGCACCTATAGCAACGCATTCATCTGGGTTGATTCCTTTATATGGTTCTTTACCAGTAATTTTTTTAACTGTTTCTTGAACAAGAGGAACACGAGTAGATCCACCAACAAGTAATATTTTATCTATTTTATCAAATGTTAATCCTGAATCTTTTAATGCTTGATTTACAGGTCCTACTGTAGAATCCACTAAATCTGAAATTAATTCTTCAAATTTAGATCTAGTTAATGTAATATCCATATGTTTTGGACCAGTTGAATCTGCAGTTATAAATGGTAAATTAATTTGAGCTTGCATTACTCCAGAAAGTTCAATTTTAGCTTTTTCTGCAGCTTCTTTTAATCTTTGCATAGCCATACTATCTGTAGATAAATCTATTCCATTATCTTTCTTAAATTCTCCTACTAAATAATCTATAATTCTTTGATCAAAGTCATCTCCACCTAATCTGTTATTACCAGCTGTAGCCATAACTTCAAATACACCATCAGCAATATCTAGTATTGATACATCAAATGTACCACCACCAAGATCATATACCATTATTTTTTGCTCTGCATCTTTATCAAAACCATGAGCAAGAGAAGCAGCTGTTGGCTCGTTAACAATTCTTAATACTTCAAGACCTGCTATTCTACCAGCATCTTTAGTTGCTTGTCTTTGAGAATCTGTAAAATAAGCTGGAACTGTAATAACAGCTTGAGTTACTTTTTCTCCAAGATAGTTTTCAGCATCTTCTTTTAATTTTTGTAAAATCATAGCTGAAATTTCTTGTGGTGTATAATCTTTGTTTTCTATTTTAATTTTTCTATCAGAACCCATATCTCTTTTTATTGAAATAACTGTTCTATCGTGGTTTGTAACCGCTTGTCTTTTTGCTACTTGACCAACTAGTCTTTCACCATTTTTTGCAAATGCAACTATTGATGGAGTAGTTCTTGCCCCTTCTGCATTTGGAATTACTATTGGTTCACCGTTTTCAATAACAGCAACACATGAATTTGTAGTACCTAAGTCTATACCTATAACTTTTGACATATTAAATTACCTCCTAAAAATACAAAGTTACTTATATATTATTATATACTTAAACACAGTATTAAATACTTATTTAAGCAATTACCTAATTTTAATTTGCTACTTTTACCATAGCATGACGAATTATTTTATCGCCTATTTTATATCCTTTTCTAAACACTTCAACAATTTCTTTTTCACCAAAATTTTCATCTTCTACATGCATAACAGCTTCATGATAATTTGGATCAAAAGTATTGTTTAATGCTTTTATTTCTTCTACACCAATCTTTCCAAGTGTTTCAATTAATTGATTATATATCATAATCATTCCATCTTTATATGACTCATCTGTAGTTTCAGCGTTTAAAGCTTTTTCAAAATTATCTAATATTGGTAAAAACTCTGACACTATATCTGCAGAAATTGTATTATACATCATATCTTTTTCTTTTGAAATTCTTTTCTTAAAATTATCAAACTCTGCCATATTACGTTTTAAATGTTCATAATATTCATCAGATTTTTCTTTTTCTTGCTTTAACTGAGCTTTTAATTCCTCAATAGCATTATCTTCTTTCTTAATTGTTTCTTGAGCAGTTTCAACTTCTTTTTCTTCAATATTGTTATTTTCTTCCTTCTTCACTATTATCCCCCTTTGCACTATTATCTTTATTTAGTTTTAAAATACCATTAAACTTTTCATTAATATATTTTAATGTAGATATTGTTTTTGCATAATTCATTCTTTTTGGTCCTATTACAGACAATTTTCCTAAATATTTATTATCCTTTTCTATATCTAAAGATATAACAGTGTAATCATTAAGTAATACTTCCTTATTTTCAGAACCTATAACAATACTTAGCTTATTATCTCTAGTTCTATCTAAAGCAGAATCTATTATCTCTTTTGTAGATATCATATTAATAAAATTCTTTACAGTTTCAACATCTGAAAATTCAGGATTTTCAAATATTTTTTCAACACCACTATTTAACTTTCTCATGTTTTTTGACATTTCATATTTTATACTATTTACAATTTGCTCCATAACCTCTGAAAAAGCTTCTAAATCTTTTTTTATAACATTATTTAATGCATAATGTAATTCTTGTAATGGTGTTCCAGATAAGTTTTGATTAAGTATACTTGTCATTTTATCAATAACCGTATCTTCAACTGTATCTGTAAGCTTTGCTATGCAATCTTTAACAGTACCATTTTTTGACATTAATACAATTAATAATAAGTTATCTGAGATTTTTACAACCTTTATATTTTCAATTGTATCAGTATTATTTTTGGTAATAACAGTTGGTGCTGAAAGAACTTTTGATACAACATCTGCCACCTGTTCAATTATATCATCTACATCACCAAAACCATTTATCGTACTATTTATATAATCTATATCTACCATAGATAGTTTTTTTTCTTTCATTAAATTATCTACATAGTATCTATACCCTTTAGTAGATGGTATTCTTCCAGCAGAAACATGTGGTTGTTCCAAATATCCTTCTTCTTCAAGAATTTTCATATCATTTCTTATTGTAGCACTACTATAATTCAAATGATATTTCTCTACTAAAGTTTTAGACCCTACAGGTTCTGCAGATTCAATATAATCTTCCACTACTGATGAAAGTATTTTTTTCTTTCTTTCGTCTAAATTCATTTTATCACCATCTTTAGCACTCCAAATATTTAAGTGCTAAATACATCTATGTTATACACCTAATTTCATGATATGTCAATACTTATTTTAACAAATATTGTGAAATTTTTTTCACAATATTTAATTTTTTTATAATATTTAGTTTTATACAATATTATCATAAATTTAAAAATAAAATTGTTGAAAAATATCAACAAATATAATATTCATTTTTATAATAAAATAAGGTTAATATTTTTAAACTATTAACCTTATTTTATATCTATATTTTTTTTACAATTTCATTTTGATTTTTATATATACTATTTTCTGGTACTACTTTTCTAACTGAAGATAAAGGATAAATATTTGTATGTTTACCAATAACTGTTCCTGGATTTAAAACAGATCCACATCCAACTTCAACTTCATCCCCAATCATAGCTCCAAATTTTTTTAATCCTGTTTCTATTTTTTCTTTATCTGTCTTTACTACAACTAATTTCTTATCTGACTTCACATTTGAAGTTATTGAACCAGCTCCCATATGAGCCTTATATCCTAATATTGAGTCTCCTACATAATTATAGTGTGGCACTTGTACTTTATTAAATAATATGACATTTTTTAATTCTGTAGAATTACCTACAACTGCACCTTCTCCAACAATTGCTTTTCCTCTTATAAAAGCACAATGTCTTACTTCTGCATTTTTACCGATTATTGCTGGTCCTTTTATATATGCTGTTGGTGCAACTATAGCTGATTTAGCAATCCATACATTTTCACCAACTTTATCATATTCTTCTTCACTTAAAGTATTTCCTAATTCAATTATAAAATTTTCAATTTTAGGCAATACTTCCCATGGATAAGTTACTCCTTCAAAGATTTTTGCTGCTATTGTTTCATTTAAATTATATAAATTCTCTACTTTACATTCTTCCATCTTATTTTTTCCTTTCTTAATGATCTATTAGAATTATATCATATAACTTTAATTTTTAGAAATGTTTTTGGGTATTTAAAACAAAAAAAGATTAGTAGCTTAATACTACTAATCCTTTTTATGAAATAATCTTAATAATAAACTATTATTTATTATTTTTCTTTTTATTTCTTATTACAACAAATAGAATACCTGCTATACATACTACTGCTATTACTACAAATACAACTACTGCTATATCTCCAGTTTCTGGTGCTCTTTCATCTTTTACAACTATCTTAATATCTTCTG
>JBJEXW010000005.1:0-73201 GCA_051886195.1 Clostridia bacterium
TTCACGTAGGAGAAAAAGCTCCAGAAATATGTCCAGTATGTTCACATCCAAAAGCTTATTTTGAAATTAAAGCTGAAAACTATTAATATAATGAAAAAAAGTAAACACGAGTTTTGAAGTGTTTACTTTTTTTTATATTAATTTTTAGATTATATATTGTAAATTTTTTTATATTTATTATATAATTTTACTAGTTGGAGGTTGTATATGAAAATATTTAAATCTAAAATTTCACAATTTATTGTAATTGTATTGATTGCTTTAATTATAATTATAACAAGTGTTTGCATATCAAATATAACTAAAGATAAACCAGTTAGAGTAAATAATAAATTTAAGTTAGAGTCAATATATGATAATGGCAGTAAAAATATTGGATATAAAATTGCATATGCTTTATGTTTCCCATTTAATATATTGGGAAATGGATCATCAGATTATGTAGTGGACGGAATAGAAGCTACTGGGGGGCTTAATTCAGCTGTTTCATCAATTGATTCAGTAACTAGTAGTGGAATAAGTTCAAATAAATCTGAGGGAAACAATTTGGATTATTCAAAAACTAATGTACAAGTTGAAAATGTTGATGAGGCAGATATAATAAAAACTGATGGGAATTATACATACTCTATATCTGAAAATGAAGTAATTATTACTGATGTTAGAGATGTTAACAATCCAGTTGTTGCAAATAGAATAAGCTCTGGAGATTCTGTACCAGTAGATATCATGCTATATGATAATTATTTAGTAGTAATAAATAAAGAGATTAAGAATATATCAAATATAATATATAAGTTTTATGGTGGAAGAGAATATGATACTGATGTAAAAATATATGATATAAGTAATAAATTAAGTGTTTCACAAGTAAAAAGCTTTAAATTAAATCAAAATTACTATACTGCAAGAATAGTAAATGGAAAATTATATATCATCTCAAATGGAAGATTAAGAGAAAAAGATGATGAAGTTATCGCATACTATGAAGAAGATAATAACAGAATAGATATTGACTTAGATAGAATGTACTATTTCAAAGATAAGCCAAGTAATTATGAAACAGTTATATCTTATGTTGATTTAAAAAATTTAAATAACTCATCTTTTGAATTAGAAGCATATTTATCAGATGTAGACTATGTATATGTTTCAGAAAATAACATATATATTGCAGATAAAAATTATGAATATGATGAAATATGTAGTATTATTTCAAAATTATTTGGATGGACAGGAATATGGGGATTCGAAGAAGAGGTATATGATTTTGATACAGGATATGTAACAAATATTATGAAGCTACATATGAATGAAGATGGTAGTATAAAATATATTGGAAAAGCAGAGGTAAAAGGAAAAGCAGTTAATCAATTTTCTTTTGATGAATATGACTCTAATTTAAGAGTTGCAATAGAAGATGGAGACAAAGGCTCAAAAATAGTAGTTTTTAATGAAAAAATGAAAAAAATTGGAGAATCAAACTATGTAGGAGAAGATGAAAAAATGTATTCTTCAAGGTTTGTTGGAGAAAAAGCATATCTTGTAACATATAAAAATTTGGATCCATTATTTGTTTTTGATTTGTCAGATCCTAATAATCCAAAAGTTTTAGGAGAACTTGAAATTCCGGGATATAGTACATATTTACATCCTTATGATGAAAATCACATAATAGGAATTGGAATTCAAACTGAACAAAGAATTATAAGAGATAGTCAAGGAAATGTATTAAACACATCAACTTATGTTACTGGTATGAAAATGGCTTTATTTGATGTTAGTGATGTTAATAGTCCAAAACAAATATCCGAAGTTACAATTGGGGATAGATATACTAAATCTGCAATATTGACAAACCATAAGGCTTTACTATTTTCAAAAGAAAAAGGAATATTAGCTATTCCAGTTAATTCATATAAAGAAGAAATTGAAGATGAAAAGGCTACATCAGATAGTATGGAAAGCTTAGTTAAATCTTATAATACTACTCAAAACTATATTTCAGAAGGATATTTGGTGTATAATATAAATCTTGATGAAGGAATAAAACTAAAAGGTGTCATAACTCATAATGAGGCAAATAATAACAGTGCGTATAAAACAAGTCAATTACTAAGAGGAGTATATATAAAAGATAATTTAATTACAATTTCTCAACATATGTTAAAAGTAAATAATTTAAATACTTTAGAAGAAGTAAGTAGCATAGGAATATAGGAGGTTAAAATATGAATAAAGAAACAATGTCATATATAATGTTATTTGTAATTGCTGTTTCAGCCGCTATATTAACAAGTTCGCTATTAACTTTTGCATTAGTTATTGGTATTTTTGCTTTAGTGTTTGGAATAGTAAAAGTTATTAAATATGTTAGAGGAAAAAGAGGAGATCTTTCTCATACAAGAGATATCTTGTGTCTTATAGCATCAATTGTATCAATTTTTATTGTAGGATTTTGGTATCTTGCTTTGCCAATGGCAATAACTACTTTAGTATTATCTTTAAAAAGAATAAAAGAAAGTGGCTCAGTTTTAGCAAAAACTACAACTAGCTTTTCAATTATTGGAATTGTAAATTGTGTATTTTGGTATGTATCAGCAATTATGCTAATAATTGTTACATATTAATTGAAGGAGGTAGAAAATGAATAAACAATTATTAAAAAGATCACCTTATGGTGTAGTATCGCTTACTCTTGGAATTATATCAATTGTAATGGCTATCTTTTGGTTTATTTCTATACCAACTTCTGTTCTTGCAATTATTTTTGGAAACAAGGGACGTAAAATATATGGCAGTAATACTTCAAAAGCAGGAATGATAACTGGTATAGTTGGAGCTGCTATTTGTGGTATATACTTATCATTTTATCTTGTTATTTTTATTGTAAGTCATTTTTAATATATTTATATTATTTGACAATAATATAATAGTATGTTAGAATATTCATATATTTTAAGGGAGTAGTCGGCTAAACAATTAGTACTAAAGTCAACATATTGGAAAAAATCCTGGCTTTAGTTTAAATGATGAGACTTATCTGTATATTTTACAGATGAGTCTCTTTTTTCCGGCTTTGAAAGGAGAAAAAAATATGGGAATTTTAGAATTGATTTTTATTTCTATTGGACTTGCAATGGATGCTTTTGCAGTATCAATTTGCAAAGGGTTATCTGTAAAAAAACTAAAGGCTAAACATTATTTTATTGCAGGAGGATATTTTGGTGGATTTCAGGCAATTATGCCTCTTATAGGATATTTACTTGGAATTAGTTTTCAAAATTTAATCGTAAGTATTGATCATTGGATTGCATTTATACTTCTTGGTATTATAGGGATTAATATGATTAAGGAATCATTAGGAGATGACGAGAATATAAATGATTCATTTTCTTTTAAAGACATGTTGCCTCTTGCAATTGCAACAAGTATTGATGCACTAGCTATTGGAATAACATTTGCATTTTTAAAAGTAAATATTATTTTAGCTGTATTCTTAATTGGTACTATTACTTTTGTTTTTTCAGCATTAGGAATAAAAATTGGCTCAATATTTGGAGACAAATTTAAAAATAAAGCAGAATTAATAGGTGGAATAGTTTTAATAATTATTGGAGTAAAAATATTAATAGAACATTTAGGAATTATTGGTTAGTTTTTTTGAGAGAAAATTAAAAATATTCAAGAAAAAAAATAACAGGTTTTACTTGTTATTTTTTTTCTTTTTTTTTTTTGACAAATTAATCTTTTTTACATTTTTTGTCTTTATAATTATTGAAATTTTTTCATAAAATATAAATGATAATTATTTGCATTTTTTATAAATTATCATACAAATTTTGTTGAAAAAAATATAGTGGTATGGTATTATAATGTATGGATATAAATATATAAAATTGTTAAATTTATGAGGAGGTTTTTTTATGGAATTTAAACAATGGGAAGGCTTTAATAAATCAGGAGAATGGACTAAAGAGATTGACGTTAGAGGATTTATTCAAAGAAACTACACACCTTATGAGGGAGATGATTCTTTTCTAGAAGGATCAACAGAAAGAACAGATAAACTTTGGAATGAAGTTTTAAAACTTTATGAGGAAGAAAGAAAAAAAGGAGTATTAGATGTTGATACAAAAACTCCTTCTGCTGTTAACGCATACGAAGCAGGTTATATAGACAAAGAGTTAGAACAAATTGTTGGACTTCAAACAGATGCTCCACTTAAAAGGGCAATTATGCCAAATGGTGGAATCAAGATTGTTGAAAAGTCTTGTACTGCATATGGGTATGAAGTAGACAAAGAAACAGATTATATATATAATAACTTAAGAAAAACACATAATGATGGAGTATTTAGTGTGTATACACCAGATATAAGAGCTGCTAGAAGTTCACATTTAATCACAGGACTTCCAGATGGATATGGTCGTGGAAGAATAATTGGAGATTATAGAAGAGTAGCCCTATATGGTGTAGATGCATTAATCGAAGCAAAAAAAATAGATTTAGATGTATTAAACACAGATGAATTCACAGAAGAAATAATAAGAGAACGTGAAGAAATCAGTGAGCAAATAAAAGCACTTAACGATTTAAAGGCTATGGCATTAAGATATGGATATGATATATCTGTACCTGCCTCAAATGCTAAAGAAGCTATTCAATGGTTATATTTTGCATATTTAGCAGCAACTAAAGATCAAAATGGTGCTGCAATGAGTATTGGTAGAACATCAACATTTTTAGATATATATATACAAAGAGATTTAGAAAATGGTACTTTAACAGAAAAAGAAGCACAAGAATTAATGGATCATTTTGTAATGAAATTAAGAATGATAAGATTTTTACGTACACCAGAATATAACGAATTGTTTAGTGGTGATCCTGTATGGGTAACAGAAAGTATCGGTGGAATGGGAATAGATGGTAGAACTTTGGTTACTAAGAACTCATTTAGAGTATTACATACATTAATTAACTTAGGACCTGCACCAGAACCAAATTTAACTGTGCTTTGGTCAGAAAATTTACCACAAGGATTTAAAGACTACGCAGCAAAAATTTCAATAAAAACTTCTTCAATACAATATGAAAATGATGACTTAATGAGAATTACTCTAGGTGATGATTATGGTATTGCATGTTGTGTATCTGCAATGCAAATTGGTAAACAAATGCAATTCTTTGGAGCTAGAGCAAATCTTGCTAAAACTCTACTTTATGCAATAAATGGAGGTAGAGATGAAAAAACTGGTAAACAAATAACTCCTAAATTTGAAGCGATAACTTCAGAATACTTAGATTACAATGAAGTTATGGAAAAATTTGATCAAATGATGGATTATGTTGCTAAAATATATATTAAAGCTTTAAATGCAATACATTATATGCATGATAAATATTCATATGAAGCTTTAGAAATGGCATTACATGATAGAAATATATTAAGAACTATGGCATGTGGTATTGCAGGACTTTCTGTTGTTGCAGATTCTCTTTCAGCAATAAAATATGCAAAAGTTAAAGTTATTAGAGATGAAACAGGTCTTGCAGTAGATTATGAAGTAGAAGGAGAATTTCCAAAGTATGGAAATGATGACGATAGAGTAGATAATATAGCTGTAGAGCTTGTTAAAACTTTCTTAAGAAAATTACAAAGACATATTACTTATAGAGGGGCAAAACACACTTTATCTGTGTTAACAATTACATCAAATGTTGTATATGGTAAAGCAACAGGTAATACTCCTGATGGCAGAAGAGCAGGAGAGCCATTTGGACCTGGAGCAAATCCTTTACATGGAAGAGATACAAATGGAGCAGTTGCTGCATTAAATTCTGTAGCTAAACTTCCATATGAATATTCAGAAGACGGAATCTCTTATACATTTGCAATTACTCCATCAACATTAGGAAATGAGCAAGAAACACAAATTAAAAATCTTGTAAATTTATTAGATGGATACTTTAAACAAACAGGACATCATTTAAATGTAAATGTTTTTGACAGAGCTCTTTTAGAAGATGCTATGGAACATCCAGAAAAATATCCACAACTTACAATTCGTGTATCTGGATATGCAGTAAACTTTGTAAAATTAACTAGAGAACAACAACTAGATGTAATAAACAGAACAATACAAGAGAAGTTTTAATAAAATATATAAATAATTAATTAGATATGACACTAGAGCTTCGATTTCTAGTGTCATATTTATTAGGAGGAAAAAATGAAAGGACGAATACATTCTTTTGAGTCATTAGGAGCTGTTGATGGACCAGGAATTAGATTTGTTATATTTATGCAAGGCTGTTCACTTAGATGTAAATACTGCCAAAATCGTGATACATGGGATATACATGGTGGAACAGAATATGAATGTGATGAGATATTTGAAAAGATATTAAGATATAAAAGTTATATTGCTCCTGATGGAGGAGTTACAATTAGTGGTGGTGAACCATTACTTCAAGCTTCTTTCTTAATAGAATTATTTAATAAATTAAAAAAAGAAGGAATACATACTTGTATTGATACATCAGGAAATGTAGCACTTACTGAGGAAATAAAGAGGCTAATAGACTTGACAGATTTGTTTTTATTAGATATAAAATGTATAAACGATAAAGTATGTAAAGAATTAACTGGTGTATCTAATAAAAAAGAATTAGAATTTGCCAGATATTTAAGTGATAATAATAAAAAAATGTGGATTAGACAAGTTCTAGTACCTGCAATTACAGATGATGAAAAAGATTTAAAAGATTTATCTGAATTTATTAAATCACTAAATGGTGTTGAAAAAATAGAAATATTGAAGTATCATGATTTGGGAAGATTTAAATGGGAGAATTTAAAGTTAAAATATCCACTTGAAAACTATAGAACTGCAAATGAAACAGATGTAAAAAGAGCAAAAGAAATAATGCAAATAAATTAAGAATATAAATTTAATAGGAGGTAGTTATTTTGAGAAAATATTTTGGAACAGATGGAATAAGAAGAATTGCAAATACTGAACTTACACCAGAATTAGTATATAAAGTTGCAAAGGCAGGAGCATATGTATTATCTAAGCATACAGATCATACTCCTACAATTTTTATTGGAAGAGATACAAGAATTTCTGGTACATTAATTGAAAGTGCTATGATTGCAGGATTTTTAAGCTATGGAGCAAACGTAAAAACACTTGGAGTTATGCCTACTCCTGCAGTAGCATATTTAACTCGTAAATTTAAAGCAGATGCCTCAGTTGTTATTTCAGCATCACACAACACTTACGAATTTAATGGTGTAAAATATTTTAGTAATAAAGGAATGAAAATTCCAGATAGCTTAGAAGAGGAAATTGAAGAAGTAATGGATTCTGGAAAAATAGAAGAATTAACAGCAATTAATGATAAAATAGGAGTAAGTGAAAATAGGGAGGACTTACTTGAAGAATATGTTTTCTTCTTCAGAAAAATATTTGAAGATAAATTATTAGATATCTTAGATGATAATTTTAAAGTTTTAATTGATACAGCAAATGGTGCAACTAGCGTTGTTGCTCCTAAGGTATTTAAAGCATTAGGAATAAAATATGATGTAATAAACAATACTCCAGATGGAATAAATATAAATAGAGGATGTGGCTCTACACATATTGAAAATTTGGCAAAGATAGTTGTAGAAAAAGGATACAGTTTAGGGATAGCATATGATGGTGATGGAGATAGATGTCTTTGTGTAGATGAAAATGGAAATATAATGGATGGAGACATTATTCTTGCTATTATTTCAGATTATTTGAAAAAAGAAGGAAAATTAAAAAAAGACACTTTAGTTGCTACAGTTATGAGTAATTTAGGACTAAAAAAATATTGTAAAGAAAACAATTTACAATTTATTCAAACTAATGTAGGAGATAGATATGTTCTAGAAAATATGCTAGAAAATGGATATAATCTTGGTGGTGAGCAATCTGGTCACATTATATTCTTAGATTATAATCCAACAGGAGATGGAATACTAACATCTTTAATGCTTGTAGAGATATTGTTAAAGTCTAAGAAAAAAGCAAGTGAGCTTGCTTCAAAGATTACCATATATCCACAAGTTTTAATAAATGCAAAAGTTCCTGCAGATAAAAAGTATGCGTATAAAGAGGATCCAGTAATAAAAGAAGCAATTGAAAAAATTGAAGAAGAATTTTCTGGAAATGGTAGAGTTTTAATTAGACCTTCAGGAACAGAACCTTTAGTACGTGTTATGATAGAGGGAGAAAATCAAGAAGTATTAAATACTAAAGCTCGTGAGCTGGCAGATTTAATTGAAGAAAGATTAAAATAATAATGACATTATATAAAAGAGAGAAATTTTAAATTCTCTCTTTTATAATATTTTGTTCTAAATAAGTATTTTTTTTGCAAATTATTTGCAAATTTTAATTGTAAATGATGTCGATTTATGGTATAATAAACATGTAGTTTAATAAACTATAAATTATATAAAGACTATTAAAAGATAGTCTTTTTTTAATACTGTAAAAAGATTTTAGAAAGTGAGGGGATTAGTATTATGTTAGAGAAAAATTTTGAAGTAGAAGAAGTTCTAAATTTATTAGAGCAAAAGAAGTTTAATGAATTAAAAAAATACTTAGAAAGGATAAATGGTGCTGATTTCCCGAGTATTTTTGAAGCCGTTGATGATAAAGATATGATAATTATTTTTAGACTTTTAAATAAGGAAGAAGCAGCGGAAATTTTTGCAGAATTAGATTCAGATTTACAAGAAAAATTAATTAATTCTTTTTCTGATGCAGAATTAAAATACGTAGTAGATAATTTATTTATGGATGATACAGTTGATATGATTGAAGAAATGCCATCAAATGTTGTAAAACGTATTTTGAAAAATGTAAATGAAAAGGATAGAAAAATAATAAATGAGATTTTAAACTATCCAGATGACTGTGCTGGAAGCATTATGACAACAGAATTTGTAGACTTAAAAGAGAATATGACTGTTGAGGAAGCATTTGCAAAAATAAAAAAAATAGGATTAAAGAAAGAAACAGTATATAATTGTTATGTATTAGATCAAAATAGAAAATTATCTGGTGTAATAGATATTAAAGATTTACTAGTAGCAGATAGAAATGAAAAAATTGAAGATTTAATGGATGATAATATAATAACTGTAACAACTTTGGATGATAAAGAAGATGTTGCTAAAATTTTTGATAAATATGATTATGTAGCATTACCTGTAGTAGATAAAGAACACAGATTAGTAGGTATTGTAACAGTAGATGATGCTATTGATGTAATGAAGGAAGAGGCATCTGAAGACTTTGAAAAAATGGCAGCTATATCTCCAAACGAAGATGGATATTATAAGACATCAGTTATAAATCATGCTAAGAATAGAATTGTTTGGTTATTATTTTTAATGTTTTCATCAATAGTTACAGGAGCTGTTATAACTCATTACGAACAAGCTTTTGCAGCACTTCCAATACTTGTTTCATTTATACCAATGATAATGGGTACAGGAGGAAATTGTGGTTCACAATCTTCGACTCTTGTTATTAGAGGATTAGCTGTTGATGAAATTAAGCCAAAAGATTTTTTAAAAGTTTGGTGGAAAGAAATAAGAGTAGCTATGATTGTTGGGATTATAATGGCAATAGTAAATTGTATTAGGATACTTATTCAATATCATGATTTACAGCTTGGAATAGTTGTTGGTTTAACCTTAGTTATTACCATAGGTATAGCTAAGTCTCTTGGTTGTTTATTACCTTTAATTTGTAAAAAATTAAAATTAGATCCAGCAATTATGGCTGCACCTTTAATTTCTACAATTTTAGATACATGCTCATGTCTTGTATTTTTCAATGTAGCAGTAATGATAATGGGATTATAATAAATAAAATCACATAGCTAAAGAATATAGTTATGTGATTTTTACTATGAAAATGAAATTTATATAATATATAGATTTTAATTTGTTATATTATATAGTTTATGTTATAATAATTTATATTAAAAAAGGGGAAATCAAATAATGAATAAAAAAAATCTGAAAATGAAATCAGTTTCAAGTGAATATATGGATCAGTATAATGCACTATTAAGATATGTATTTCAAGTTACAGATCAAGAACTTAATTCTATAGGTTGGGAAGAAAAAGAGATAATAAGAGCTAAATTTCCAACGATGCAAAAAGCTGATGTAATAGGCTGGTTTGATAAAGATACTCTTGTATCACAAGTTGCTGTTTATCCAATGAAAGTTAGGATTTTTAATAAAACATATGATATGGGTGGTCTTACAGGAGTTGGAACTTATCCTGAATATTCAAATCAGGGACTAATGCATAAATTGCTTGAAACAGCATTAAAAAAAATGAAGGAAAGGGGACAATATATAACATATCTTTTTCCATACTCTATACCATATTATAGAAGAAAAGGTTGGGAAATAATATCAGATAAAATATCTTATGAAATAGATGATTATCAATTACCAAAAAATCGTCAAGTTTCAGGAGATGTTAGACGTGTAAAATATGATAGTGATGAGATAAAAGAAACATATAATAAATTTGCAATGCATACACATGGAGCAATATTAAGAGATGAACTTGCATGGAATGAGTATTGGCTATGGGACACAGATGATATTATGGCTGCAATTTATTATAATGAAAATCAAGAAGCTGATGGATATATTATCTATTGGTTGGCAGATGATGTATTTCATATAAAGGATATGATTTTTAATACAGAAGATGCAAGAACTGGACTTTGGAACTTTGTATCAGCACACTTTTCAATGATAGATAAAGTAGTAGGAGATACATATACAGATGAGCCTTTAGCATTTCTTTTAGAAGATGCAAGTATTAAAGAGACTATTTCTCCATATTATATGGCAAGAATTGTAGATTTTCAGGAATTTATTGCAAGATATCCATTTAGAAAGAGCAATATAGAAAAAAGAGAATGGAAGTTTACTTTATCTGATCCAATAATGGAAGAAAACCAAGGAACGTTCATTTTAACAATAGATAAAGATGGAAAGGCAATTGCAAATAAAGTATCTGGTAAGAGCGATGATACAATAAGTATCCAAACAATGACAACTCTACTTATGGGATATAAAAGACCTGAATATTTAGCAAAGATTGGAAGAATAAAAGCAGATAAGAAAACAATTGAAATGCTAGAAGATTCAATTGGGCAAGATATACCTTATGTGTCAGATTATTTCTAGAAAAAAGGTGGTAACAATTAATTGATATATTGAAAATTATAATATCAATTGATTGTTGCTTTTTTATTTTAATTATTATGTAACTAATTGAAAAAACTATGATACAAACTTATGTAATCTTACGGTAAAAACGCAAATAAATTGCGTAAAAAAAGCAAATAATTTGCAAATTTTATAGACAAAATTATAATACTAGAGTATAATTCCCATAAAAAGGGAGAGATGCAAAATGAATAAAGAGCTTAGATTGATTGTAACAAGAAAATGTAATTATGACTGTTATTTTTGTCATGGAGAAGGAGTTGAAAAGGGAACTAAAGAAGTTTTTGATTCTAAAGATTACAAATATTTAGTAGACTTCTGCAAAAGAAAATATGGTTGGAATACTGTAACTATTACTGGCGGTGAGCCCTTAGTTAGAGATGATATATTAGAAATAGTAAATTGTATGAAAGAATTAGATCTTAAAACGACATTAGTAAGTAATGGAGAACTTATAGATAGAAATATGGCTTGTTTTGAAGGAATCGATAGATTAAATGTTTCGATACATACATTAAATACTAATCTATATGATCAAATTGTTCAAAGAAAAAATAAATTATCCAGAGTAATATATAACTTATCACAGCTTAGAAATTTAAATAAAGATATAGATATTAGAATTAATATGACAGTTGTGAAAAATCAAAATGATACTATAGAAGAATTCAAAAACATTATTTCACTTGCTAAAAAAGTAAATGCTAGTATCAAAATAATTGAATTATTTAGTAAAAATAAGGAAGAAATAGTACCAATATATGAAATTAAGAAAAAACTAATTGAATTGAATTTTAAAGTTTTAGAAGAATATACCCATAAGATTGTACTTTTTGATGGAACTACAAAAATTATATTATCTAAAATCTTTTGTGCAGCAGCAAATGATAGATACAATCCTAATAGTTATTGTAATTCATTTAATGATTTATTTGTGTCTCCTGATGGAATAATTAAACTTTGCAGATATATAAAGCAAGAAGTAAGTATAAAAGATGAAGTAAAAAATAGAGACGACGAAGGATTAGAAAAAAAGATAAAACTTGCAAATTCTTTATTGGGCAAGCATTGTCCAATGAATACTATAGATAAACTCGCAATTAACGGTGGAAATCCTATAATTAGCAAAGAAGAAGGAAGATTTATTCATCCAAAAATAACAAAAGAAATTGAAAAAGCTGTAATAGAACAATTACATGATACAATTTCTATTTATGATAATAGCAATATCTTTAAAAAGTTCGAAGAATCATTTGCAAAATATCATAATAAAAAATATGCATTAGTTACATCGTCTGGAACAAGTGCATTACATTCATTATATGATGCAATAAATTTAAGAGAAGGCGATGAGGTTATTTGTCCTATATATACTTTTTTTGCAACAGTATCACCAATATTTCAAACTGGTGCTAAACCAGTTTTTGTTGATTGTGATGAAACAGGAAATATAGATTATAAAAAGATAGAAGAAAAGATAAATAATAATACAAAAGCAATAATGGTAACACATATGTGGGGATATCCTTGTAAAATGGATGAACTCAGAAAAATAGCTGACAAGTATGGAATTTATTTACTTGAAGATTGTTCTCATGCACATGGAGGAGAATATAAAGGAAAAAAGTTAGGAGAATGGTCTGATGCTGCCGCTTTTAGTTTGCAAGGAAATAAAATAATAACTGGTGGAGAAGGAGGAATTATAATTACAAATAATAAGTATATATATAAAAATTGTATATTACTTGGTCATTATAATAAACGTTGTAAACAAGAAATAAATAAAAAAAGTACGGACTATAAATATGCAACAACTGGAAAAGGATTAAAGCTTAGAGCTCATCCACTTGCAATTAGAATAGCATATGAGCAATTTAAAAATATAGATAATATTAATTCTATAAAACAGGATATGGTAAATATTATCAAAAATACTATTGATAAAATAGATGGATTGACTTTAAATGAACCATATGAAGGAAGTAAATGTAGTTATTATGCGTTAATTATTAAGTATGATCCATCAAAGTTTAACAATTTACCTATTGAAAGATTTATTGATGCTTTAAATGCAGAAGGGGGAGTTGAATATGATAAGCCCGGCTCTACATGTCCATTAAATAGGCTTGAATTATTCAAAAATCCTAGTTATTTTTTTCCTTCTTATGGTAAAATATTTGATGAAAATGAAAAGTTTGTTAATGCAGATAGATTTTATGATAATTCATTTAAAATCCCTGTTTGGTATAATAAAGAAGATGAAAATATTGTAATAAAGTATTGTGAAATATTAAATAAAGTTTCAAGGTATTATAAGAAGGAGGTAAAAAATGAAATTTTATGATTATTTAATTGAAAAAGGCAAAGAAGATGGTATTGAGAAAAACGTTGTAGGAGCTGTTATTGTTAATGAAAAGAATGAAGTGCTAATAATGAGTAGAAAAGCTGATGATTTTATGGGGGGAATAGACGAGCTTCCAAGTGGAAATATGGAAAAAGGTGAAGATATTTTAAAAGCATTAACTCGCGAAGTAAAAGAAGAAACTAATTTGGACTTGAAAGAAGTAATTTGTTTTATAAATTCTTTTGATTATATATCAGGAAGTGGTAAGAAAGCTCGTCAATATAATTTTGCAATAAAAGTTGAAAAAAATGGTGTAATTAAACTTACAGAGCATGATGCATATAAATGGGAATCATTACAAGAAGCTAGAGATAATGCTAAAATAACTGATGAAGTTAAAGAATGTTTAGAAATCTACAATTTTAATAATAAATCAAAAATGCTAGACTTTGAATGTCATTTTTGTGCTACTGCATGTATCTTAAATAAAGAAAAAAATAAGATATTATTTATTCATCATAAAAAATTAAATAAATGGCTTTTTGTTGGTGGCCATATTGAAGAAAATGAAAATCCAGAAGAAGCTGTATTAAGAGAAGTTAAAGAGGAAACAAATTTAGATATAGAATTAATAGGACAAAGATATCCAAGACAAGAAGATTTTATAAAGCCTTTTGCTTTACAAAAAAACATAGTAAAAGAAAATCATATTCATATGGATATTTTTTATGTGGCTATAGACAAAGGAACATCAAAGTTAAAAGAAAAAGAGGATGAAGTTTTAGGCAGTAAATGGTTTTCAAAAGAGCAAATTATTAGTGAAGATTTTGATACTTTTCCTGAAAAGAAAAAGATGGCAATTGATGTATTAGAAATGTTTAAATAAAGAAATATTCTCTCTCAAAGTATTAATTATAAAATATTTTGAGAGAGATTTTTTTCAAAAAATTACATTTTATGATATAATATGCATATATAAAAGGAGAAAAAATAATGAAAGTAGCAATTTTAGGATATAGTGGTTCAGGTAAGTCAACTCTTGCAAGAAAAATTGGAGAAAAATATAATATTCCGGTGTTACACTTAGATAAAGTTAATTTTACAAAAAATTGGAAAGAAAGAGAAACTAGTGAAGCAAGAGAAATTGTAGAAGATTTTTTAGAAAATGATTCATGGGTAATTGATGGAAATTATTCAAAGCTAGAACAAGATAGAAGAATTAAAGAGGCAGATAAAATTATTTTTTTAGATTTTCCAGCAAGAGTATGTCTTCATAGAGCTTATAAAAGATACTTAGAAAATAAAAATAAGACTAGAATAGATATGGCAAATGATTGTGAAGAAAAGTTCGATTTTGAGTTTATAAAATGGATACTATTTGATGGAAGAGATAAAAAGCATAAAGAAAAATATCAAGAAATTTGTAATAAATATAAAGACAAAACAATTATATGTAAAAATAGTAGAGAAGTAGACGAAGCTTTAGAAAGGTTATAGTATGCATGATATATGGAATCCATGGCATGGATGCAAAAAGATAAGCGAAGGATGTAAAAACTGTTATATGTATTATTTAGATAAGGTCAGAAATCAAGATGGAAGCAATATATATAAAGTTTCAAACAATTTTGATTATCCTTTACATAAGGACAGAAAAGGAAGTTATAAGATAAAAAGTGGTGAACAAATAAGAATATGTATGACATCAGATTTTTTTATAGAAGAAGCGGATGAGTGGAGAAAAGAAGTGTGGGAAATAATTAGACAAAGATCAGATGTTATATTTTTTATTTTAACAAAGAGACCAGATAGGGTACTAAATAATTTACCAGATTGGTGGGGAGAAGGTCTAGAAAATGTTTTTTTTAATGTAACATGTGAAAATCAAAAAAGAGCAGATGAAAGAATACCAATATTATTTTCACTCCCCTTTAAGCATAAGGGAATTATGGTCGCACCATTTATAGGTAAAGTCGATATTGAAAAATATTTAAAAGAAGGTGTAATTGAACAAGTTATTGCAGGAGGAGAAAATTATGATGGAGCAAGGCCATTAGAATATGACTGGGTTAAGCTTTTAAGTGATGAATGCAAAAAATATAATACTAGATTTGCTTTTATTGAAACTGGAAATATATTTATAAAAGATAAAAAAATGTATAAAATAAAAAGTAAACATACTCAAGCCAAGCTTGCATATAAGTCAGGATTAAGTTATGAAGGAAAGAAAATTGAGTTTAAATTAACAGATGAACTTGGTATTCCTTTAAGAAATGAAGATTTATATGTAGCATATTTTGGTGAAAATTGTAAAGAATGTGGCAATAAGATGATATGTAATGGTTGTTCTAAATGTGGCAAATGCTATAAATAGTTTTATTGTAAAAAAATAGTGAAAAGTTTAAATTATATTTTTATTATTTAATTCTTTGTGATATACTATACTTAGATAAGATAAAAGTTATATCTTATAGAGGAGGTATTTATGAGTAAAATTAAAGTTGCCCAATATGGTTGCGGAAAGATGTCAGTATATACAATGAGATATGTATATGAAAAAGGTGCTGAAATTGTTGCAGCACTAGATATTGACGAGAGAAAATTTGGAAAGGATATCTCTACTATCATGGGTGGAGAAGAAAAGGGAGTAGTTATATCAGATGCTAAAAATGCTGAAGAGGTATTAAGAAAAGCTAATCCAGATATTTGTATAATAACTACTATGAGTTTATTTAGCGATGTATATGATGCATTTGAAGTATGCGCTAAGCTTGGAATAAATGCAATTTCTACATGTGAAGAAGTATTTTATCCTGAAAATTCTAACCCTACACTAACTGAAAAACTAGATAAATTAGCAAAAGAAAATGGATGTACTTTAACAGGAGCAGGATACCAAGATATATTCTGGGGAAATTTAATTACTGTTCTTGGAGGAGCTACACATAAAATAACTAAGATTAAGGGAAGTTCAAGCTATAATGTCGAAGATTATGGTATAGCACTTGCTAAAGCACATGGTTCTGGGCTTACACTTGAAGAATTTGATAAAGAAGTTGCTTCAGTAGATAGAGTAACTGATGAAGAAAGACAAGAAGTAATTAATAGAGGAGAATATTTACCATCATATATGTGGAATGTAAATGGATGGCTTGCAGATAAGATGGGACTTACAATTACACACCAAACACAAGTTACAGTTCCAACAACATATCCTGAAGATTTAGACTCTTCAACTTTAGGAATGACAGTAAAAGCAGGAGATGCAACAGGAATGTCTGCAATAGTTACAACTGAGACAAAAGAAGGAATAGTTTTCGAAACTGAATGTATTGGTAAAGTATATGGTCCAGATGAATGTGATAAAAATGAATGGACTATATATGGTGAACCAGATACTACAGTTGTTATTACAAGACCTGCTACAGTTGAGCTTACATGTGCTACAATTGTAAATAGAATACCTGATGTAATAAATGCTAGACCAGGATTTGTGCCAACTAGTGAAATGCCAATTCTTCAATATAGAACAAAAGCATTAGATGAATATTTAAACAAATAATTATACTGTTTTTGAAATGAAATATAAAGAAAATAACACTTATTTAAAATATAAGTGTTATTTTTTGCATTAAAAACTATTGCTAATTACAAATAATAGCAGTATAATTATTTAGCAATTTAATAGTGAAATAAAAATATTAATATATATTTATGAAAGGAGGGATATATATGATTTTAGTAACAGGTAGAAATTACGCAGGAAAGACCACTATTAAAAATAAATTGGCAAGGAAAATGGGACTTAAAAATGCTACTATATTTACTACAAGAAAGAAAACCCCGCAAGATATGATAAGAACTAACTATAGATTTGTTTCTATTGAAGAATTTGAAAAAATGAAAGAACAAGGAGTATTTAAAGTTGTTACTACAAATGGTTTGGGTCAATTAAGTGGTATTTCAAATTCTGAATTTGAAAGAAGTGATGCTATTTTAGAACTAGATTTAGGTTCATTAATGTCAATTATTGATGATTTACCAAATAGTTGTAAAGTGATTTTTGTTGATGCAGCAGTTGAAGCTAGATTTTGTAGAATGGTAAAAGATAATTATAGTATATGTGATTCTTTTAGAATATTGCATAAAGAGAATTTTAATGGATATGAATTACCATTTGGAATTGTTGCAGATAACTCACTTGAAGATAATGGAGAATGTGCAACAAGAAGTATTATAAATAGTTTGAGTCAATATTCAAATTTAGGTGTAGTCAACGCTCAAAATATGAAATCTAAGAAAATATATGTTTCTCCTATTATTTATCCAAATAATACATCAAATATAAGAAATTTTCTTTCTTATGAGCAGTGGGCACTTCGAGAAATAAGGAAGGTATGTAATTTAAGTGATCCAGAAGGAAGAAAATTTGCTAAGACTATGTATAGAAATTATTTATCTGAATATAGAACTTTAAATTCAGCAGATTTTAGATATAATTCTTTAACTCAAGAATTAGGGATAAACTTAGATGGTATATATTTTCCTCTTGCAAAAGATGAGGCATTAGCTCCAGATATAAAAGGAGTAGTAAGAGAAAAAATTAAAAGGGAAAGATGATAGAATTTCATCTTTCCTTTTTCTAGCTTTAATTCTCTTGAAAAAAGATTAATAATTTGATAATCTATATATGAAATTATTTTTTTGAGGTGATAGACTAATGGATGAGAAATTTGTACTTTTAACAGATGATTGTAGTAATTATACAAATGTTCAAGCTAAAGAAATAGAGCGAGTAAGAGGAGGACTTAAGCCTTCCTGCAGTAAAATAAAATGGTATACACCACCATCAGCATTTCCAGAGTATTATTCTAAATGGCAAGAATATGACAGAATGGATTTAACAGATGGTAAGCCAAATAATGATGAAGTTTTAGATGATGGAAAGTATAATCCTGGAACTAGATATGTAATGTATAGTAGTCTTAAAGATACTACTATTAGGATTAGACCTTCCAAATTTAAAGAGGTGTTAGCAAGAGTTAATGCAAGTGTAAAATATCAAAATATACCTGATGATATAGTTAGAACTTTAGTGGCAAGAGAAATAGGAAACTCTTTAGAAAATCATAATATTAAACATGTAATATGTGAGATAGATGATTTAAGTGATGTTATAGTTTTAGAAGATATTTTTGCTGCAAGTGACTATATAGATCCTGTAGAACATGACATATTAAAAAATGAAATTAAGCTATATATTTTTGATCCTCATGCTATATATCATGCATCAGAAGATAAAAAATTTAAAGCATACTCAGATATAAAAGCAAGAGTTGAAAAAGGTTTTTATAAAAAGAAAATTGAATTTTTGGACATGCTAAGATGGGATAAAACAATGGAACCTAAAAGCAGGGATTCATATTTAAGATGCGGAGTTTTTCCAAAAGACGGAGAAACACCAGAGCAATGTTATGATAGAGTTAAACCATACCTAGAGCAATTATATAGAGATTTTGAAAGATATAAAGATAATTATGAAGAATTTAAAATACAAATATTTAAAAGACTACCTAGAGCTGTATCACCAGAAAGAAACGAATGGGATGAGAGATATAATGATGAAGCAATAACAGAAGCATTAGTTCAGGGATATGTTAGGTTTTTTAGTGGTTTATATATATCATCTGATGCAGAAAAAAATATTTGTATTGATGCAGATAAAAGAAGAAGATTTAGATATAATAGAAGCTTTCAAGTAACATCACTTGCTATATTTGATTCAAATGCATTAGAACTTGAAAAAGTAATTGATGTTGAAGAAATTAGACTAAAAAATATTGAAGTCAAAAAAAGGGAACAAGAAAATGTTAGATAGGAGTTGTTATGGAAAATAGATTTTATAATATGAATACACCGCTTGCATATCAAGTTACAGAGTATGATTGTGGTCAAGCAACATTATTAAATGCAATGAGGTATTTGTTTAAAAGAGGTGAGATACCTCCTATTATTATAAAATATATAACACTATATACTTTGGATACAATTGGTGAAAACGGACAACTTGGGCTTTGTGGTACTTCACCTCATGCTATAGAGTATTTATCTAATTGGATTAATACAAGTACGGGATTAATAAACTTAAAATTAAGTTCTAAAATTTTAAAAGGAAATGAAGTAGATATTAATAATATAGAACTGTATGAGTGTATAAAATCTGGAGGAGTTGCTGTTTTAAGAGTATGGTCTGAATGTGAACATTATGTTCTATGTACTGGTATTGATGAAAAATGTGTATATATTTTTGATCCATATTATTTAAAAGAAAATGAGTATGATGATGACTCGAACGTAATAATGATTACAAATAAACCTTTTGAATATAATCGTGTAGTATCAAAGAAAAGATTAAATGAAAATTCAAAAAATGACTTTTCACTTGTAAAAGATGAAGAAAAGAGAATTTTATTATTATACAAAAAATAAAGAGGACTATTTAAAGTCCTCTTTTATTTACAATATTGAGAAATATAATGAATCAATTGAGTATATCTTATTTAAGTCTATTTTTTCAAAGATATTATTTATTTCTTTATCTATTCGCATAAGTTTATAGTAGTAATCGTTAGCTGTTGCTTCTGTTATGCCACATCTTCTAGTTTCATTTCCTAACTCATTGAATAAAGAAGAAACAATATGTCTTTTTTTTCTGTCATTGCTATGAAGATATTCTCCAAGATTTTTATATTGATTTTTTAAAGTTTCGTTATTATTCATTGCTGTAATTTCAAATAAATAAAGTGACGTATAATTATTTTTTAAACAGTAGTCATATATTTCAGAATATTCATTGTAGAATCTGTTTAATTTTTTAATTACTTTTTCTGAAGTTAAAAATTTATTAGATACTTCTTTACTTGAGTTATAGTAAGTTTGAGTACTTATGTCATTTAGTAGTTTAAAGAAGTTTAATGGTTCTAAATTTTTAAAAATTAATAAAGAAAATTCATAGTCACCAAGTTCTTTAAAAGCTTTTGCAAAAGCTTCAAGAGTTAAACATGTTAAGTTAACTTCAAATGGAAGATCTTCATCCAAAGAATCACTCATTAGTTTAACTAATAGAGATAATGATAAATATCTTCTGTTAGTGTATAAATTTATAGCGTTATCTCCTATAAAAGTTATTTTGCGAGTCATAGCATTTGATGAGTTCTCTTTTGCTGACATTTCAGCCTCCTTTAATTCATTACTTTTTTGTACATTACTTGATTTTTTCATATACAAATTCCTCCTTATAAATTATTAAATTATTTTTTTGTTATTCCCATTACGAATAACATATGCAATTATCATCGAGGTCTATATTATATCATAATTTACATAAAACTGCAAGTGATCCTTTACATTTTTTTATATAAATGGTATAATTTGTTAGAAATTTGAAAGGATTTTTAATTATGAAGAGTGAAAGAAATTATATAAAAGTTATAATTGATGAAAAAGGAAGAAAGCAACAAGAAGATGGACATCCTTGGGTTTATGATAATGAAATTATAAAAATTGAAGGAAGTTATGAAAATGGAGATATAGTAGATGTTCTATCTCAAAAAGGAAAGTATCTTGGTTCAGGATTTATAAACAACAATTCCAAAATAATGATTAGAATTATTTCAAGAAATGCAAATGATAATTTTGATGAAGCATTTTTTGAAAGAAGAATAAAATATGCTTGGGATTATAGAAAAACAGTTATGGGAGAAGATATAAATTGTTGTAGAATTATTTTTGGAGAGTCAGATGAGTTTCCAGGTCTTACAATAGATAGATTTAATGATATCTTAGTTGCTCAAGTACTTTCTTTAGGAATAGAAAAAAGAAAAGATATGATTTTTAATTTAATATATAAAATATTAAGAGAAGATAATCAAAAAATTATTGGAATATATGAAAGAAATGATGTTGAAATACGTAAACTAGAAGGGCTTGAAGAATATAAAGGATATTATAAACTTAAAGATGTTGAAGTTCCTAATTATACGATTACTGAAATTATTGAAAATGGAATTAAGTATAAAGTTGATGTAGAAAATGGTCAGAAAACTGGATTTTTTCTTGATCAAAAATATAATAGATTAGCAATATCTAAAATAGCTAAAGACAAGAATGTATTAGACTGCTTTACTCATACTGGTTCGTTTGCACTTAATGCAGCAAAAGGTGGTGCAAAACATGTACATGCAGTAGACATTTCTGAAACTGCAACTCAGATGGCAAAAGAAAATGCCAAATTAAATGGATTAGAAAAAAATATGAGCTTTGAGACAGTAAATGTCTTTGATTTACTTCCACAGCTAAAAAATAATGAATATGATTTTATAATTCTTGATCCACCAGCATTTACTAAATCAAGAAAGACAATTGAAAATGCAAAAAGAGGATATAAACAAATTAATTATAGAGCAATGAAAGCTTTACCAAGAGGTGGATACCTAGCAACTTGTTCATGTTCTCATTTTATGAATGAAGAAAAATTTTTAGCAATGCTAAAAGATGCTGCTAAAGATGCGGGAGTTAGACTTAGACAAATTGAAAAGAGGCAACAATCACCGGATCATCCGATTTTATTAAATGTAGAAGAGACAGATTATTTAAAATTTTTCATATTTCAAGTAGTATAAAAAAATGGTAATATAGGAAAATCTATATTACCTTTTTTAATTACTCAACTATAAATTCAGTATTAATTAATTTATAGTCTATTTTATTTTCTTTTTTATTCATTTTTAATTTATATGTATAAATTGAACAGTCTACAGAATCATCTTTTTTTAGTGTTACTGTTAAAGTTAATTTTTTTAGATCAAAACTATTGCTTAAAGTATAAGTAGTTTTAGCATCTTCGCTTGTATAATTTGATAGTAATTCATTTATAATATTTTCTTGACTTATTACATAGTGGGTATACGTAATAAAGTTTATATATATTGATGTATCTTTATTTAGTAGTATTTTTTCATTTACTCTTTCATCTAATATTTCTTTATATATATCTGTTACTAAAGTAATTTGTCTATACTCATCTGAAATAAATCCTAATTTTTTATTTTTATTAGATAATAATATAACAAAAACAAATGCAATTATAATTATTAATGAAACAATAATTAAAATTAAATTCCTTTTTCTCATATACAACACCTCATACAAAAATTATAGCATAGTAAAAAAAATTACACAATATTTTATTTAAAATACCCTTTTCATTTTTTTATCTTTATAGTATAATGCAACTTAAAAGGGGACTGGAGTATGAATATAGAAGAAAAAGCAACGTATTGTCTTAGTTGTAAAAATAAAAATTGTATGAAAGGATGTCCATTATCTAACGATATTACGGATACAATAAAATTTGTAAAAGAAGAAGATTATACTAAGGCATTTGAAAAAATTACACAGACAACAATATTATCTAGTATTTGTGGTAGAATTTGTCCACATACTAAACAATGTCAAGGAAGTTGTGTTAGGGGAATAAGAGGAGAAAGTGTAGAAATAGGAGAAATTGAAGCTTTTGTTGGAGATTACGGACTAGATAATAATATAGAAATTAAAAATTTAAGTGAATATAAAGAACTAGACAAAAGTGTAGCTGTAATTGGCAGTGGTCCTTGCGGTATAACATGTGCTGCAACATTAAAAAGACTTGGTATAAATAAAGTAGATTTATATGAAAAAAAATCATACTTAGGCGGGCTTTTAGTACATGGCATACCAGAGTTTAGATTACCTAAAAGTATTGTAAAAAAAGTATATGAAAAAATAATAAATCTTGGAATAGATGTTAAAAACAATATGGAGCTTGGTAAAAATATTGATTTAGAAGATTTGAAATCTAAATATGATGCTGTTTTTATAGCTATTGGAGCCAATAAATCATCTAAAATGAATATAGATGGAGAAGGTCTTATAGGTGTATATGGTGGAAATGAGTTATTAGAATATAAAAATTATCCGGATTTTAATGGGAAGAGTGTGGCAGTAATTGGCGGAGGAAATGTTGCAATGGATGCTTCTAGAACTATAAAAAAACTAGGAGCAGATCATGTATATGTTATTTATAGGAGAGCTGAAGAACAAATGCCAGCAGAGAAAAAAGAAATAAAAGACGCAAAAGCTGAAGGTATTGAGTTTAGATTTTTAAATAATATTGTAAAGATATTAGGTAAGGATAAAGTTGAAAAAATAGAATGTATAAAAACAGAGCTAATATATGAAGAAGGAAAGAGGCCTTATCCAGTAAATATAGAAAATTCAAATTATACTTTAGATATGGATTATGTAGTAATGGCAATAGGCTCTTGTCTTGAAAAAAATGTTATGGATGGTTTAGAAAAGAATGAATGGGGAAAAATTAAGATAGATGAAAATTATAGGACTAATATAGAAAATGTATATGCAGCTGGAGATGCAGCTGGAATAAAATCTACAGTGGCTTGGGCTAGTTGTTCTGGAAGAGAAGCTGCTAAGAAAATATATAATGACTTAAAGGAAAAAAATAAATGAATAAAAATATTATAGAAAATAATCTAAAAACAAAAATAATTGGAAAAGAAATAGTATGTTATGATATAATTGATTCAACTCAAGAAGAAGTTAAAAGAAATAGTTCTCTTGAAAATGGTACAGTAATAATTGCTGAAAGGCAAACTAAAGGTAAGGGAACTCATGGGCGTGTTTGGTATACAGATACAGAATATAAAAACATTGCAATGTCTCTTATACTTTTTCCTGAATGTAAAATTTCTAAATTAAAAGAAATTACAATTATTATAGCAAAATGTATAGTTAGAACATTTGAAAAGTTATACAATTTAAATCTCGAAATAAAGGAACCAAATGATATAGTATTTAATAGCAAGAAAATAGGCGGTATTCTTGTTGAGTCAAAACTAGTCGGTGAGATAGTAAAAAAATTATATATTGGAATCGGAATAAATATATTACAACAAAATTTTAATTCTAATATAGAAAATGTTGCTTCATCTATATTAAATGAGTTTAATATAGAGTGTAACAGAGAAAAAATAATTGCTGAATTTTTTAATATATTTGAAAAAGAATATTTGAAATTATTGGAGGATTAGTATGAATAGAACAAAGAGAAAAATATTTGAGACATCAATGGATTTGTTTGCAAAAAAAGGGTATGATGCCACTAGTATTGAAGAGATAACTTCTGTTGTTGGAATAGCAAAAGGAACTTTATATTATCATTTTTCAAGTAAAGAAGAAATATTAGAATTTTTAATAGCAGAAGGAATGAAACTTTTAAAACACAGCTTAGAATTAAAAAGTAGAATTGCAAATACGTTTGAAGAAAAAGTTCATGCTATGATACTTGTCGAAGTAAAGGTTGTAGATAAATATGAGAGTCTAATTAATCTTATTATGAATGAGTTTTGTGGCGATGGAAAAAGAAATGAAAAATGTAGAGAATGTGTTTATGAGTGCGTAGATGTTATTGAGAATGTATTAAAAAACGGCATAGAAAATGGAGATATAAAAGAATGTGATACTAGAGCAGTAGCTTTTGAAATTTTTGGGGTTATTTGTTCTGGTGTTATGCTTAGATACGAAAATAATAAGAAGATAGATATTGGAGCAACAGCAAAAAAATTTAGTAATATAGTTATTAATGGAATATTAGAGAGATAAATATGTAAATAAAATAGTTGAAAAGTGTTTGAAATAAAATACTTTTCTTTTTTTACTCATTTTACAAATGAAACAGACTGACCAGTCAGGTTAGTGATTTTAAGAAAAGTTTAGTATAAACTAATTATAGTTGGAGGTAAATATGAATTCTTTTAATATAAAAGCAACAGGAAAATATGTTCCAAAAAGAATTGTATATAATAAAATTTTAGAAGAAGAAAATAATTTAGAAAATGGCTATATATACAAAAGAACTGGTATAGAAAAAAGGTTTTACTCAAATGAAGAAACATTAGAAGATTTAGCTATAAATGCTGTTAAAGATATGTTAGCAAAATATAAAGATGTAAATATTTATGATCTTGATATGATTATTGTTGCATCTACTTCATATACAAATATAATGCCTTCACTTTCTTTTAAAATTCAAAAATATTTTGAAATACAAGATTGTATATGTATGGATATATTAGCAGGTTGTAGTGGATATATAAACGCTATAGATGTAGCGCAAAAATATATTAAAACTTCTTGTGTAAAAAATGCAATAGTAATTGGAGCAGATATATTGTCTAGAAATAATTATGAAAACATTAACACTAAAATGCTATTTGGAGATGGAGCTGGAGTTATATATTTTGAAAAATCAGATTTACCAAAAAAGTATTTTAGTAAAATATGTAGCTATGAAGATAGAGATAATATTTTAAGCTGTAATATGAATCATGATTTGTATATGAATGGAAAAGAAGTATATAAATTTGCTACAACAAAGACAATAGAAAATCTAAATGAAGTTTTAGATATTAGCAAAACAAAAATTGAGGAAATAAAATTTGTTATTCCACATCAATCTAATATAAGAATAATTGAAAAAATTAGTAAAAAGACAAATGCAAGAATATATACAAATATAAGTGAATATGGGAATACATTTTGTGCAAGTATTCCAATAGCTATTGATGAATTATTCTCTTCTAAAACAATTTGTGAAGAAGATAAGATTATATTGTTAGGATATGGTGGAGGATTAAATTTAGGAAGTATATTAATGGAGGTATAAAATGAAAATCGCTTTTTTATTCCCTGGCCAGGGATCACAAAGTGTTGGAATGTGTAAAGACATTTATGATAAATACAAAGAGGCAAGAGATGTTTATGATAAATCAAGCAAAATATTGAATAGAAATATTCCAAATCTTTGTTTTAATTCAACTCAAGAAGAATTAAATAATACAATTAATACACAGGTTGCAATACTTGTAAGTTCTCTTGCAATATGTAATGTTTTAAATAAATATAATATTGTTCCAGATGTTTGTGCAGGTCTAAGTTTAGGAGAATACACTGCTTTAATTCAAGCAGGATATTTAGATTTTGAAGATGGATTAAAACTTGTAGAAAAACGTGGAAGTATAATGCAAGAATACAATTCAGATAAATATATGATGGCAGCAGTTGTAGGATTAGAAAGTAGTATAATAGAAAAAATATGTAATGAAACAGAAGGCTTTATTGTCCCAGCAAATTATAATTATTCAATGCAGACTGTTATATCAGGAGAAAAAGATGCTATTTTAAAAGCAACAGAAAAATTAAAAGAAGCTGGAGCTAAAAAGGTAATTGAATTAAATACATCTGGACCTTTTCATACTATAAAATTAAATGAGGCAAGCCTAAAATTAAAAAATGAAATTGAAAATGTTAGTTTTAGGCATGGTAATATTAGAGTATTAAAAAATTTAGATGCTACAGAATATAGCGAAAATGAAGATTATGAAAAAACTTTATCAACACATATGGTTAGTCCTGTAAGAATGGATAAAATAATATCTAGTTTAGATAAAGAAAACGTGGATTTATATGTTGAAGTTGGACCAGGAAGAGCTCTTGGGGGATTTGTAAGAAAAGAGCTAGATAATGCAAAAGTAATAAGCGTAAATAGTGTTGACAGTTTAAATAAATTATTAGAATTAGTGAAGGAGTAGATTAATATGGAAGATAATAAAGTAGCCCTTGTTACAGGCGGTACTAGAGGAATAGGAAGAAAGATAGCAGAAAAATTTGCAGAAAATGGATATGATTTAGTTTTAAATTATGTATCAGATAATGTGGATTTAGAAGCTATTAATGAAGCTTTTAAAAAGTATAATAATAGTGTGCTAATTTTAAAAGCAGATGTTTCAAAGTATGAAGAATGCGAAAATTTAGTTAAAGAGGCAATTAATAAATTTGGAAAAGTAGATGTTCTTGTTAATAATGCAGGAATTACAAAGGATGGCTTAATTGCTATGATGAAAGAGGAAAATTTTAGTAAAGTAATGGATGTAAACTTAAAAGGAACATTTAATATGTGCAGAAATTTAGTACCATATATGATGAAAAAGAAAAGTGGAAACATTGTAAATATTTCTTCAGTTGTTGGTGTTGTTGGAAATGCTGGACAATCAAATTATGCAGCATCAAAAGCTGGAATAATAGGCTTTAGCAAATCACTTGCTAAAGAACTTGCTGGCAGAAATATAAGAGTAAATGCTGTTGCACCTGGATTTATAGATACAGATATGACAAGTGTTTTAACAGATAAAGTTAAGGAGAATATTTATTCGCAAATTCCACTAAAACGTATGGGAGAAGCAAAAGAAGTAGCAAATGTTGTATATTTTCTTTCAAGTGAAGAAAGTTCATATATAACTGGTCAGGTAATAAATGTAGATGGTGGAATGGTAATGTAGGAGGATTAGTAATGAATAAGAGAGTTGTAATAACAGGAATGGGAGCTATAACTCCTATAGGAAATAATGTAAATGAGCTATTTAAAGGAATTGTAGAGTGTAAATGTGGTATAGATGATATTACACTTTTTGATGCAAAAGATTTTAAAGTAAAGCTTGCAGCTGAAGTAAAAGGATATAATCCAGAAGAATATCTAGATAGGAGAGCAGCTAAAAGAATGGATAGATTTACACAATTTGGAGTAATTGCAGCAAGAGAAGCTATGAAAGATAGCAGATTAAATAATGAAAATATAGATATGGAAAAAGTTGGTGTAATAGTGAGTTCTGGAATAGGTGGACTTAAGACAATAGAGGAGCAAAACATTAATTTAAATCAAAAAGGTTCAGATAAAGTATCACCCATGTATATACCAATGGCAATTTCAAATATGGCTGCAGGTAATATTGCAATAGACTTAGGAATAAAAGGTGAATCTTCTTGTATTGTAACAGCCTGTGCAAGTGGAACTCATTCAATAGGTGAAGCGTTTAGATTAATTAGACATGGATATCAAGAGGCAGTTTTATGCGGTGGCTGTGAAGCTTCAATTACGCCTTCAGGTATTGCCGGATTTACTACAATAAAAGCTTTAAACACTACATCAGATAAAACTCGTGCAAGTACTCCTTGGGATAAAGAAAGAGCTGGTTTTGTTATGGGTGAAGGTGCAGGAGTTCTTGTATTAGAAGAACTTGAACATGCTATAAATAGAGGAGCAAAAATTTATGCTGAAGTGGTTGGATATGGTGCATCATCAGATGCTTATCATATAACTTCTCCGGCTCCAGGTGGAGAAGGTGGTGCAAGAGCAATGATTAATGCTATTAAAGATGCAAATATCTCTTCTGATGATATAACATATATAAATGCTCACGGAACATCAACACATTTAAATGATTTATATGAAACACAAGCAATAAAAACAGCTTTTAAAAATACAGATAAATTATATGTAAGCTCAACAAAAGGTCATACTGGACATTTACTTGGAGCAGCTGGAGCTGTAGAGGCAATTATTTGTGCAAAAGCAATTGAAGAAAATGTTGTTCCGCCTACTATAGGATATAAAGTTCCAGATGAAGAATGCGATTTAAATATTGTACCTAATAAGCCAATTAAATCAGAAATAAAATATGCAATGTCAAACTCACTTGGTTTTGGTGGACATAATAGCAGTGTAATATTTAAAAAATACGAATAATAAAAGAAGAAAGGAGATAGAAGCGTAGCTATGGAGTATGAACAAATAAAGAAAATAATAAATGACATGAGTCAATCACAACTTAATAGTTTAAACATAGAATTTCCAGATGGAGCAAAAATAAGTTTAACGAAAGATAGTAATATAACTTCAAAAGTGGAAAGTCCATTAATTATAAAAGATAATAAAGAGATAGTTAAAGAAGAAATAGTTGATGAAGTTAAAAACATAGTAAAATCACCAATGGTTGGAACTTTCTATCTTAAACCAGCTCCAGATAAAGAAGAATTTGTTAAAGTTGGAGATAAAGTGGAAAAAGGTCAAGTATTATGCATTATTGAAGCTATGAAATTAATGAATGAAATAGAATCTGAATATGATGGTGAAATTGTAGAAATTTGTGTAAATAACGAAGAAATGGTAGATTATGGGAAACCATTATTTAAGATAAAATAGGAGGAAATATATAATGTTAGATATAGAGGGAATAATGAAGATAATACCACAAAGAGCTCCTTTCTTAATGATAGATAGAGTGGAGAGCTTTGAAGCAGGAAAGAATTGTGTAGCATATAAAAATGTATGTATAAATGAGCCATATTTTCAAGGGCATTTCCCTTCAAAACCAATCATGCCAGGAGTATTAATCGTTGAAGCGTTAGCTCAAGCAGGTGCTGTAGCAATTTTATCTAAAGAAGAAAATAAAGGAAAAAATGCATTATTTGGTGGAATAGATAAATTGAGGTTTAAAAAACAAGTAGTACCAGGAGATACATTAAAATTAGAAGTTAATATTATTAAAGAAAAAGGACCTATTGGTATAGGAGAAGCAACAGCATTTGTTAATGATAAAATAGTAGCTAAAGGTGAGCTAACATTTGCAGTAGTATAGGAGAAAAAATATGTTAAGAAAGGTATTAATAGCAAATAGGGGAGAAATAGCAGTAAGGATTATTAGAGCGTGTAAAGAAATGAATATAAAGACTGTTGCTGTATATTCTGAAGCAGATAAAGAAGCTTTACATGTAAAATTAGCAGATGAAGCATATTGTATTGGACCAGCACAAGCAACTAAAAGTTATTTAAATGAAAAAAATATTCTTGAAGCGGCAGTTTTAAGTGAGGCAGATAGTATTCATCCAGGATTTGGATTTTTAGCTGAAAATTCAAAATTTGCTAAGATGTGTGAAGAATGTAATCTTAAATTTATAGGTCCATCATATAAAACTATAGAACTAATGGGTAATAAAATAAACAGTAAAAACCTTATGAGAGATAATAATGTTCCTGTAATTGAAGGCTCAAAAGGTAAAATTAACTCTTTTAAAGATGCAAAAGAACAAGCCACAAAGATTGGCTATCCAATTATTCTTAAAGCTTCTGCAGGAGGCGGAGGAAAAGGCATTAGAATTGTATTTAATGAAGAAGACCTAAAAGAAATGTTAGATTTAGTAAAGCAAGAAGCCAGAAATTCTTTTAATGATGACACAATATATATGGAAAAGTATATTCAAAACCCAAGACATGTTGAAATTCAGATATTATCAGATAAATATAATAATTGTGTATATCTCGGTGAAAGAGATTGCTCTGTGCAAAGAAACAATCAGAAAATAATAGAAGAAAGTCCGTCAACAATACTAAATAACTCTTTAAGAAGAGAAATGGGAAAAGCAGCTGTAAGAGCAGCAAAAGCTGCAAATTATGAAGGAGCAGGAACAATAGAATTTTTAGTAGACAAAGATAATAATTATTATTTTATGGAAATGAATACAAGAATTCAAGTTGAGCATCCTGTAACTGAAATGATGACAGGGATAGATATAGTAAAACAGCAATTAAAAATTGCATCAGGATTAAGATTAGATTTATCTCAAGAGAAAATCATTCCAAAAGGCCATAGTATAGAATGTAGAATTAACGCAGAAAATCCATATAAAAATTTTATACCATCTCCAGGAAAAATAGAAAAATTGATACTTCCTGGTGGAAATGAAACAAGAATTGATACCGCTGTATATGAAGGATATGAAATTCCACCATTTTATGATTCAATGATTGCAAAGGTAATTGTACATGCAAGAAATAGAAATGATGCAATAGCTAAAATGAATAGAGCATTAAGCGAATGTAAGATTGAAGGTGTAGATACAAACATTAACTTTTTAGAAGACATATTAAATAACTATAAATTTAAAAGTGGTGAATTTACAACAGCGTTAATTAAAGAGGAGTTTAATTTATGATAGAGATTAAAAAAGCAGATATACCAGTAGGAAAATGGATAAAATGTCCTAGTTGTAAAGAAATACTATATAAAGAAGATGTAAAGAATAATTTAAGTATTTGTCCAAAATGTCAAAATTATTTTAGACTTTCAAGTAGAAGAAGAATAGAGCAAGTAGTAGATAGTGGAACTTTTGAGGAATTTGAACTTAATATTGATACAAAAAATCCACTAGATATGCCAGAATATGTTCAGAAAATAGAGGGATTAAGGCAGAAAACAGGCTTAAAAGAAGCTGTAAAATGTGGTATTGGAAAAATTAATAATAATGAAGCCATAATTTGTGCAATGGATTCAAATTTTTTTATGGGAAGCATGGGATATGTAGTAGGTGAATATATAACGTATTCGTTTGAAAAAGCTATAGAGAAAAATTTACCTATTGTTATTTTTACAGTATCAGGTGGAGCAAGGATGCAAGAGGGAATAATTTCATTAATGCAAATGGCAAAAACTAGTTCAGTAGTAAATAAATTAAATGATAAAGGACTTTTATACATAAGTGTTTTGACAGATCCTACTTATGGTGGAGTTACTGCGAGTTTTGCTACTCTTGCAGATGTAATAATTGCTGAGCCTAAAGCTATGGTTGGATTTGCTGGAAAAAGAGTAATTGAGCAGACAATAAATGAAAAATTACCAGATGAGTTTCAATCATCAGAGTTTTTATTTAATCATGGATTTGTGGATAAAATAGTTGAACGTAAAGATTTAAAAGATACAATAGCAAAAATAATCACTATGAGTAAGGGGGCTTATAATGGATAATATGGCATGGAAGAAAGTACAAATTGCAAGAGAAAAGGATAGACCTACAGCATTAGACTACATAGAAAATATTTTTGATGAATTTATTGAGTTTCATGGAGATAGAGATTATGCAGAAGATGGAGCAATTGTATGTGGAATAGCTTCGTTAAATAATGTAAATTATACAATTATTGCTGAACAAAAAGGAAGAGATACAAAAGAAAATATAAAAAGAAATTTTGGAATGCCAAATCCTGAAAGCTATAAAAAAGCTATTAGAATTATGAAGCAATCAGAAAAATTTAAAAGACCATTAATTACATTTATAGATACTAAAGGTGCATATCCTGGAATAGGTGCAGAAGAAAGAGGACAAGGACAAGTAATCGCTAAATGTATTGAAACAATGTCAGCATTAAAGATTCCAACAATTTCATATGTAATTGGTGAAGGCTCAAGTGGAGGAGCTTTAGCAATAGGAGTGGCAGATAGAGTTATGATGCTTGAAAATTCAATATATTCAATTCTGTCTCCTGAAGGATATTCTAGTATACTTTGGAAAGATTCATCAAGAAAAGAAGAAGCAGCTGAAAAAATGAGACTTACCGCAAAAGATTTATATGATTTAAAAATAATAGATGAAGTGCTTGAAGAACCAAATGGAAATGCAAAAACAGATATTATTAAGATGTCAGAAAGTATAAAAGATAGTATATTCAAAAATATGAAAGAATTAATGAATAAAAAAGAAAAAATTCTCTTAGAGGATAGATATAAAAAATATAGGAATATGGGAGGAGAATATTAATGTTAAAGAAAAAGAAAGTATTAATTATGGGAATTAGGAATAAATGGTCCATTGCTTATGGCGCAGCAAAATCTGCATATGAACAGGGAGCAAAATTATATTTTACTTATATGGGAGAGGAAAATAAGGAAAAAATAGAAGAACTAATTAGCGAATTTAAAGGAGCTAAAGCTTTTGAGTGTGATGTAAGTGATGAACAAAAAGTTGAGGCTTTGTTTTCAAAATTTAAAGCTAAGTATGATAAGTTTGATGCCATCGTACATTGTATTGCGCATGCTAACACTCAAGATTTAAGAGGTGAGTTTATATATACAAGTAAAGAAGGATTTTTACATGCTAATGAAGTTAGTGCATATTCTTTAGTTCTTATTGCAAGAAAAGCAAAAGAAATTGAACTTTTAGGAGAAGGAGGAAGTATTGTTTGCCTTACTTATCATGGATCTACAAAAGTATTTCCAGGATATAATGTTATGGGAGTTGCAAAAGCTGCATTAGAATCTAGTGTTAGGTATTTAGCTTCAAATTTAGGAGAAGATGGAATAAGAGTTAATGCTGTATCAGCAGGACCAATAAAAACATTATCTGCAAAGGGAATTCAAAATTTTAGTTCAATACTAGATGTTGTTGAAAAAAGTGCACCTCTTAAAAGAAATGTTACTACAATAGAAGTTGGAAATGTAATTAGTTTTTTGTGTAGTCCTCTTTCAAGTTCAATTACTGGTCAAGTTATATATGCAGATAATGGTTACTCAATTATGGGATTATAGGAGGAAAAATGAAGTTACCAAAATTAAAAATAGGAGAAAAATTATTGGAAATACCAATAATACAAGGTGGAATGGGAGTTGGTGTATCCCTAGCAAATTTAGCTGGAAATGTAGCAAAAAATGGTGGCCTTGGAGTTATTTCAAGTGCTCAAATTGGATTTAAGGAAGAAGATTTTGAGACAAATACATATGAAGCAAATTATAGAGCATTAGAAAAAAATATAAAAAAAGCAAAGAAAATAAGCAATAATAATGGAATGATTGGAGTAAATATAATGTGCGTTACTACCAATTATGAAGAAATGGTTAAAAAGGCTGCAGGCGCAGGTGCAGATATAATTATTTCTGGAGCAGGATTACCAAAAAATTTACCGGAGTTGGTTAAAGGATACGAAACTAAAATTGCACCAATAGTATCAAGTGCTCGAGCAGCAAATTTAATCTGTAAGTTATGGACAACAAAATATGATTATATTCCAGACATGATTGTAGTAGAAGGTCCAAAAGCAGGTGGACATTTAGGATTTAACATTGAAGAGTTAAGTAATGAAGAAATAGATATTTTTAATATTACTTCTCAAGTAAGAAATATAATAAAACAATATGAAGAAAAATATAATAAACATATTCCAGTAATATCTGCCGGTGGAATATTTGATGGAAAAGATATAGTAAAAGCTCTAAAATATGGTGCTGATGGAGTTCAAATTGCTACAAAGTTTGTTACTACAAAAGAGTGCGATGCAGATATAAAGTTTAAAGAAGCTTATGTAAGAGCCAAAAAAGAAGACGTTATTATTATAAAAAGTCCTGTTGGAATGCCTGGCAGAGCAATTAAAAATCATTTTTTAGAAAACCTAAAAGATTATAAATTAACTAAATGTTTTAACTGCATAAAAACTTGCGATAGAAAAACAATACCATATTGTATAACACAAGCTTTAATCAACTCTGTAACTGGAAACATAGATAATGGTCTTATTTTTTGTGGTAGTAATGTAGATAAAATAGACAAAATAACAGACGTAAAAACTGTTATAAGCGAATTAATTAAAGAGGCGAATGAATTATGAGTAAAAAGATGAATAATAATGAATTACTTAAATATGGTGTTGAAAAGCTTGAATTAAGTAATAGTATTTGTACAAAATTAAAATTTAATGAAATTGATACTATAGGTAAGCTTTGTAGTCATACTAGAAGAGAATTAAGAAATTTAGATTTTGTACAAAGTGATATTCAGTCAATAGTAATTAAATTACAATTAAAAGGATTAGACATAAAAGGAAATGAATATTAATATTTAAAAAATGTACTTTAGCTTATGTGCTAAGGTACTTTTTATATATTAAATAACACTTAAAGGAAACTTGATTTTCTTGATATTTAGTCCTTCGTATGGTATAATCCTCTTGAAAAAAATAATAAGGAGGTTGTGTCTTATGAAAAATTTAGAAGATTATGTAGAAAGTATAATTGACTTTCCAAAAGAGGGAATTATATTTCGTGATGTTACATCGGTATTATCAGATAAAGAGGGATTAAAGCTTGCAATAGAAACTATGCAAGAAAAGTTAAGTGATATAGATTTTGATGTTATTGTTGCACCAGAATCTAGAGGATTTATTTTTGGAATGCCTATAGCATATAACTTAAATAAATCTTTTGTACCAGTAAGAAAGAAAGGAAAATTACCAAGGGAGACGATTTCGCAAGATTATAATTTAGAATATGGAACAGCAACATTACAAATGCATAAAGATAGTATAAAACCAGGAGATAGAATTGTCATTATAGATGATTTAATTGCAACAGGAGGAACAATTGAAGCAATAATAAAAATGGTTAATAGCTTAGGTGGAATAGTTGTAAGGGTATGTGCATTAATAGAACTTATAGATTTAGATGCTAGAAAATTACTTAAAGATATAGATATAAAGTCTTGTATAATTTATGAAGGAGAATAGTTATGAAGAAAATTGGTATAATTGCTGCAATGAAAGAAGAAATGGAGCAAATTAAAAATATTATGTCTAATATTTCAGAGAAGAAAATATATAATTTAGTTTTTTATATTGGGACAATATCTAGTAGAGAATGTGTGCTTGTAGAATGTGGTATTGGAAAAGTAAATGCTGCAAGAACAACTCAAATTCTAATAGATAATTTTGAAATTGAATATGTAATAAATATTGGTACTGCAGGAGCTACAAGTAAAGAGCTTAATACTACAGATGTAGTTATAGCAGATAGACTTATACAATATGATTTTGATATTACTGCATTTGGACATGAAAAGGGATATATTACTGGAGTTGGCCAATATGTAAAAGCTGATAGTTCTTTAGTTAAAAAATGTAAAGAAGTAATGAAAAAGTTGGATAAAAAAGATAACTATAAAGTTCATGTTGGAACAATTGCATCTGGAGATACTTTTTGTACGGATAGAAATATTGCAGATAGTTTATACATAAACTATAATGCGATTTGTGTAGAAATGGAGGGAGCTGCAATAGGGCAAATTTGTACATTAGATGAAGTACCTTTCATTGTTGTTAGAAGTATATCAGATAGTCCTAATGGAAATAATAATATAGAATTTGATGAATATCTAAAAATTTCTTCTAAAAGATGTGCTACGTTTTTAAGAGAGATGTTAAATGATTAAATAGGTTCGTTTGAACCTATTTTTTGTGTAAATTATTGCAAATCATCTGCAAAAATGTTATAATGGTTTTTATGTGATTTTTTTTGAACATTCATAAACTTAAGAATGTTTTTTTGCTTAAAGCGTAAATTTATATAAGAAAGGAATGATGCAGATGATACAAAATATTGTATTCATTGCTATTGGCTTTGCTATGCTTATGTTAGGAGCCAAATGGCTGGTAGATGGATCAAGTGCAATTGCACGAAAATATCATATACCTGAGATTGTTATTGGACTTACAATAGTATCAATTGGAACATCTATGCCAGAGCTTATGGTTAGCTTTACTTCTGCACTTGAAGGACATTCAGACATTTCTGTAGGAAATGTAATAGGCAGTAATTTATGCAATTTATTGCTTATTTTAGGACTTACGTCTATTGTTACACCATTAGTTTTTAGTAAGACAACAAAAGATTATGATATTTCCATTATGCTTTTTTCAACTATAATTGTACTATTACTTGCTAATAAAGGAAATATTTTAAGTAGAGCAGATGGTATTTTATTACTAGTACTTTTTATTTTCTTTATTTTATATACAATAAAAATTGCTCAAAAAAGCATGAATAATTGTAAAGAGAATGAAGCTGAAATTCCAAAAGGAAAAATGATAGTATCTGTAATAAAAATATTAGTAGGAATAGTATTACTAAAATTTGGTGGCGACATAAGTGTAAATAATGCAGTTGAGGTTGCACAGATATTAGGAGTTTCAGAAAGAATAATAGGAGTAACTATTGTTGCAATTGGAACAAGTTTGCCTGAGCTTATCACATCAATTGTGGCTGCATTTAAAAAAGAGATAGATATTGCAATTGGCAATATAGTAGGCTCAAATATATTTAATCTATTATTAATACTTGGTGTTTCTGCCACTATTAGTCCTATAGTGTATAGTATCGAATATAACTTAGATTTTATTCTATTAAGTATTGCTAGTCTTTTATTATTATGTTTTGCTATGTTTGGAAAAAAAGATACTATGACAAGATTTAACGGATTGATTTATTTATTAATGTATGGTGGATATATGGCCAGTTTGATTTTTTAGAGTTTCTGATATAGAAACTCTTTTTTCTTTTTTTGATTATATGGTATAATATATATTCAGGAGATGAATTTATGAAAGAATATGATTTTTTAAGTACAAATAGTTCACCATATCTTGGTATAATATTGGCTATACTATCTATTATTCCAATCATACTTACATATACAATTTTTAAGCCAAAATTTAAAAAGATAGAAATTAAAAAAATGAACAAAAAAGAACGAATAATGTTTTTTATAAATAAAATAATATATTTAGTTAATATTATATTATTAGTAATAAGAAAAGATATTTTTGATATAAAAACAGCAAATATATGGTTTGGAATTATGTGCTTTTTTTATATATTATACTATGAGTTATATATTAGATATGTAATAAGAGGCAGGGCTCAAAAAGAATTATATAATCAATTTATGTATATAAAAGTACCAATATTTTTATCTATGTCACTTTCTTTAGTATTTGCAGGAATATGGGCTAAAGATTTTATTACAGTTATTACTTCTATTATCTTTGCTATTACTAACTTATATTCATCATACAAAATATATATGAAATATTTTACAGAGTACAGAGATTTATATGATTCAAGTAGAAAATTTACAGGTAGAAAAATGCTAAAAGATGGTTTTCAGCCTAAAGGATTTAAATATGTTACAGTAGTAGTTTTTATATTTAATCCCAAAAATAGAAAATGGTTAATGCAAAAAAGGAGTGTAGACAAAGGCGGAAAATGGGCAACAACATCGGGTCATCCAATTAGTGGGCAAACAAGCATACAAGGAATTGTATCAGAAATTCAAGAAGAATTAGGACTTAAAGTATTAGAAGAAGAACTTGAATTTGTAACAACCATTGACAGAAAGAATAAATTTTCAGATATATATTATCTTGAAAAAGAAATAAATATAAAAGAATTAAATATACAAAAAGAAGAAGTTGATGATGTAAAATGGATGACAGATAAAGATATAGAATCATTATATATTAACAACAAGTTTAAAAAGACTCATTATAAATATTATATAGAAATGAAAAAAAGAAAAAAGAATGTAAAATGATGAAAGTTTTATAACTTAGAATAAATTTGTAGATTTTTAGTGTGCTTTGTGATATTATAATACTTATAGGAGGAACATTATGGAGAATATTGACAATTCAAAATTAATTGAACTAATAGATAAACTTAAAGAGGAAAAAAATATGGAGGCACAAAATAAAGTAATATCAGAAGTACTTAAATCAAAATTTATGTGTCCAGTAATATTAGAATCTGCACCTAAAGGTGGCGGAAAAATTGAGGTTGGAAAAGATACTAAAATACAATTTTCAATAATAAAAACTAAAGAAGGAAAAAATTTCTTAATTGCGTTTACTAGTGAGCCAGAAGTTCATAAATGGCAAAAATCTAAAATACAGCAATCTATAATATATACCTTTGAAGATTATGCAATGATTGTTACAAACAATGAAAACCTTGAAGGGTTTGTAATAGATCCTATGGGCTGTAATTTAGTATTTACAAAGCAGATGATTAAAGAAATAAAACAAAATGTAACTAAAGAAACTGTAATGGAAAAGGATACTAAAATTGAAATTGGAATACCAAAGGATTATCCAGAGGAGCTTGCTAAAAAATTAAAAGACTTATTTTCAAATTTTCCAGATGTAAAAAAAGCATATTTACTTCTTATGACAAAAGAAGAAGAACTAAGTTATTTATTAGTTATTGATGCTAATGGTAATGAAAAACAATACTTTAATACAATTGCTACAGCATCAATTCCATTTTTAAATAACATGCCACTTAATTTTATTGAAGCTAATACAGATTTAGGTCAAAAAGTTGCTATAGACTTTAAGCCTTTTTACGTAGCTGAATAGCATTAAATAAAAGCTAATCTAATTTTTTTAGATTAGCTTTTTAATATTTTAAAGTGATTTTATTACTTTCTCTAATAATAAAGCCTTCTTTTTGAAGTGATTTTAGCTCTCTCATCATTGCACTTCTATCTACACTTAGATAATCTGCAAGATCAGTATAAGATAAGGGAATATAAAAAGTTCTAGTTAGACCTCCATTAGTTAGTGTTGCAAAATAAGACTGAAGCTTTTCTCTAATACTTCTTTTAGTTAATAGCTCTATTCTAATGTTTTGATTAATTGTTTTATTAAGTACGAGTTTTAGTAGATTGTTGTTTAAGATTTCATGAAACTTACAACCTCTTGTACATTTTTTTAAAATATCATCATAAATAAAATAAACAACTTCACACTTTTCCTTTGCTACAACAAATAGTTCGTTATTTGTTCTAACAGGAAAAAAGATTTCGCCAAATACATCGTTAGATTTTAGAGTCTCAACAATTGTTTTATTTCCATTAATATCATATCTAACAAGGTCTGCAAGACCTTGTTTTAATATACATATTTGATTTCTATTTTTTATGTAGGTAGTAATTATATCATTTTTATCAAATTTTTTTGTTTGAGCTTTTGAACAGTCATTTTGTAATTGTTGTGTAAACTCTTCAATGTTAAAATCGCTATACAAACCAATCCCTCCATTTTTGTTACATTATACTATAAAATTTTAAAAAAATAAATACTACATTTTTGTAATCTAAATGATATAAATTCTAAATCCCTTGGTATTACTATGTTTCAAGAATCGACAAAAAATATTTTTTTGTTTTTGTTGCAATTGCAACAGAAAAATATTAATTTGGTTGTATAATTTAGATGAGTTTTAAAAAGTGAGAGGGAGGAATTGTAAATGAAAGTAATAAAAAGAGATGGAAGAGTTGTAGATTATGATAGAGAAAAAATAGTTATAGCAATACAAAAGGCAAATAAAGAAGTTAAAGCTAAAGAAAGAGCTTCTAAGGAAGATATTAAATTAATAATAAACTATATCGAAGAATTAGACAAAAAAAGAATTCTTGTTGAGGACATACAAGACATAATTGAAGAAAAGTTAATGGAACTTCAAAAATATGAGCTTGCTAAGAAATATATTGTTTATAGATATACAAGAGCTTTAGTTAGAAAGCAAAATACTACAGATGAATCAATTCTTGGACTTATAAGAAATGAAAATAAAGAGTTAGCAGAAGAAAATTCAAATAAAAATACTATGCTTGCCTCAACTCAGAGAGATTATATTGCAGGAGAAGTATCAAGAGACTTAACAAGAAGAATTTTATTACCTGAAAAAATAACAAAAGCTCATGAAGATGGAATTTTACATTTTCACGATGCAGATTATTTTATCCAGCCAATATTTAATTGTTGCTTAATTAACATTGCAGATATGCTAGATAATGGTACTGTAATGAACGGAAAGATGATTGAAAGTCCAAAAAGCTTTCAAGTAGCATGTACTATTACAACTCAGATTATTGCTGCAGTTGCTTCTAATCAATACGGTGGACAATCTGTAGATTTAAAACATTTAGGTAAATACTTAAGAAAAAGCCATGATAAGTTTGAAAAAGAATTAAAAGAGCAATATGAAGGAAAGCTATCTGATGATATGATAGAAGAGCTTGTACAATTAAGACTTAAATCCGAGCTTGCTTCTGGTGTTCAAACAATTCAATATCAAATAAATACTCTAATGACAACAAATGGACAATCTCCTTTTGTAACTTTATTTTTACATTTAGAAAAAGATGATCCTTATATAAAAGAAAATGCTTTAATAATAGAAGAAGTATTAAAACAAAGATATCAAGGAATAAAAAATGAAAAGGGAGTATATATAACACCAGCTTTCCCAAAATTAGTCTATGTTTTAGATGAGCATAATTGCTTAAAAGGTGGAGAGTATGATTACTTAACTAAACTTGCAGTAAAATGCTCAGCAAAGAGAATGTATCCAGATTACATATCTGCTAAAAAAATGAGAGAAAATTATTGTGGATGTGTATTTAGCCCAATGGGATGCAGAAGCTTTTTATCTCCATGGAAAGATGAAAATGGAAATTATAAATGGGAAGGTAGATTTAATCAGGGTGTTGTAAGTCTTAATTTACCACAAATTGCAATAGTTGCAGATGGAGATGAAGAAAAGTTCTGGAACGAATTAAATGATAGACTAGAATTATGCTATGAAGCATTAATGTGTAGACATTATTCACTACTTGGAACTACATCAGATATTTCTCCAATTCATTGGCAGTATGGTGCTATTGCAAGACTTCAAAAAGGTGAAAAAATAGATAAACTATTAAAAGGTGGATATTCTACATTGTCTTTAGGATATATAGGAATATATGAAACAACAAAACTAATGAAAGGTGTTTCACATACAACAAAAGAAGGACATGATTTTGCAATAAAGATTATGAGAAAATTGAGGGAGACAACAGATAAGTGGAAAGAAAAGACAGGACTTGGTTTTGCATTATATGGTACTCCTGCCGAAAGCCTATGTTATAGATTTGCAAGAATAGATAAACAGAGATTTGGAACAATAAAAGATGTTACAGATAAAGGTTATTATACAAATTCATATCACGTTGATGTAAGAGAAGACATAGATGCATTTGAAAAATTGTCTTTTGAAAGCGAGTTCCAAAATATTTCCTCAGGTGGAGCTATTTCATATATTGAAATACCAAATTTAAGAAATAATTTAAAAGCTTTAGAAGAAGTTGTTAAATTTATATATGATAATATTCAATATGCAGAATTTAATACAAAATCAGATTATTGCCATGTATGCGGCTATGATGGAGAAATTATAGTTAATGACAATAATGAATGGGAATGTCCACAATGTGGAAATAAAGACCATAATAAAATGAATGTAACAAGAAGAACTTGTGGATATTTAGGAGAAAATTTCTGGAATGAAGGAAAGACAAAGGAAATAAAGTCTAGAGTTTTACACTTATAATAGGAGGATTACTATGAGGTATGCAAGTATAAAAAAATGTGATGTTGCAAATGGAACAGGAATTAGAGTATCATTATTTGTTAGTGGATGTCATCATCATTGTAAAGGATGCTTTAATACTGATGCTTGGGACTTTAATTTTGGAAATGATTTTACAGAGCAAACACAAGAAAAAATACTTGAAGCGCTAGATAAAGACTATATACAGGGGCTATCATTACTTGGAGGAGAGCCTTTAGAATATGTTAATCAAAAAGGATTATTACCACTTGTAAAAAAGGTGAAACAAAGATTTCCTAATAAAACAATATGGTGTTATACAGGATATCTTTTTGATGATGAAGTTATGGGTCAAATGTATAAAAAATGGCCAGAGACAAAAGAACTAATATCCAATTTGGATATAATTGTTGATGGTAAATATGATGAAAACTTAAGAGATTTAAGACTAAAATTTAAAGGCTCATCTAATCAAAGAATAATAGATGTGCAAAAAACATTAGCTCAAAATGAAATCGTATTAGCTAATGACATATAAAAAATATATGAAAAAGACGTTTAATTGAATTAATTAATATTTTCAGTTGAATGTCTTTTTTAAAAAGAGAAAGGAGAAAAAAATGAATATTTATCCAAAGACTTGTAAAAATTTTATTGGATTAGATAATTTAATGCCTTATGTAGAAAAATCCAAGGGAATAGAACTACAATTTTTTGATGAAAATGGAATAATGGCTCCATTTGAATTTGAAACTATTATAGATAACTTAATGGAAAGAGTACCATGTTTAAAAGAAATAACTATTCATCCACCACTTTGTAATTATGACATTGAACATATTATAGCAAAGAATATTAATATTATTAAAAATCAATTAAATACTATGGTAAAGCTTTCTAGAAAATATAATATAAAACTTAATATTGTATATCATACATCCGTAGACTTTGAAATACATAAAGAATTGACTTTAGATAAAATAGAAGAACTCTTAAAGACAATTGAAGGAGAAAATGTAAAAATATTAATTGAAAATATTTTTATGTTTTTTGAAAATGAATGTACTGCATATAAAATTGCAGAGTATTTTAATCATCCAAATCTTATGGTTTGTTTTGATATTTGTCACTTACATTGCAGAGCAAATATAAATAAACAGAATGTATATGAATATGCTCAAAATTATTTAGATCCAGTGCTATGTAAAAAATACACTCATCAAGTACATTTCTCATATACAGCAAACAATGATGGATATGTTGATCATAAAACACATGGAAGAGGACATAATAGCATGAAAGAATTAAAAGAAGACTATGAATTACTTACAAAATATAATATGGCAAATTGCAATTATGTTACTGAAATATCTGAAGATGACTATTTATCACGAAAAGATCAAATAAAAGATATAAATATGTTATATGAATTAGTTAATGATTAGGAGAAAATTAAATGGAAAAAAATTTTAAAGAATTTGAGGATATTTTTGAAGAATATGTAAATAGATTTTTAAATAATAAACAAAATGATGAAGCAAGGAAGTTAAATTTTACAAACAAAAAAATTCATTCATTCCATGTTAGAGATAATATATTAAAAATAGCTAAAGAGGAAAAATTAGATGTAGATATGTTTATTGTTGAATTTATTGGGTTATTTCATGACATAGGAAGATTTTATCAGTATGATAAATATGAAACTTTCAACGATGCAAACTCAGCAGATCACGCTAAACTTAGTGTGAAAATTTTAGAAGATGAAGGCATAATTAATTTAATAGATTATGAAAAAAGACCTTATGTTATTGATTCAATATTAATGCATAATTACCAAGATTTACCCAAAATACAGGATAAGAAAATGTATATCTATGCTACATTATTAAGAGATGCAGATAAGCTTGACGGATTTAGATCGATATCTGTGTATGAAAGAGAGAACAAAAATTTAGCATATTTTAAAAACAAATCAGACGAGCCAATAATATCAGATTATGTATATGAAAGTATAATGAATAAGAAATCTGTATATAAATTTAACTTAAAAACTGTTCTTGAGAGTCAAATTGTATCACTTGGATATATAACTTCTGATATTATATATAATGCAACACTAAAAGAAATAAAGAAAAATGAGTATATTAATAAAATGTTTAAAAAAATGCAAGATACAGATAGATCTAGAGAAATATATAATTTTGTAAATGAATACGTAAATAGGAGGCTATCTAATGAAAAAAAGTAAATATATTATATTAATATGTTTAATAATCTTAATAGTTGCTATAGTTACTATTATGTTAATAGTTAGAAAAAATGAAAAATATATAGATAAAAGTATAACAATGGAAGATTTACAAAATATAGATAATAACATAAAAGAAGGTAAGCTAATAACTATTGATGAATTTAAACAATATGAATTAAAAGATGAAGAACTTGAAAATGGACAGAAAAAGTATATATATAATATGAATGATAAATATCAAGTTGAAGTTATAGAAAGAAATCAAAGGATAGTCAGTGTTATTTTAAAAAATAAAGTTACATATACAAGTGTAGATATAATGTATTCTTCTCTTACTAGATTTTTAGAAACAGAGTAAAAAATTGGAGTTTAAAATACTCCAATTTTTTTATACTTAATTTTCTTTTTTATTTCCTTTTTCTTTTTCAAGAATTTTTTCTATCTCTTTAAATCTTTTAACTTTAGCTGTAGTAGTTTTAATCATTTCCTCATCTGTTAAAAATAATTTCTTTATGTACTTATAGGTTGGAAGTGTAGTATTGATCTTTTTAATATCATTCCAAACTATTTTATATAGTTCATCATAGGAAATATTATTCATATGTTTTTCAACATATTCTTTGTTATATTGTATTTCAACAGATACAACTAAATCATCGTCCTTAGGATAGCCAAAAACCATAGATTCTGCAACATAAGGAAGTGAATTTACTAATATTTCAAGCTCTTCAGGAAATATGTTTTTTCCATTTTTTAAGACTATGACTGTCTTTTTTCTACCGCTAATAACAAGATCTCCATTTTTATCAAAATAACCTAGATCTCCAGTATAGAACCATCCATTTTTTAATACTTCTTTTGTAGCTTCTTCATTTTCATAGTAACCAAGCATTACATTTGGCCCTTTAGCTTTTATTTCTCCAATTCCATTTTCATCTGGATTATCTATTTCAATTTCAACATCATGAACTGGAATTCCAACAGTACCAGGAGCAAGATGTTTAGTATTTTCAGCAGCAAGAACAGGAGAAGTTTCTGTCAAACCATATCCTTGTAGAGGAGTTATACCTAATGTCATAAATCCTTTTGCAACATCTTTGTCTAAAGCAGCAGCTCCACTAACAACAAGTCTTACATTACCACCTAATTGATCAATAACTTGTTTAAATAACTTTCTACGTACATCAATATGTAGTTTAAGTAAACCATTTGAAATTTTTCCTGCAACTTTAATTAATTTTTCTTTCTTTTGTTTTTTTACTTCAAGCATTATTTTTTTATACATAGCTTCAAGGATTAATGGTACACAAACAAATACTGATACTTTATATTCTATTAAATTTTTTTGCACATATTTTAAACCGTCACAAAAAGTAGTACACACACCATTGTGTAAAAAAAGTAATAATGCAGTAGAACCAAATGTGTGATGGAAAGGTAGGAAAGCAAGTGAAACGTCTGTATCATAAAATTCTATCATGCAATCTAATGAATATATATTAGATAATATATTATCTTGAGAAAGCATAACAGCTTTAGATAGAGAAGTAGTTCCTGATGTAAATAGTATTACAGCCATTTCTTTTGGATCAATTGAATATTTAAATACATCTCTTTTTCCAGCTTTAATTTCTTTTTTTCCTTTTCTTATTATATCTTGAATTGTCTCATAACCAGAATCATTATCTTTCATACAAATATACTTAGAAAGGTTAGTTGTTCCTTTAGATTTAATCTCATTTATTGATTCAATATATTGTGCATCAAAAACAATACAATCAGCTTTACTACGTATAAGTAAAGATTCAATTTCGTCTTGTCTTAATCCTTTATCTAATGGAACAGATATTCCAACCGAAGATAATACAGTAAGGTAAGTTAGTCCCCATTCATAACTGTTTTTTCCGATTATAGCGATTCTTTTTCCTTCAAGTCCTTCACTAATAAGGCCTTGCCCAAAATTATCTACGTCATCTTTTAATTTAGCATAAGTTATATACTTATATTTTGGATTTTTTTCTATTTTTTCTTTTATTATAAATGCATTTTTATCTTTAAAGCGTTTTGCACTTTCATCTACAATTTCTCTAAAGCTAGATACTTTCTTTGCATTTGGATAAATTATTTCGTCATTTTTCACGTTTTTTCCCCCTTATAATTCATAATCGTATTATACTATCTTTTAATTGTGTTTGTCAATTGACCAAATGGTCAGCTAAATAAGAAAAAAATAAAAGCTTTCTAATATTAAATAATATTGTTAAAAACTACAACTTATGATATTATATCTTTAGTAAAATTATAAGGAGAAAATTATTATGAATATTGAATATGAGGTAAGAGTTTTAGAAATTAATTCAGACGAGCTAATAAATAGATTAGAAAGAATAGGTGCTAAATTCATAGGAAAATATGATCAAAAAAGGTATGTGTATAATACAATACCTAAAAAAGAGGGAAAATGGTTAAGACTTAGAACGAATGGAGAAGAAACAACACTTACATATAAGTCTGTAGAAAAAAATTCCATAGATGGTACAAAAGAACTTGAAATAAAAGTAGAAGATTTTGAAAAAACAAATGAACTTCTTGAACTTGTTGGAATAAAATCAAAAGGGTATCAAGAAAATAGGAGAATAAGATATCTTTTAGATGATGTAGAAGTAGATATTGATACATGGCCACTTATTCCAACTTATGTTGAAATTGAAGGAAAAGATGAAGACAGTGTAAATAATGTAATAAAAAAACTTGAATTACAAAATAACAAAGTAACAGCTTTAGATGTACAGAGTGTTTACGAGAAAATATATAATATAGATATATCTAAAATATCAACACTAAAATTTTAGGAGGAACTTATATGGAATATAGAAAATGTTTAGAAAAAGTTTTACCATACGTACCAGGAAAAAGTGAAGAAGAAATTAAAAAAGAATTTAATATAGATAAAGTAATTAAAATCGCTTCAAATGAGAATCCATATGGCCCATCATTAAAAGTAAAAGAATGCTTAGAAAATATAAATTTTAATATTTATCCAGATAATTATGTAACAATTTTAAGAGAAAAATTGGCTGGTATATTAAATGTACCACATAATTATTTGCTATTTGGTAATGGCTCTGTTGAAATAATACAAATGTTGTCTAGGGTTTTACTTAATGAAGGAGATAATATAATAACTGAGCTTCCATCATTTTCAAGTTACTTTTCTGAAGCTAAAATACAGAATGCAAATATAAAAACAATAAAGTATGATACAAATTATAGTTTTAATTTAAGTGAAATTTTAAATTTGATAGACGATAGAACTAAAATGATATATATAACTAATCCAAATAATCCATTAGGTACTATAATAAAGTCAAATGAGCTTATCGAATTTGTTAAACAAGTTCCTAAAAATATACTTGTAGTAATAGATGAAGCATATTTTGAGTTTGTTAGAGATAAAGAGTATATTAGTGCAATTGATCTTACTAAAAATTATAGTAATGTATGTGTACTTAGAACTTTTTCAAAAGCATATGGTCTTGCATCTTTAAGAATTGGATATATTGTTGCAAATAGCAATATAATAAATGAACTTGAAAAAGTAAGAGTGCCTTTTAATGTTTCAACAATTGCACAAAAATGCGCATTAGTTGCCTTGGAAGAAAAAGAGCATTTAAATTATGTTGTTAATAATATACATAATACAATAGATTATATGTATGAGGAACTAGATAAGATAAACATTGAATATATAAAAACACAAGCTAACTTTATTATGATTAATGTAAATAGAAGTTCTAAAGAAATAGTTTTAGAATTATTAAAGAAGGGATACATAGTAAGAGACGGATTTCCACTTATGGAAAGTTGGATTAGAGTTAGTATTGGAACAAAAGAAGAAATGTCTGGTTTTGTTAATGCATTAAAAGAGGTGATTTAATAAGATGAAGTTAGGATATCTAGGACCTATTGGTTCATACTCATATGAAGCATCGAATAAATATATGAATAAAAACGATGAGTTAATTCAATATGATACAATTTTAAAAGTAGTAGAAGCATTAGAAAATAATGAAATACAAGAGTGTATTGTGCCACTTGAAAATGCTATATATGGAAGTGTTTTAGATACTATGGATTCAATTCTTGAATATAAAGACATATTTATTATTGATGAAATTATTCTAGACATTAATCATATTTTGATGGCTAAAACTAAAGATACCAAAGTAGCAAAGATTTATTCTCATCCACAAGCCTTAGCACAATGCAAGACTTTTTTAAACGAAAACTATTATAATGTAGAAAAGGTCCCTGTATCAAGTACTTCTTATGCAGCAAGTCTTGCATCAAAAGAGAGTGATACTGCATGTATTTGCAATTATACTTGTAAAGATTTATATGATTTAGAAGTAATATCAGATAAAATTCAAGATATAGAGAAAAATCAAACTAAGTTTATCGTATTATCTAAAGTAAAAAATACTAGAAAAACAAATAAAACTTCAGTAATTTTTTCAACTAAAGACGAGCCTGGTGCATTGTATAAAATACTTGGACTTTTCTCAATGTCAGAAATAAACTTAACTAAAATTGAGTCTAGACCGGCTAAAACTAAATTAGGAGAATATATGTTTTTCGTGGATATTCAAGGAGATGAAAAAGATGAAAATATAGAAGTAGCTTTTAGAAAAATTGAATCTTTTTGTGAAGAATTTAGAGTAATAGGATCATATTAGAAATTTGTGTAACATTTAGTAAAAAAATATTGCTAAATAGAAACTCATGATATATAATTTATCTGTACGAAAGAAAGGGATAAATGATGAAAAAGAAAAAAATCAATTTCTTTTCAAAGGCAATTATTTATATAGTAATACTTGCTGTTGTATTTACAGTAGCTGTGTTTGGAACTAAGTATTATTTCTATGATAGTGATTATTCTGTTAAAAAAACAGATTTGGCTGCAATTAGTATAGATGGAATAAAACTAGGTATGAATATTAATGAAGTAGATTTCTCTAAATATACTTCTGTAGAAGAAACTATAAATAAATGTAATTATAATTTTAAAGAACTTAGTATAAAAACAGATTCTAAAGGAAATATTACATATATTATAGCAGATTTTAAAAAAGTTGAATTAGATATAGGCAAAGAACTATCTAAAAAAATATCAAAAGTTAATAGCATTTGGGATAATTTAGGAGATAATTATAAGACAGAAATATATAAACCTGAAGAAAATAATTATTGGAAAATTACTAGATATGTTGATACAGACAATAGTATATATTTAGGTATAGTATTTTCTAGATATAATAATGAGATTTCTAAGTTAATCCTTTCAAATGAAAGAATAAAAGATTAATATACTTGAGGAATTTACCTTGAGTATATTTTTTCTTGCTTTTTAATTAAATCTGTGGTATAGTAACCATGGAATAGGAGGTATGATAGTTATGAATAATTATTATGACGTGATTGTAGTAGGTGCTGGACCAAGTGCTGTTTTTTTAGCGTATGAAATGCTAGCTTTAAATAGTAAAAAGAAAGTACTTATTATTGAAGAAGGAAAAAGTGTTGACAAAAGAAAATGTCCAATTGAAAAGACTGGTAAATGTGTCCATTGCAAACCAATGTGTAACATTACTTGTGGCTTTTCTGGTGCGGGTGCTTTTTCAGATGGTAAATTATCATTATACAACAAGGATGACGATGAACTTCATGTTGGTGGTATTCTTCATGAGTATATTGGAGTAGATGAAACAAAAAAACTAATAGACTATACAGATAATATATATCTTAAGTTTGGTGCTGATACTCATTTAGAAGGAACTGAGTTTAAAGAGGAAGTTAAAAAAATTTGTGCTAAGGCAAAGAAAGAAAATATTACATTAATAGACATTCCAATTAGACATCTTGGAACAGAAAAAAGTCATGAACTATATTTTAAAATTCAAGAATACTTACTAAAAAATGGAATTAATATTATGTTTGAAACTGCTGTTAAAGATTTAATTGTTGAAGATAACAAGATAAGAGGAGTAAAAGTACAAAAATCTAAAGATTATGTTGAATCAAAGGAAGAATGTGAAGAGATATATTCAGACAAAGTAATACTTGCAGTTGGAAGAAAAGGTGCAAATTGGCTTGTAGATATGTGTGAAAAGCATGATATAAAAACTGAAAGTGGAACAGTAGACATAGGTATTAGATATGAATTACCAGATAAAATTATGGAAAAAATAAACAAGTATATGTATGAAGGAAAATTTATAGGTCGTGTAGGAAGATATAAAGATAAGGTTAGAACTTTTTGTCAAAATCCAAGTGGCTTTGTATCAACTGAAGTATATGATCATAATATAACACTTGTAAATGGTCATTCATATAAAGAAAAGAAAAGTAATAACACTAATCTAGCAATACTTGTATCGCATAATTTTAACTATCCTTTTAATAAGCCAATTGAATATGGTAGAAACATTGCTAAGAATTTAAATGAAATTGGTGCAGGAAAAATAGTTGTACAAAGATTAGGAGATATTTACAGAGGAAAGAGAACATGGCCAGAAGAACTTGAAAATAATTCAGTAGTACCAACTCTTAAAGATGCTCAACCTGGAGATTTAACTTTTGCTTTAGGATATAGAACAGTTACTAATATTTTGGACTTTATTCAATCAGTAGATAAAGTAGTAGAAGGATTTGCTGCTCCAGATAACTTATTATATGGACCAGAGATTAAGTTCTACAGTAATAAAGTAAAAATAAGTAATAAATTTGAAACAAGTATTGAGGGATTATACTCTATTGGAGATGGTGGAGGCATGACAAGAGGATTAATGATGGCTTCCTGCTCTGGTGTACAAATGGCAAGATTTTTAGAGGAGGAATAAAATATGACTGTAGAAGTTGGAAAAAAGTATAGACATTTTAAAGGACATATTGTTGAAGTTATTGCGATTGGAACTAATACTGAAACAATGGAAGAAATGGTTGTTTACAAGCATTTGGAACAAAATAAAGTATGGATTAGACCACTTGAAATGTTTGCAGATGAAAATGACATTAGTTCTAGAGCGGATAATATTACAGGTCAAAAAACACGATTTGAAGAATATAAAGGGTAAGATAATAAAATCTTACCTTTTGTAATTTAAAAGAGGAGGTTTAGTATGGAGAAAATAGTAATGGCAACTAATAATAATGGAAAAATAAAAGAATTAAAGGAAATGTTAAAAGATTACATTGTTTTGTCTCAAAAAGAGGTAGGAATAGATGATTTAAATGTAGAAGAAAATGGAAATACTTTTATAGATAATGCAATAATAAAAGCAAATTCAATTAAAGATGTTATAAAAGAAAAAATGTATATTATTGCAGAAGATTCAGGAATTTGTATAGAATGTTTAGAAGGATATCCAGGAGTAAAAAGTAAAAGAGCACCTTGTGAAGAATTAAATAAAGAAGTGACAGATTTTGAAAGAAATGAGTTTTATATTAATAAAGTTGGAGATAATAATAATAGAAAAGTAATCTGGCAAACAGCAATTGCTTTAATAGAACTAGATGGTAGCTTAAAAACTTTTGTTGGCCAAGTAGAAGGGCTAATACCTAAAAAACAAATTGGAGACAATGGGTTTGGTTTTGATCCAATATTTTATATTTCAGAAGAAAAAAAGACTTTAGCACAAATGAGTTATGAAGAAAAAGAAAAATATAGTGCTAGAAAAAGAGCTGTTGAAAAATTAGTGAAATATTTTGAACAAAAAAATAAATAAATATATAAAAATATTTTGCTTTTTTTATCTTTATGATATACTATAAAATATAAAGATTATGGAGGAAGATATATGAAAGGAAAAAGTGGAATTTCAAAGATAGCAATTGTACTTATAGTTGTTGTGGTATTAATATTAATAGCTGTAGGTACATTCTTAACAATTTGGCTTATACAAAGAAATAATAAAGCTCCTGTTGAAGTAGAGCTTTATGAAGATTATGTTGAAGGTGAAGGATTTGTTGCAGATGAGGATTTAACTGGAGAGCAAATGACTCCTCTTGCTGCAGGGCTTAAAGAATATAGAAACGATGAATTAGGAATAAGATTTGGATATTTAGAATCAATGCAAACACCTATAGATGAGGAAACAGAAGATGGTACATATGTATCAACTATGAATGATGAAGCAACAGGAACAGCAGTTGTATTAAGAGTTGGAAAAATTGATGTATCACAAACAGATATAGATCATATAAGTAAGCAAAAAGAAGCTCTAACTCAAGAATTAATTAAAGCTGAAACAAAAATAGTTGAGGTAGAAGAAGATGGAGAAATGGTTCAAAAGACTATAGTTCCAGAAAAAGTATCAAATATAGAAACATCTTATGCTTTATTTGCTAATCAACTTGCGGTTAGATTAACTTATACTGAGAATGGAAAGAAAGCTACAAGAATACTTACAATTCAGGACAATTATGTATATTCATTAACATATAAAGCAGAGCCAGATAGATACAAAACAACAGAAGAAGATAAGGTGTTTAATAGCTTTGAATTTATATCTAAAATTGATGATGTTCAAAAAAGTGAATTGAACACAGTTATAATCAATGATAAAGAATATACTCTTCCAATTAAGCAAACTAAATTTGAAGGACTAACTGTTGATACTAAATATGCTAAACAAAAAATTCAACCAAATTATTTTACAATAGTATCACTTTATGAATTACAACAACCAAAATATAGCGCTTATGTATATAATGCTAAAGCAAGTGTTGACGATATAGGAGAAGGATATATAACAGCTATTTCTACTGATGTAAATAGAGGTGGAAACATTAAAATATATAAAGGAATCGAGATTGGAACAACATATGAAAAAGTTAATGAATTACTAGGAAGTCCAGCAAAGCAATATACTTCTGAAGACGATTCAACACTTACTAATATTTACCAAATCGAAGGAGTTACAATGCAACTTAAATTTAGAAATGATGATTATTCTAAGCCTAATAATTCATCAAAAGTAGTATCAATTTTACTTAAAGTTGCAAGATAAATTACAAAAAAGACAAACTAGTTTTAGTTTGTCTTTTTTACACGTAATAATAATGTAATAAAGTTCAAATTTTTCTGTAATAAAAAATATAAACCATATAAAAAAATACTAAAATAGTGTACATTATATGTTTGTTTATTATAAAATAGCATTGGGAGAATTTATGAATAATAGTTTCTTGTTAGAAAGGATGATTTATATATGAAGAAAAAGGTATTATTTTTTAATATTATACTTACAATATTATTAGCAGTTGTTTCTTCCAATGTATATGCAGAAGGATATGGGCCAGATCCTGAACTTCAATTTCCTTCATTAGCAGAAATTGAAGATGAAATTAAATCTGGAATTTCAAGTTATGCAAATATGAATGGATATGAATATTCTGCTATTTATGGAATAGATTTTGCATTTAGATATAGTTGGAATGATGGAAGTTATGGATATAAAAGAAATTGGAATGAAGGAATGCCAACAAGTGTGCCTTCAAATCCATTCCCTTTTGATGTAAAGCAAACAGATAAGCCAGAGGCTATGTTTGTATTAGCCTTATCGAGTAATGCTAGTAGCTTGAATAAAAGATATGCTATTGCATATACAGCTGGATATTGTGTAGGTTGGGGTGTTCCTTTTGGGGAATATGAAGTAGATAATTCAATAACTTCAACTAAAATGAAAGAATATGATTATCACCAACTTAAGAAAAATAGAAATGGTGATCGTCTAACAGATGAAAATATTAGAGCAGTTAAATATGTATTGACATATGGATATAACTATCCAATTGTTTCAGCAGCAGAAATAAACAATGCTGTTGGCTCAAGTAGAACTTCAGTAGTTGATGGTATTCATTACTATGGAAGTGAAACTGTAAAAGATAGTCAACCAAACGCAATGGCCACTCAATTTTTATGCTGGGTAGCAGCTAATGGCTATATAGAAGATGATGCAAAAAGTAAAATAATTGAAGACTATTTCTTTGAAAACAGTTGGTCTGGAAATAATAATATAAAAACTGATGGAGTACCACAAATATATTATAGTTATAAATCCAATATTGTAAAAGCAATGAAAATGCCGTCTTATTCAAGTAGTTCTTCAAATGAATCTTTAAATAAAAAAATAGAATTAGGATGGAATGAAGCAAATCAAAGATTTGAAACTAATGTAAAAGATACTTATGCAATGAATCAAGCTTCAAAAGTAAATATTAGTTATGAAGGACAAGATTCTTCATTACATTTTGAGCAAAACTCAGATGGTTCAGTTACTATATGGACTAAAAGCGTAGTTGGTTCAAAAGAATCACCTAATACATTTAAAGTTGTAAAAACAATTAGCGACGCAAAAGACGCAATAATTACAGCTAAAGCATCAGATACAGATCATCAGCCAATTGCTGTACCAAAAGAAGGAATAATTAGAGAAGAAAATTATATTTCTGTATACACACAAGCTTTAAAAATTAAAGTGCATAAAGTGTTAAATTCTGTAAATGGATGCTATGGTGATGCAACAACAAAAGATTGTGAATTTACAATTTATGAAGATGAAGAATGTACAAAAGAAGTTGCTAAAATTGTTGTAGATGAAAATGGTAATTCACCGAAGACTAAGTATTTACCATATAAAACATATTATGCTATAGAAACTAAAAATAATGCTTCTACAAAACCTAATACAAACAAATATGTAATTGATCCTACTAAAGCAGCTTTAGATGTTGATGGAGACTTAGTTTATACATTTGAAGCAAGTAACGATATTGTTCTTACTTCACTTAGAATGATTAAATCAAGACAAAATGGAGATAATACAGAAAATTCTCCAGCATATGGCGCTGTATTAAGATTAACTTTACAAAGCAATCATAATGAAACATATTCAGTTGCAATAAATAAAACAGGATTTGCTGAATTTAGTAATATCCCATATGGAATATATACTTTATCTGAAGATGATGCTGCATCAGATGTTCATTTAGAAATTGACGAGAAAACAATTGAACTTACAACATCAAATGAAATAAAAATATATAAAACAATAATTCAAGATAAGAATTTCACAACTTTTGTAAAAGTTGTAAAAATTGATGCTAAAACAAATTCTGAAATTAAGCTTGCTGGAGCAAAATTTAAAATATATGATACAGATAAAAAAGAGTTTGTAAAATTTGTTTTATCACCAAGTGGTGAAACTGATACTTTGGTTACAAATGAAGATGGATATTTTATTACACCACAAACATTATATGGTGGAAATTATGTATTATATGAAGTTGAAGCACCTAAAGGATATTATTTAGATCCTAAATATACAATTCCTGAAAACGAAAAAGATTTAGGAGATGTAACAAAAGGTGGAATAGAACTAAATCTAACTAAGTTGTTAGAAGTAGAAGAAACAGATGATGAAAAGTTAATTTATACTATGAAGGTTAAAGAAGAACCTTTAATGGGAAAAATAGAAGTTGAAAAAACTGGTGAAATGCTTGTTGGATATACTGAAAAAGTTAAAGAGGCAAATAATGGAGAAGAGTATGTGATAACAGAGCCTCGTTACGAGGAAAAAGGCTTAAAAGGAGTTCAATATACTATAACAGCAAAAGAAGATATAAAATCTCCAGATGGAACTCAAACATATGTTGCTAAAGGAAAACAATATATTATAGAAACAGATGAAAATGGATATGCAATATCTCAAGATTTATATTTAGGAACATATGAGATAACAGAAACAAAAACACCATTAGGTTATGTAACAGACAAAAATATTCCAGATATAACATTGGAAAATAATGATCAGACAAAGAGAATAGAAGTTTCAAATAAAAAAATGTTCAATCCAAAACAAAAAACAGAAATAAATGTTGAGAAAATTCTTGAAACTACAAAATTTAAATATGATAAAATTAATGTTGTATTAGGATTATATACAGATCAAGAATTTAAAACTTATGATGGTAAATATACTGTAATGAGAAAGGATACATTAGTAGATGTAGTATATGGAGAAGTTGAAGCTGGAAAAACTTTAAATTTAAAATCAAATGTAAATCTTCCAGCAGGAAAATACTATTTTAAAGAATTAGATGTAGATTATCCATATTCAATTTCTCAAGATAAAACAGAAGTTGTTGTATCACATAAAAATACAAATGATGAAACATTATACATTGATGGTATAAGTATTACTAATATTATAGATAGTGTTGCTGAATTTGGAATTATTAAGCTAAGTGCAACAGATTTAGTATTAAAGGAAAACCAACCATTAGTTGGTGGCAGATTAACAGATGAACAAATAGATCAAAATAGATCTGCTATGTTACAATGGTTAAAAGTTCAAGAACCAAGTAAAATTAAAGAAGTTCTTACTTCAGATATTGAAATTGAAGACGAAGATGATAGATATATGTATATTTTAAGTCATACATCTTTGAAATCTGGAGCTGTATATGAAATATATAAAGATGAAGATTGTAAAGAAGCACTTAAGTATGAAGATGGTAAAATAGTTACTATTGAAACAAATAAAAAAGGTTTTGGAAGTATTGAGGAGTTACCTCTTGGAGAATATTGGCTAAAAGAGATAAAAGCACCAGTAATTATGGTTGGAACAAAAGAGGTTACAGCAGATATTGATGAAAATCCAAAACAAGTAATTTTAACTCTAGATAATAAAGATCAATTATTATATACAATATATGTAGATACTGTGCCAATTTCAAAATTTACAAAAAGAGATATATTTACAAGTGAACTGGTTCCAAATTGTACTTTTGTAATCAAAGACAAAGATGGAAATGAAATAGTTCAGGCCACAACAGATGAACATGGAAAATATGAGTTATATTTAGATTGGTTCAAACAAGGAGATACATATACATATACTGAAATAGAGGCACCGGATATATATGAATTAAATACAGAACCACATGTATTTAAAGTTGAGTTTGATGAAAAAGGAAATTTCACTCCAATTGAAATAACTAATACTAGAAAGACAAGAGAAGTAATAGTAAGAAAAGTGGATTCAGAAACAGGTGATCCACTAGAAGGTTGTGTATTTACAATAGCTTTAATAAACGAAAAAACAGGAGAACAAATATATGATGCATTAACTGGAGAACCAGTATATCTAGTAGAAAATGCAACAACAAATGAAAATGGAGAATTTGTAATAGAAAAAGCACCAATGGGAACATACAAATTTACAGAAATAAAAGCTCCAGAAGGATACGAGTTAGACGAAGACTTAACTGGATTAGTATTTACAATAAACAATGATTCTCCAGAAACAATAATCTTTGAAGTAACAAATACAGGAGACATACCAGTAGTAACAATAGCTTTCATAAGCTTAGTATGTGTAGTGGGAATAGTAATTGTTGCAATTAAAAACAAAAAACAAATAGTATAGTAAATAATAGAAAATAAAGGACTAATAGTTAAGATATTAGTCCTTTATTATTTGACAATCAAGTAATGAAATTATATAATTTAATATATGAATTAGTGGAGGAAGAAAATTGGCTAGAAGATTTATTGTAAATAAAGAAGATATTAGATATTTGCCTGAAAGCGATGAATATACTATTAAAGGTAATGAGGTAAAACATATTCAGGTTTTAAGACATGATATTGGAGATAATATTACTATTAATAATGAAATATATGAAATTACTAAAATGAAAAAGGATGAAATTACTTTAAAATATATTAAAGAAGCACCACTTAAAGGTATACCTAAAGTTAATATTACACTTTATATGGCTTTTTTAAAATCAGATAAGATGGATTTTGTAGTTCAAAAAGCTGTTGAAATTGGTGTAAAGAAAATTGTACCTTTTTTTTCAAGTAATGTTATTGTAAAGTTAGAGGACAAAGACAGAATAAAACGTAGACAAAAACTACAAAAAATTGCAGATGAGGCTTGCAAACAATGTGGAAGAATGGACATTGTTGAAGTAGAAGAATTTGAAAACTTTCAAGAACTAAAAAATACAATTGAAAATGAAGAAAAAGTATTCTTTGCTTATGAGGCATCTGAAGACTCTTTAAAAAGAGAGATAAATGTTACAAAAGAAAATAAATATAGCAATATTGGAATAATAATTGGTGCAGAAGGTGGATTTACTCCAAAAGAAGCAAATGAATTAGAAAAAATAGAAAATGTTTCATGTGTAAGTCTTGGAAAAAGAATATTAAGAGCAGAGACTGCAGCATTAAGTTTATTATCTATTTTAATGTATGAAATGGAGGAATAATATATGGGAGTAATAATTTATCCAGAAAAAATAAAGCCTAATGATACTATAGCAATTACAGCAGTATCTATGTCTGCAAATGTTGAAAAGATAGATTTAGCTATAGATAATTTAAAAGAGTTAGAACTAAAAGTTATAGAAACAAAAAATGTTAGAAGTGATGGAATAGTAAGCTCAGAGGGAAAAGAACGAGCAGAAGAGTTATTAGAACTATATAAAAATCCAGATGTAAAGTATATTATTGCAGCACGTGGTGGAGAATTTTTAATGGAAATGTTACCATACTTAGATGAACATAAAGATATAATAAAGAATAATCCCAAGTGGTTTCAAGGCTTTTCAGATCCCTCTCTTTTAAATCTATATATTACTACAAATTTCAATATAGCAACAATTAACATGGAAAATGTAAGTGAATATGCTATGAAACCGAGATTTAAATCTATACAAAATTCATTAGAATTTATTTTTAGTAATGAAAAGGAATTTACACAAGAAAGTTTTGATAAATATCAAAAAGAAGAATTTGAATATGGAAATACAAAAGGATATAATCTAACGGAAGATAATATATATGAATGTGAACAAGGAAATGTTACTTTCAAAGGAAGAATAATAGGTGGTTGTATTGATACTTTTAATTTAATCGCTGGTACTAAAATGGATAATATAAAAAATTTTGTATCACAATTTGATGAGGAAGGCGTAATTTGGTATTTTGATAACTGCGAATTATCTCCTTGTGAATTTTATAGGAGACTTTGGTATATGGATCAAATGGGATATTTTAAAAATGTAAATGGCTTTCTAATTGGTAGATCATTTGTTCAAAGAAATGATAATGATTCATTCAGCTTTAAAAGTGCTGTAGAAAGAGCTTTAAAAAAATTTAACGTTCCAATAATATATAATGTGGATATTGGGCACATTCCACCACAAATGTATATTATAAATGGCTCCTATGCTGAGTTTGAATTTAATGACGGAAAAGGTAAACTAATTCAAAGACTTGTATAAATAATAAGAATGTGGAATAGTGGAATAATTAATTATTCCACATTCCTTTTTTATTATCTTTTGCATATTTTTGAGCAGCATCTAAATAATTCTGAAATAATATATCTGGTTTATAATATTTGCTTTCTGCAAGTCCTTCATTGCAAAGAGAATAGTTAAATAAGTATTTAGAAATATTTTCATCATTTACTTCATAAATTTTTTCTGTCCATACATATCTTAGGAGTCTATCGTATTGATCTGTATTTGACACATCTTTTTGTAAAAATACCATTTTATTCAAAAGTTTTTCGGTAGTATATTCTGTGGCTTCTTTTCCATATGGCTCTATTTGTTTAGTATATTCAGGGCAATCAATCCCAATAAGTCTTACTTTTTCTTCTGTATTGCCTAATTTAACCCATATTGTATCTCCATCTACTACTTTGATAACATATGCTTCTTCAAGTTGAATATCTTTAGAATTGATAATAGCATTATTCACATTTTCATCTAAAGATAAATCTTTTTTATTTAATTCATCTTTTAAGAAAAAAGAAACTATCAAAGCAAATGTTATAATTAAGATAAAACAAAATAGCTTTTTTAAAAATTTTTTCAAATTTAATCACCAATAATATTATATATTATTTATTATAAAAATCAAACTATATTAATTTTCATCTTTTATTATATTTTTTATATTAGTAAATTCTTCTATTGTAACAAATTCATACCCTAAATTTTTATAATATATAATAATTTCTTGTGCGGCATCAATGCTGCTTTGTAGTATGTCATGCATTAGTATTATATCATTGCCAGAAGTTGTCTTTTTTATATGCTCTACTGTTGCATTTTTATCTTTATATTTCCAGTCAAGAGAATCTACAGTCCACAAAACATTTTCTAATTTTTCTTCTTTTAAGATGTTTTCAACATTATCATTTATTATTCCATAAGGTACTCGTATATATTTGGGCGTATATTCTGTTAATTTTTGAATTACACTTCGAGTTTTATCAATCTGTTCAACTACATCTTTATTAGGTATTTTTGTAAAAAATTTATGTGTATAGCTATGAATACAAATTAAGTTTCCATTCTCATATTCTTTTTTTAAAGAGTCAGAATATTTTTCTGCCTGTTCTCCTAATATAAAAAAAGTTGCATGTACATTATTTTCTTTTAATACATCTAAAAGTTTATTTGTATATTTGCTAGGACCATCATCGAAAGTAAGTACAAGTAATTTTTTTTCTTTATATAAAGAAATTAAGTACTTTTCTCTTTCAGAATATTCTAAGGTATTTCCTTTAATATATATAAGTGATAAATTTAATAAAATTAGTATAAATATAATGATTAATATTTTCTTAGGTTTTATTTTTTTCATTTTTTTCCCTCGATATATGTATATGAAAAAGAAAATAATATATCCATTATAGTTTGACTTAAAAACTTATGTTTGGTATAATAAACATATTAGAGGTGTAAGAAATGATAGAAGATAGAGTTATATCACCAGAATTAACATATGAAGATGAAGAATTTGAAGAGAGAGAAAATGAACTAAGTCTTAGACCAAAAAAATTTTCTGAATATATAGGACAAGATAAAGTAAAAGAAAATTTAAAAGTATACATTGAAGCAGCTAAAGCAAGAGGAGAAGCTTTAGACCATGTATTACTTTATGGACCACCAGGACTAGGAAAAACTACACTTGCAACTATTATTGCAAATGAGATGGAAAGCAACATAAAAATTACATCTGGACCAGCTATAGAAAAAGCTGGAGATTTAGCAGCAATTCTTACTAATCTACAAGAAGATGACATATTATTTATAGATGAAATTCATAGACTAAATAAGTCTGTAGAAGAAATACTTTATCCAGCTTTAGAAGATTTTAGTTTAGATATAGTAATAGGTAAGGGACCAGCAGCTAAATCCATTAGACTCGATTTGCCTAAATTTACTCTTGTTGGTGCTACAACAAAAGCAGGTTCTCTATCATCACCACTTCGTGACAGATTTGGAATTATACATAGACTTGAGTTATATACTGAAAAAGAATTAGCAAAAATTATTACAAGAAGTGCAGGTATATTAGGTGTGAAAATAGATGAAGAAGCTTCTCTAGAAATTGGTTCAAGATGTAGAGGAACTCCAAGAATAGCAAATAGATTATTAAAAAGAGTAAGAGATTTTGCACAAGTAGAAAATAAAGAGTATATTGATTATGATATAGCCAAACGCGCTTTAGATAGACTTGAAATAGATGAAATTGGCTTGGATAATACAGATAGAATAATGCTTGATGCTGTGATAGAAAAGTTTAATGGTGGGCCTGTAGGCTTAGATACATTAGCTGCATGTATAGGTGAGGATAAAGATACTATTGAAGATGTTTATGAGCCATATTTAATGCAGATTGGCTTTTTAACAAGAGGGCCAAGAGGAAGATTAGCTACTCCTCTTGCGTATGAACACTTAGGAAAGGAATATCCTTTAAAAAATAAAAAATAGTGAGGAATTAGAATGAAAAAGGTATTGATGCATGTGTGTTGTGCACCATGTTTTATAACCATACAAGAAGATATTGAAGAAAATGGAATGTTAATTGACTCAAAAAGAGAGAAAGTAGATTTAACAGCATATTGGTATAATCCCAATATTCATCCAAAGGCAGAATATGAAAGAAGAAAAGACTCATTTATAAAATTTTGTGATATGAAAGATGTGAAGAGAGTCATTTCTGACGAATACGACATGAATGGGTTTATTAAAGATGTTGTAGAAAATGTGGGAGAAGGGAAAAAGTGGGATATAAGATGCAAATATTGTTATTATAGAAGACTTGAAAACGTATTTAAATATGCAAGTGAAAATGGATATGATATTGTATCTACAACACTTACAAGAAGTCCTTTTCAAAATCATGATGCAATAAATAATGTTGCACAGATGTTATCTAAAAAATATAATGTAGAATATGTTTATTCAGATTACAGGCATACATATTATGAGGGACAAAAAAAAGCAAGAGAATATGGTCTTTATATGCAGAAATTTTGTGGTTGTGTCTTTTCATTTGATGCGGGAAAGTGGGTGTATTAAAATGAAAACATACTCAAAGAGTAAGTTAAAATTTAAAAGATTATTCATATTTTTAATCATGCTATTTATAACACTCTTACTTATTGGATTGATTTTACTTTTTGCATTTTGCTTGAAAGATAAATTTGATATTTCTATAGATACTAATGAAGCAATGAATGTGCCAGATGATGTTGCAGCAAATTCACAACCAATTGTAATAGATAATTTAGTTGTCGGAGCATTATACAATAATACATGGGTTAGTGCTAGTAAATATTACTTAAAAAGTACTAAAAAATCGGATTTAGATACATATGTATATACTAAAGATTCAAGGGCTGGTCAATATAAGATTAAAGAAACATATACATATGGTGATAGTGTATTTGTAAATACAAGCTATCCAAACTACATAGATGAATATTTTTCTACTCCAGTAGATACGTATTCTTTATCTTCACAATTTAGGAAAGTTGATGCAGAAGAAAAAGATTATGAATATGTAAAAAAAGCATTGGGAATATATAGATTATATAATAGTAGTATTAATATAAAGAATGTATATTTAGGATATGTTGATATAAATACTCCAATAAGAATAATTTCAGTAACAAGTGCTAATAAAGGTACATTTGGAGGAATATATAGTGCTATTATAGTTTTAAATTTAGATGACAACAAAGCTAATATACTTCAATATAGCTATACTAAAGATTTAGAAAATAGTTATGATTTTCCACTATATTCTGTTGAGTTCTTAGCGGATTTTAATGGTGATGGAATTTCTGAAATTGTTACAAGAGAAGTGACTGAATTTAACGTAACATACAATATTTTTGAATATAAAAAAGATAAATATGTAAAAGTATTATGTGAAACAATGAAAGGAAAATAATTTAATTTAAACTATAAATAATTGACTTTTTAGCATAAAAATAGTATAATTATATCATAACGTTGATGGGACGAGTAAGTTTTAACACTGTTACAAGAGAGAATTGGTCGTGGGCTGGAAGCCAATTTTAATAAGATATTACTGAAGACTACCCCGGAGTTAGTAGGAAACTACCGTTGATTTCGTAAAATCATTTAATTAAGTAAAATATTAGGGTGGAACCGTGCAATAGATAAATTTGTACCCCTATAGGCAATAAAAAGTGCCTGTAGGGGTACATTTTATTGAGAAAGTAAAAAGAAGGAGGAAATGGTTCTATGTTAAATATTTTTGAAAAAGTCACGAGATGTATTAAATAATTAAAAATATAGTATAATAAAAAATATAATTTAATAGGAGTGATTTTAATGAGTAAATATGTAAATAAAAATAATGAAGTATACGAAGCAGACATGGATTTAAATGTTTTAAGACATACAGCTTCACATATAATGGCACAAGCTATAAAGAGATTATATCCACAAGCTAAGCTTGCAATTGGACCTTTTATAGAAAATGGTTTCTATTATGACATAGATGTTGAGCCAAAGTTAGTTGATGCAGATTTGGAAAAAATAGAAGCTGAGATGAAAAAGATAATAAAAGAAAATTTAAAAGTTGAAGCATTTATATTACCTAGAGATGAAGCAATAAAATTGATGGAAGAAAAAAATGAGCCATATAAAGTAGAATTAATAGAAGACTTGCCAGAAGATGAAGAAATATCTTTCTTTAAACAAGGAGAGTTTGTAGATTTGTGTACTGGCCCTCATATGCTATATACAAAATCAGTTAAAGTGTTTAAACTAATGAATATTACAGGAGCATATTGGAGAGGCGACGAAAAAAATAAAATGCTTCAAAGAATATATGCAACAGCTTTTGATTCAAAAGAAGGACTAGAAAAATATTTACAAGAATTGGAAGAGGCAAAACAAAGAGATCATAGAAAAATAGGAAAAGACTTAGAATTATTTATGACTCATGAACTTGTTGGTTCTGGGCTTCCAATGTATCTTCCAAATGGTGCAACTATAAGAAGACAACTTGAAAGATATATTGTAGATAAAGAAGTATCAATGGGATACAAACATGTTTATACACCTTCTCTTGCAAATGTAGCATTATATAAAACAAGTGGACACTGGGATCATTATAAAGATGATATGTTTCCTGTAATGGAAATGGGACAGGAATCAATGGTACTTCGCCCAATGAATTGTCCTCATCATATGTTAATATATAAAAATAAATTACGTTCTTATAGAGATTTACCAATCAGAATTGGTGAACTTGCACATGACTTTAGATATGAGGCAAGTGGTGCTGTATGTGGTCTTGAAAGAGTAAGAGAAATGTGTCAAAATGATGCACATTTATTTGTAAGACCAGACCAAATAAAAGAAGAATTTGGAAAAGTTGTTGAACTAATATTGTCTGTATATAAAGACTTTGGATTTAAGGATTATAAATTTAGATTGTCTTTAAGAGATAAAAATGATAAAGAAAAATATTTTGATGATGATGAAATGTGGGAAAGTGCAGAATCACAATTAAGAGAAATCTTAATTGAACTAGGCGTAGACTTTTATGAAGCTGAAGGTGAAGCTGCATTCTATGGACCAAAACTTGATGTACAATTAAAATCTGCTGTAGGTCATGACGTAACTGTTTCTACTTGCCAATTAGATTTCTTATTACCACAAAGATTTGAATTAGAATATGTTGGTGAAGATGGTGAAAAGCATAGACCTGTTGTAATACATAGAGCTATACTTGGAACAATGGATAGATTTATGTGTTTCTTAATTGAAGAGACAAAAGGAGCTTTTCCAGTTTGGCTATCTCCAGTTCAAGTAAAGGTGTTAACAATTGCAGATAGACATATTGAGTATGCAGATAAACTTGCAGAAAAACTAGAAAGACTAGGAATTAGAGTAGAAGTTGATTCAAGAGAAGAAAAAATGGGATATAAGATTAGAGAAGCACAGCTTCAAAAAACTCCATATATGCTAGTAGTAGGAGATAATGAAGTTGGAGAAGGAAAAGTAAGTGTACGTTCTAGAGATTCTAAAGAGCTAATTTCTATGTCACAAGACGAATTTATATCTAAAATTAGAGAAGAGGCCAAAATACCATCAAATATATAATGAAATTAAAGATACTACAATTAAGTAGTATCTTTTTTTATTGAAAAATTACTATATATACATATAAAAAAATATCAGTACATTTAACATAAATGTAACAACAAAGTAATGATAATTATATATGTACAATATACTAAGCTATAAAATAATAAGTAACGTTTTAAAAAGTAGAAAAAAGTGATATATTGTAAATGTAGATATTTACAGGAGGGAAAATATATATGAAGACAAAAAGTAAAATAATAATAATAATCACAATGTTTATATTATTACTTTCTTTACCAATATCACTGGTTAATAAAACCGTTTATGCAATTTATTATCCTTTACCTTCAGTAAAAGAAAGCGATCTTAACGATCATAGAGGTGATCAGGTAACAGGTGATGATATAGTAAATACAGGATTATATTTAGCAGGTTTAGGCTTTACATATAGCAATGTAGGAACTTGTACAGGATTTGTTACTCGTACTCTTATGCATCTAAAAGTCGGACTTCCACTTGTTAGTAGAAATTCTAATTGGAATTATTGTTATACTGAAAGTGGTTGGAATCAACCAGGATACATTTACACTGCCGCTTGGGGACCAAGTGGATTTAAAACACAAGCAGAAGGAATGGTATCAAGAGGAGAGGCAGAATACATAGGAGAAATACCATTTAGTAAACAAACAGATAACGACTATCTAAATTCTTTAGGAATACAAAATGGTGATCTTTTAGTTACACCTGAACAAGATGGAAAATCTGGGCATGTTGCTTTTGCATATATTTATAATGGGCTAGTAAAAAGTTTGGGAGCAGGAAGTCAAATAGGTATTTCAGATTTAAAAAGTAGTCAAAGTAACAAAGAAGGAGATATATATGTATATCGTTTAGTTAAATCTGCTGGAAATATAAAAATAGATAAAACAGATGAATATGGAAAAGCGCTAGCTGGAATAACATTTCATGTTAGTGGGACAAATATAGATCAAGATTATATAACAGACGATAATGGTTTTATTCAAATCGAGGGATTATCTGCAGGAGAGTATACAGTAACAGAAATAAATGTAACAGATGGATTAGTAATTAACTCAACACCTGTAAAAATAAACGTTGTTGCTGGAGAAACTGTTACATATTCAGTTACAAACTATTATCAAACTGGAAGAACAAGAATACATAAAGTTGATAGTAAAGAAGAAGAAAATCCAAAAGGCGATGCTAAGCTTTCAGGTGCAAGATATAGATTATATGCTGCAGAAAACATAAGTCAAGGAAGTACATTAAGATATACTACAGATCAGTTAGTAAAAGAAGTAACGACTGGTGAAAATGGATATTCTGAATGGGTAGAAAATCTTCCAATAGGTAATTATTATTGGGTAGAGTATAATCCATCTGAAGGATATTTATTAAATAGCGAAAAAATTGATGTTAGTATAGAATATCAAGGACAAAGTGTAGATAAAGCAAATGAGTCAGAATGTTTATCTCAAGAACAAAAAAAATATAATAGAGCAAGAGTTATTAAGATGGATACATCAGGTGATTCATCTGAAAAAGAGATTGCTGTAGGAGCAGTTATTAGATTATATTTAGTAAGTGATCCAACACAATACTATGATGCAACAATTAAAGAAGATGGATCTGCTGAATTTATTGATGAACAATTTAAAGGAAAATATCCAGATGAAGAATATACAATTCCATATGGAGTATATAATATTAAAGAAATAAAGGGCAGCGAAAAAGATCAAGATTTACATACTCAATTTTATATTCAAGAATATACTCTTGAATTAACAGATAATCATAGAACAGAAACTGTTATTGTTGCAGATATGGGAATAACTCCATATATTAAAGTAATAAAAACTGATGCGGATAATGGTGAAACAGTAGAAATCGCTGGAGCAAAGTTTAAAATTTGGGATTGTCAAAATAATGAATTTGTAACTCAAATGGAGACTCCATCAGGAAACATGATAAGTGAGTTTGAAACAAACGATCAAGGATATTTTATTACTCCAACCTATGTTCAACCAGGTAAGTATATAATATATGAAACTGAGGCTCCAAAAGGATATGTTTTAAATGAGAAATGGAAATTACCTGAAAATGAATCAGATTACGGAGTCGAAGGAAAAGGCGGTAAGCTTATAGATTTAAATAAGATTACTATTGGAATTAAAGATGGAGAAGTGTTTAATCCAGATGAAGATGTAATTTACCCTGTAGAAATGGAAGATACACAATTTAAAGGAAAAGTGGAAGTAAATAAAACTGGTGAAATGATAGTAGGGGTTAGTCAAACTACAAAATCTGCCTTTGATGAATACTATGAGTTAGAACAACCAAAATATGAATTCAAAGGCTTAGAAGGTGTAGAATATACTCTTAAAGTTAAAGAAGATATAATGTCACCAGATGGAAAACATGTTAATGCACCTGCTGGAAAAGAATATAAAATAACAACAGATGAAAATGGATATGCTATTTCGGATGCGTTATATTGTGGAGTATATGAAGTCACAGAAACTAAAACTCCATCTGGATATATTACAGATACAAATATACCAGATATTGAAGTGGTAAATGATGAAACACAGCCAATACAAACAACTTCTAAAGATTTCCAAAATATAAAACAACCAACACAGATCTTTGTTGAAAAAGAAATGTTAAATACAGAATATAAAACAGATGATGAAAAAATTAAAGTTGTAATAGGTTTATATACAAATCAAGACATTAAAAATTATAATCAAACAACAACTGTAATTAAGAAAGATACACTTCTTGATGTATTGTCAGGCGAAGTAGAAGTTGGAGATAAAATGCAATTAGCTTCAGATGTAAATTTACCAGAAGGTACATATTATTTTAAAGAAATATATGTAGATTATCCTTATACTATAGATGATCAAAACTATGAAGTTATAGTAAAACATAATAATACAATAGATAAAGTATTAAAAGTTTATGGACCAACTATTGAAAACACACCTAAAACAGTTGGAAAATTAACAATTGTTAAGCTAAGCACATCATGTCTAGTAACTGCAAAAGATGAGCCAATTGTTGGGGGAACTCTATCAAAAGAAGAAATAAATGAATTATCTTCACCAATACTTGAATGGATGAGGAGAACTGAAATTGATGAAATTAAAGCTGTTTTAACTGGCGAAAAACAATCAAGTGAAAGTTCGATAAATAACTATAATTTCAAAGATTATTTATTATCAGAAGCTGTATATGCAATATATACAGATGAGGCTTGTACAAAACCATTAAAATATACAGATAATAATGAAATTGTAACAGTGACTACAGATGAAGTGGGATTTGGACAAATTGATATGTTACCACTTGGAGAGTATTGGCTAAAAGAAATAAAATCTCCAAAATATATATATGAAGATAAAACACTTGAGTATAATATGGACCCAGATCCAACTCATATAATAATAGAAAATACAGATGCAAATGCAATAATTTGTAGAGCACTATGGGATGATATTCCATATGGTAAAGTTATAACAAAAAGAGATCTTTTCACAGGAGAACTAGTACCAAATTGTGTATTTAAAATAGAAGATAAAGAAGGTAATGAAATAGTACAAGCAACTACTGATGAAAGAGGACTATTTGAAATGAAGCTTGATTGGTTTAAAGAGGGAGAAACATATACATACACTGAGATTGAAGCTCCAGATATATATGATATAGATACAACTCCTCATGAATTTAAAATTGAATTTGATGAAGATGGTAACATTATAAAAACAGAAGCTCAAAATATTAGAAAAACTAGGGAAGTAATTGTTAGAAAATTAGATGCTGAAACAAGTGAACCACTACAAGGATGCGTATTTACAATAGCATTAATTGATGAAGAAACTGGAGAACAAAAAGTAAATGCACTTACAGGTAAACCAATTTACTTAGTAGAGAATGCAACAACAAATGAAGATGGAGAATTTATAATAGAAAAAGCTCCAATGGGAACATACAAATTTACTGAGATAAAGGCTCCAGAAGGATATGAGTTAGATGAAGATTTAACAGGATTAGTATTTACAATAAATAATGATTCTCCAGAAACAATAATTTTTGAAGTAACAAATACTGGAGATATTGCAGTAATATCACTAACTTGTATAAGTATAGTATGTATGGCAGGAATAATATTTGTTATGAAAAAGAATAAAATAATAATAAATAAAAATAAATAAATTAGTATATTAGAAATATAGTGTCAAATATTTTGACACTATATTTTTTGCAAATGTAACAAAAATTTAATCTAATAGAAAAATAAGTAAAATTTTATATATATATTATATTAAAAATTACTTTTTTCATATATAATTAATGACAAGAGGTGATAATTTAATGAAAAAGAGGTTAAAAATATTAGGAATTGTTACACTTTTAACACTATCAATTTTTTTAACAATTCCTAAGGGCGTTTTTGCTTGGGTAACTAAAGGTGAACAAATTTCGTCAACAAACTTAATAACATTACCATGGCATCCAGGCACTCCTAATTTATATTGGAGATTTTCATTTTCAGATACAGGACAAGTAGTATATTGTATTGAGCCACATGTAGTATTTAATGGTGGACATTCTTATGGCTACTTAGGAAAATACTCTGCTGCAACAGGTAAGGGGTCAGATATTGGAAGACAAATATCATATGTATATAGTGCAAATATCGGACTAAGTGATAATGAAAATCATCAAATTAAACAAGCAGTTATATGGGCATTAAATGGAGATTATGATATTTATGGCTTAGACAGAAATAATTGGTATGTTAATAGAGCTATACAATTATATGAAGAAGCAAAAAATAATGCTTCAGGTATAGATATATATAATCAAATGAGCACACATGATTTATATTTTAATTTAGAAGGAACAAATTGGGTGTCTAATTGGGTATATATTAAACCGGGTTCATCAGTTTGGTCAAATATTGGCTGGCTACAAAGAGATGGAGATAACTGGCGTCTAGTTGTAGATAATGGCTCTTTATCTTCAGCAGTTGATACATATATTTATTCTAGTATGACTACAACAATTTATGATGAAGCAGATGTTTTTGATGGTCCAAACAATTCTAGTTCTAATGGACAAACCGTTGCTGTTGGAGGTTCTTCATACCAAAATAGTAATGGAGAGCAGGCTTATGGAAGAATTACTCCAGTTGGAAACTTAGTTGTAGAGAAAAAAGATAATTATGGAACATACAGACAAGGTGCAACATTCCATGTTACAGGACCAGGTGGAACTTGGGATGTAACTACAGGTAATGATGGTAAAGCATATTTAAATAATATTTTAATTGGCTCATATCAAATTACTGAAACACAAGCACCAAATAATATGAAAAATGAAGAAGAGAATAGAACAAATTCTGTAAATGTTTCTGCAGGACAAACTGTTACTTATACAAGAACAAACGGATATCCTACAGGAAGCGTTAGACTTGGAAAATATGATGCAGATCATAGAAATAGTACATTAGGTAATGCAACTCTAAAAGGAGCAAAATACAATCTATGTGCTGCAGAAGATATATATGAAGGTGCTACATTAAGATATTCAAATGGTCAAGTAATTAGAGAGGTTGAAACAGATGAATATGGTAATACACCTGCAATTACAGGATTACCAGTTGGAAATTACTATTATATTGAGACACAAGCTTCTACTGGATTCTTAAAAAACTCAGATAGAGTTCCAGTATCAATTAACTATGTAAATCAATACACATATGTAATTGGTGAATCATACGTTGAAACTGCTGAGAAACCATCTTATAGTAATTTAAAAATACATAAGAGATTAGGCGCAACAGATTATGACAATGAAATAGATTTAAGCGGAGTACAATTTAAAGTTACTTTAAAAAGTGATAGCTCACAAGTATACTATACAAGTGTATCAGGAGCAGATGGAATATGTACATTAAATAATATTCCATATGGAACATACATTGTATCAGAAAATAAGCTAAATGATGCAGGATATAAAATAGCAGATTTTGAAGTTTTCTGTGGGGAAAATGGAAAAACTTATGAATATACCAAAGTAGACGAATCTAAAAAAATGAAAATAGAAGTAAATAAAGAAATATTACTTCACGAAGGAGAAGCAACAGATGCAGTAGTATCAGGAGCTGTATTTACAGTGTATAGAGATGCTGCATGTACAAATAAGGTATGTGAAATAGGAACAACAAATGAAAATGGGTATGCAATATCTGGAACAATGAGAACAGGAACATACTATATGAAAGAAACAGAATTTCCAGTTGGAATAAATCCAGACACAACAATACCAGGAGAAAATGTTACTTATAGAAACAAAGTATATACTGTTAGTTCAGACAATAAAGTTCAAGGGCCAGGAATTGTTACAGTACCAACAACAATACAAAATGAACCTAAAAGAGGAACAATAGAAATAATTAAAAAACTTGGAGTAACAGATTATGATGCTATATCAAATCTTGAAGGAGCACAATTTAGAGCTACTTTAATCTCTAATCCGACATGTTATTTTGATTCTAATCCAACTTCTTCAGATGGAAAATGTACAATATCAGATATACCATATGGAGAATATGTAGTTGAAGAAATTGTAGTTCCAGACTCAGCATATAAAATAGAAAATTTCCAAGTAATGATTGAAGAACAAGGAAAAAAATATTCATATACCAAAGTAGACGAATCTAAAAAAATGAAAATAGAAGTAAATAAAGAAATATTACTTCACGAAGGAGAAGCAACAGA
>JBJEXW010000006.1:0-18402 GCA_051886195.1 Clostridia bacterium
ATTAAAAATAATCAAACCCAGTAAAAAAATATACTGGGTTTGTCAACACTCTGAATAAAGAGCAAATAACTTTGCTCTTTATTAAGTTTTAATTAATAAATATATAGACTCTACCATATTTGCAATTTCAGTTATAAGGAGAATTATGCCTGCAACTGTTGTAATAGCAGCCATTGAACCAAATGGATTAATTATCATTACTAGTCCTAGTGCTAAATGTAGTAAAGAACTAATAAGCATAAGTGACCAAGATGGTGATGATACAGATTTTAGGTTAAATGCAAATTGAAATTTTATTATAAATTGAATAATTTGCCAAGTACCTACAATTACGCCTAAAAATTCATTTAGTATATTAGGTTTAAATATTAAAAATATTCCTATAACTGCATATAGTGTACCTTCAATTAGTTCTGTACTCATAGATCTAAACTCTTTATTTGAAGTAAAATATGAAACCATATGAATTATTCCAACTAAAGCCATAAATGCACCTATAACAATCACTATGAAGTTTAGTGAAGCTTCAGGTTTAAAAATTAAAAACATAGAAAATATTATAAGTAATATTGATGTGGCAACAGATGTCTTTTCATATTTTTTTATGCTATCTAACATTAAATAATCGCCTCCCATTATCTTATAAAATTTATATTATCATATTAAAGTAAAATAATCAACATTGAAAAGATGTTAAAATTGTGATAGAATGTGCATATAAATAAAAAATAAATCTACTAATTAATATTAAGGGAGGTGTAGCACATGAATATAAAGGTAGTGTGTAATGATTCGAGCCAAATTCAAGCAAGAATTTTAAAGAACAAGTTAAAAGAAAAAGGATTTAATATAGTAGATAGTCAAGCAGATTTTGTTTTTATTATTGGTGGAGATGGCACTTTTTTAAGAACTTTAAGAGAGCTAAATTATGATACTTTTCCAATGTACGTTGGAATAAATAGTGGTAATCTAGGATATCTTCAAGATGTTTCTCTAAATGATATAGATAACCTTATATATTATTTGTTAACAAATGAAGACTTTAATGCAAATAAAATGTCACTAGCAAAGATATCATACATGTATGATGATGGAAATATTTTAACTGATAATGCTATAAATGAAATTCAAATTTCTGGAAAGCATTATCATAAAATAAAGTTTGAATTGACAGATTGTTTTGATTTTAAAGAAGAAGTTGTTTCCTCAGGAATTGTTCTTTCAACACCATTTGGATCAACCGCATATAATAAAAGTTTAGGTGGCCCTGTTATTTGTGAAGGTGTTGATGCTATATGTGCTACGTTATTTGCACCAATACAAAATAGTAAAACAAAAGATTACATTCAAAATTCATTAATTGGAAATAAATTTGGATTTAAATTATTATCTGATTATAATGATGTAGAAGTTATAATTGATGGTCAAAATGTTGATATAGATTTAAAAAGAATTTCATATATAAAAATTGAAATAGATAAAAAGTCAATATTTAAACTTAATTATAATGGAAAAAGTTATAGTAAGAATATGCTTGAAAAGATGTTAAAAAGTAATTTATAATTTTTTTATAAATTACTTTTTTTCATATTTTTTGAAAAAAAGAAAAAAATATTAATAATTATAATTTAAAATTATGTAAAAAATACTCTGACATTGACTTTAAAACTTAAATGTGATAAGATTATTTTGAATCTTAATTTTGGAGGAAAAAACATGAAAGGTATTATGTTTGTATGTACTGGGAATATTTGTAGGAGTGCAATGGCACATCATTATTGCCAAAAAAGACTTTATGATTTAAAAAAAGAAAATGACATATTTGTATCATCATGTGGTACATCTGCAGTTACAGGTGATAGATCTACACAAAATGCTATATCAGTAATGAAGAATTATGATGTGGATTTAACTACTCATAAGGCAACTAGTATGTTTGATATAGATGTAGAAAACTATGATTTAATACTTTGCATGACAGAACAACATAAATACAACTTTTTAGCTTTTTATCCAAAAATGAAAGATAAAGTTTTCACACTAAAAGAATATGTTTTAGGAAATGATATAGATAATGTAGATATAGATGATCCATGGGGTTACGATATTAAAATATATAATGCATGTGCAAAAGAAATTGTTGATTGTGTGGATAAACTTCTAGAAAAAATATAAAGGAAGTGAATATATGATAATAATAGGTTCAGACCATACAGGAATAGAGCTTAAAAGGAAAATCATTTCTCATCTTAATTCAAAAAATATTGAAGTAAAAGATGTTACAGATTTTAAAGATCAATCTGGAGATGATTATCCAGATATTGCATATATAGTTTGTAAAAATGTATTAAAAGATAATTGTATGGGGATAGCAATATGTGGTACTGGAATAGGTATTTCTATTGCATGTAATAAAATAAATGGAATTAGAGCATCAGTATGCACAGATAAATATATGGCTCAGATGACAAGACAAGACAACGATGCAAATGTCTTATGTCTTGGTTCAAGACTAAAAATAGACAATGTACTTGGAATAGTAGATGAATATTTAAATACAGAATTTTCTGGTGGTAGGCATCAAAGAAGGGTAGACAAGATAAAAAAATTAGAAAAATGTCAAAAGGATGGTGTAGAATATGGCGATTGTTTATAGTGTTACAATCATAGCTTTCGTATGCTGTTTAATATTTACGCCATTTGTTATTTCTATGTGTAAAAAACGTGGTTTAGTAGATGTTCCAAAAGATAGTAGGAGAGTGCACTCAAAACCAATGCCAAGATGTGGTGGTATTGCTATATTTGCTTCATCTATGATTGCTTTGTTAGTGTATTATTTAATAACAAAAGATGTTAAATCTATTGCTTTTAATACACAATTTTGGGGTTATTTAATTGGAGCAATACTAATATTTGTAATGGGAATAATAGACGATATATTTACTCTAAGAGCAAAGTACAAATTTGTTTTTGAACTTGCATCAATTTTAGTAATATATTTTTTTGGAATTAGGATAAATAATATTGGAGATTTGCAACTTGGATATTTTTCATTACCTATTACCTTTTTATGGGTAATTACAGTACAAAATGCTATGAATTTAATTGATGGTTTAGACGGACTAGCAGCGGGTATAACATCAATATCTGCATTGTCACTATTAATGCTATTTATTTCTACATCAGCTAGTCTTGAAGCAATAATTATTACTGCTGCTATTGTTGGTGCTGGAATTGGGTTTTTACCATATAATTTTAATCCAGCTAAAACATTTATGGGAGACTGTAGTTCTAATTTTTTAGGATTTACAATGGCAACAGTTACTATTTTAGGATTTTCAAGAGGATATACAGCTGTTGAATATTTAGCACCAGTGTTAATTTTAGGTGTTCCAATATTTGATACAATTTTTGCTATGGTAAGAAGAGCAGTAAAAAGGAGACCTTTATTTGCACCAGATGGTGGACATGTACATCACAGACTAATAAAGGCAGGATTTACTCAACGTCAAGCTGTTCTTATACTTTATACAATAACAAGTACACTATGTATAATAGCAGTTTCTTTAATAACTCAAGATGTTTGGAAACTTGCATTACTTGTTTGTATGGCTACAATATTTATTTCTTTATGGATTGCGAGTATGATAAAATCAAGAGATATAAAAACAGATGAAACCGTAAATAATAATTTTAAGGCAAATAATCCTTAAATTATTTCATATAATATATAATGAAGGGAGAAAATATATAATGAAAGAAGAATTATTACAAGATTTAAAAGAGGCTATGAAAAATAAGGATACATTAAAAAAAGATACTATTACTATGCTTAGAGCAGCAATACTTCAAGTTGAAAAAGATTCACAAAAGACTTTAAATGATGATGAAATCTGTGCTATAGTAGCAAAAGAAGTTAAAAAAAGAAAAGAATCTGTAAAAGAATATGAAGATGCTGGTAGAGAAGATATTGCTAATAGTTTAAAGCAAGAAGTAGAAATTTTATCTAAGTATTTACCTGAACAATTAACTGAAGATGAAATTGAAAAACTAGTTGTTGAAGCGATTTCAGAATCTGGTGCTACATCTCCAAAAGATATGGGTAGAGTAATGTCAATATTAAGACCAAAAACTGCTGGAAAAGCAGATGGTAAATTAGTAAGTGATATAGTTAAAGAAAAACTTGCTAATATGTAATAAAAATGAGCCAAGTTAAAATCTTGGCTCATTTATTTAGAAAGAGAGGATACAATGGAAATATTTAAAATTAATAGTTCAAAATTTAAAAGTATATATATTTCGTATAATTTTACTTTAGAAGTTAAAAATAAAAGGCTTTTTTCTAATAATTCTGTTTTAGCATCACTACTTGCTAAGAGCTCAAATAAATATAATAACCAAAAAGAAATTGAAAAATATTTAAACTTACTATACGGAGCAAATTACGATGTTAATATAGAAAAACTTGGTGACTTATATAATTTAGAGTTTAGAATGGAATTCATAAATAAAAAATATTTACCAAATAATGAAGACTTATTAGAAAAAGTTATATTATTTTTAAATGAAATGATATATAATCCAGCAGATTGGACAGATGAGAGTATAAAAAGAGAAAAAGAGTTTATTATTGAAAGAATTAATGAAAGAAAAGATGAAAAGTTAAGATATGGCATTCAAAGAGCAGAAGAACTTTTGTGTAAAGAAGAACCATTTGGAATTTATCTATATGGTGAAAAAGAGACTGTTGAAAAAGTGGATAAGAAAGCATTAAAAGAGGCATACGATGAACTAATAAATAGTAGTATAACTATTGTTGTATCAGGAAATCTTGATGGTTATGAAAATATAGATAAAAAAATAAAACAAACTTTTGAAAATAAATGTAAATCAAATAAGTCAATTAAAGATTTAGTATATAATGTTAGAAAAAATGAAGTACTAGATGAAGAAGTAATAGAATATCAGGATAATACACAGAGTGTATTATCTATGGGACTTATTATTGAAGACTGTGAACCTAAAGATTTTTATGCATTAAACTTATACAATGCTATTTTAGGAACCACTCCTTCGTCTAAGTTGTTTCAAAATGTTAGAGAAAAGGCATCATTAGCATATACTGTTAGATCGAGATATTATAGATTTAAGGATATAATAGTAATTTATGCTGGAATTAACAAAGAAAACTACAAAAAGACAGTAAACCTTATTAGAGAACAAATAGATGATATGAAAAAAGGAAAAATATCACAAGAGGAATTTAATAGTGCAAAAGATAGTTTGATTGCTGATCTTTTAGACTGGAAAGATTCAAAAATAGCAATGGAAAAAATGAGAATTTCTAATATTGTCGCATTTAAAAATGAAAATATATCAATTGATGACATGAAAGAGAATATGAAAAATGTTAGCATGGAAGATGTAATAAAAGTTGCAAATAAAGTTAAATTAAAGAAAATTTTTGTTCTAGGAGGTGTTACTAATGAATAAAATTACTACTGAATATTCTGAAGAATTAGAAGAAAGTACATTTAGTACTGTGTTAAAAAATGGATTAAGTGTATATGTTTGTAAAAAGAAAGGATTTGGAAAAAAGATAGGACTTTTTGGAACAAAGTATGGATCAGTGATTAATGATTTTGTAGATATAAATACTGGAAAAAGAATGAAAGTACCTGATGGAATTGCACACTTTCTTGAGCATAAATTATTTGAAAAAGAAGGAGCAAATGCATTAGATCTTTTTTCACAAATGGGAGTAGCATCAAATGCATATACATCTTTTGACCAAACTGTATATTATTTTGAGACAAATGAAAAACTAAAAGAATCAATTGAAATGCTTGTAAAGTTAATTAAAGAGCCATATTTTACTGATGAAAATGTTCAAAAAGAACAAGGTATAATTGGCCAAGAAATTAGCATGTATGATGATGATCCTAACTTTATGGTATACTTTAATGCTTTAAGAGCAATGTATCAAAAAAATCCTGTAAGAATAGATATAGCTGGAACAATTGAATCAATATCTAATATAACAAAGGAACTACTTTATACTTGTTATAATACATTTTATAGTCCTCAAAACATGTTCTTTATAGTCGTTGGAGATGTGGATGTAGATGATACAATAAAAACTATTGAGGAAAATATAAAAAAATATGATGATAAAATAGTATCTAATAGTAACATAGAAAAATTTATGGAAGAAGAACCTAAAGAAATTGCTAAAAAAGAAATAGTTCAGAAAATGGAGATATTTTTACCACAAATTTGTATTGCATACAAACTTGATTTATGTGATGGAGCAAAAGTAAGAAAGAATGATATAGTTGCAAGTATAGTTTCAGATATGTATTTTTCAAAACAATCAGACTTTTTTGAAAATGAATATAATTTAGGAAGAGTAAATGGCTCTATAGATATCCAATATGAAGGTAGTGAATATTTCTCTCACGTTATTGTTTCTGCAACAAGTAGTGATTTAAATAAAGTTGAAAGTGACATATTAGATTATATTGAAAAAATAAAAAATGATACAATAGATGAGGAGTTATTTGAGACTATTAGAAGAAAGAAGATAGGAGAAGTAATTCTCTCTTCTGACACATTAAGTGTAAGTTATAGAAGAATAATAGATTCAATACTAAATAATACAAACGTATATTTAGATATAGAAATATTAAAATCTTTAAAGTCAAGTGATATAAAAGAATTTTTAGAAAACTTAGATGATAATAGAAGAGTAACTTCAAAAATAATAGCAAAATAACAAGATTAGTTAATAATTCTTAATAATACTCTATTATTAACATAGACTATTTTTGTAAGAGATGTGTATCGTTTGTCGAAACTTGCGATGAGTTACATAGCAAATTCTATTGACTATTATGTAGATAAATGGTATAAATACAACATAAATAGAGGAGAATGTATGATAATAGAGAAAATTGAAGATTTAAAGAAAAAACTTAATGAAGAAATTGAAATGGGATGTTCGTATTCTCAAATTTTAAAAACAAGTGAGGATATAGATAAATTATTAGCTGAGTACTATCTAAAAAATATTAAGAATATCACTTAAATTTACGTTTAATAAAATTAATCCTAAGATAATAATTAAGGCGTAATTTTTATCTGATTCTAAAAATAGTAATATTATTAATCCAATAATAATAAGATCATCTATTTCAAATGAAAATCCTAATAAATTGAATTTTTTTGCATTATCGTCATTATTGAATTCTTTATTAGGTATTGAAGAATTAAAGTTTTGTGTATTATTACATTGCTTATATTCTTGAAAAGGTATTGTTTCACTTTTGGGTGAATCAATATCTTTTTTTTCATTATTTGAATTATAATAATTGTGGTTAAAGTTGTTAAACCCTTTATTATAATTATTTTTATAGTTGTAGTTCATATTATAAGGATAATAGTTTTGATAAAACATAATTAATCACTGCCTTTATTTTTAAAAGATTCTAAAACGGATATTATACTTAAAATTGTTAGATAGTCTCCCATTTTGTCTTGTCTAGATTTTCTTAAGAATGGTTTTAATGAAATTAACAAATCCTTTTGAGGTGTATTAGAATTTAATGCACTCATAACTTTCTGTATTTTTAAAAAAATACTTGGATCTAATGAACTAAAAGGATTATTAGTATCTTGTTCATCTTTACTATTGTTTGATTGTGATGACTTACTACTAGAATTTAATGTGTTTAATAGTGATGAAATGTTGCTATTTGACTCATCACTATTAGTTACATTATTTCCCATTTTTTCTTGGATACTATTTATTAAGTTGTTTAGAGCATCCTTATTTTCTTCGTTCATATTTACTTTTTCTTGTTAGTATTAATACCAAACATTTTTGCAATATTGTTTAAGTCATCACTTGACATATTTTGAACCATTTTTGTTACTTGTTCTATCTTATCTTTATCTAATGATCCTAGTACACTCATTAGTTTTTGGTTTAAATCATTATTATCATTCATATCATCATCTCCTATATATTTAAATTATATGCATGAAGTTTATGTTTGTGATTAGATATGTCGAAACTTGCGACGAAAAAAGTCTAAAAATGTATTGACGAATTTAGAACTCAGTGGTATAAGATTATGTATGAAATGGAGGGATGCAATATAAAATATGAAGATATAAATAAAGTATTTAATCTAATCGACGTAACAGATACATATATATTACTTAAGGATAAAGAAAAAATAAAAAAAGTATATATTTATGAAATAGAACCTGTTACTTTTTTAAATTTCTCAATGGATGTTCAATCAAATATTTTAAGTCTATATAATGAGTTTCTTCGTGAATTTAATTTTGATTTCCAAATTTATATTTCAAATAAAAAAATTAATATTGAAAGTTATATTGAAAATTTAAGAAAATTAATTACAAAAAACTGTAAAAAATCATATGAAAACTTAATGAATAGCTATTTATTTAGTATAAATAAGCATCTTGAAAATGAGATGATTTATACAACTAAGTATTATATTATTATTTCATTTGAAAGAGATAGTGAATATGATATTAAACAAATAGATAACATTATAAAAAAATTAGATTATGTTGGATGTAACACAAAAAGAATAAAAGCAAAAAAAGAATTAAAGACAATTCTATATGAAAATTTTAATAAGGAGATTTTGATATAGAAGAAATAGATATGTTACCCGACGTAATAGATAATACTAATTTTAAATATGTACAAGTAAACAATATATTTTTACAGTCAATTAGTTTTAAGTCTCTACCAGAGAATGTATATTTCTTAGATATTGTTAAAGATTTGCCTAGCAATATTAATTATGATTTTTCAATATATGTCTCAAAATTAGATCCAATTAAAGCTATAAATAATATTACATTTAATATTGGGATGGCTCAAGGAGAACTTGATACTATTGGAAAAAATCAACAAAATATAGACGTTATATCAAAAGCTAAAGAAGATGCGAGTCTTTTAAGAAAAAAAGTACAAGTAGAAAATCAAGAAATATACATTATATCATTAATAATTACCTTTTATTCAAATAATATTAATAAACTAAATAAAAATATTTCTTCAATAAAAGCAAAGTTTTATTCAAAAGGTATTAGTTCAGAAATTACAAATTTTAGGCACCTAGATTTCTATTTATCAAATTTACCCATTAATATAAAAAATAATAAATTATTTAATAATATAAATATAACAACAGATGCACTATCTAATATATTTCCATTCTACACAACAAATTTTGTGGATGATAGAGGTGCAATAATTGGTAATACAATTGAAAATAAAATATGCATATTAAATATTTTTAAAGAAAAATATGAAAATGCTAATATGTGTATATTTGGATGTAGTGGTAGTGGAAAGTCTTTTTTTACAAAGCTATTTATAATAAGAAATTATTTTCTTGGTAGAAAACAAATTATACTTGATATAGAAAATGAGTATATTACATTAGTAAATAAATTAGAGGGAGTGATATTATTTAAAGATACATATTATAACATACTTCAGATTACAAGGGATGATATTAAATCAAATAATTTTTTAGAAAGCAAGATAAATAGAGTAATAGTTTTTATATCATACTTTTGCGATATTGATAAGAAATATTTAAAAGAAGAACTTTTTAAAATTTACGAAAAATTTGATATAAATAATGAAGTGAAATCTGTACTTGTAAAAGAAGAAAATGATAATTTATTTGCTGAAGAACATCTAAAGGATAAAGAAGAGTTTCCAACTATATTAGATTTAATAGATAATATGGAAAATAATACGCAAAAGGAAAAATTAAAAGAAGTAGTAAAGAGTGAACTTAAATATTTTTCTATGACTACCAATATCGAATTGGATAATAACCTTTACGTGATATCAACAAAGGAAATAATAAAGTACCCAAGATTGATTTGTTTTATATTACAAAATATTTTAAATGATTATTTGGGTATAGAAGAAACTATTATTTATATTGACGAAATTTGGAAGTATTCTATAAATGAAGAAATTTTGGGAGTTATTTTTAACATGTATAAGACTATTAGAAAAAAGAAAGCTTCAATTATATCTATTACTCAAGATATGACAGATTTTTTTGAATATAAAAATGGTTCTTATGCAAATAGCATTTTAAACAACTCTTGTTTTAAAATGTTTTTTAAGATTAACTTTGGGAATTATAACAATTTTTTAAATATTGTTAATCTTTCAAGTGATATTATATGTAAATTAAAAAAAGGAGAGGCTATATTTTTAATAAATCAAGATAATGTAAAATTAAAGATACAGTCTAGTGATTTTGAAAGTGAGATTATTAATGAGAATGATTATAGCAATAAATAATAAACAGATTGAAGATCAAATTATTAATTACTATTACTCTAAATATGAAGTATTTGTGGCAGAAACATCAGATATGGTTTTAAAATTATCTCAAGATAATACTGATGTAATAGCAATAATTAGAGAAGATATAAAAGGAAATATTGATTTTAAAAATCTAATAATAATGCTTAAGGACTTAAATATAAATGTTCAGATAATTGTACTAGTAAAAGAACTAACAAAAGAATTAAAAGAAATGCTATTTTCAAAAGAGGTTTTTAGTGTAATAGAAGGAAAAAAATTTAAATTTGAGGAATTACAAGAGTTAATAGAAAATCCAAAAACTATAATATATAAAGAGAAAAAGATTAATTTAGTTAAAAGTAATATTATATTTATAACAGGAGGAAGAGCAGTAGGAAAGACTGTTTTAGCAATTGCTCTTGGAAGATTAATTGCTAAAGATAAAAGAAAAAGGGTATTAGTATTAGACTTAGACTTTGTTTATCCTACAATGGATACTTACTTAAAAGTAAATAAAAACTATGCTTTGGCAGATATGATAAGTGACCTATTAAGTGATAATCTTAAAAATATTCAAAATTATGAAAGCACAGATTTAAAACTTAATAATTTAAAGTATATTTTAAGTAATAAGAGTATAGGAATTCCAAGTAGTAATATTATAATTAAAACAGTGGAATGTTTAAAGAGATATTATGATTACATTGTTGTAGATACATCTTCACTTATGTTAAATAAAATATATGGTATTGTTAATAAAAAGAATTATAATATTATTTATGTGCTAGAGCCTGGAAAAAGAGCAATAAAAGATTTTAAAATGGATACAGCTTATTTAGAAGATTCATTGTTATCTAAGTCTATATTTATATGTAATAAATGTAATATGTTTTACAATATTAAAAGAGGTACTAGAGATTTTAAAGTTAAAATTAATGGCTTAGTAAAATTTAGTTATGTAATTAAATTTAATAAATGGTATTTAAAATATAATTTAAAAAATGTTTTAAAAGAACTTGGAATAAATAAGATTAAAGCTTGGAAAAAATACATAATTGAGAAACTACAAGAGATTTGGGAGGTATAAAAATGAGTGAAATTTTAGATAAAGAAAGTATAGAAATTGAAAAAAATAAAGAAGAAATAAAAAATATAATAAGTAACATAATAAATAAAGGATCAAATTACATTATTAGGGCTATGCCTGTAAATAATCATATTAAAGAAATATTAATAGACATTAAAGAATCATTAAAAGAAGATGAATTTAAGGATATAATAAAAGTTGCTATTAATAGTAGTATAAATGAAGGTTTAGAAATAGTAGGTATAAAAAAAGACAGTTTATTTCAAATAGATAAAATGGTAGATGTAGCTTTTAATGGAGGTCTTACTAAAAGTATTAATATAGGAGTTGATATAGTAGAAAATATGAAAAAATATGGTAATATATTTTATAATTACATAGAAGAATTCTTTGAAAGTTTAAAAGGATATATAGCTGGTAAAGATTTTAGAGAAAAGGTTTATTTAAAAATAAATAGATGTCTAGATAAAGTTGAAGACTTCAAAGACATGTGTAATGATTGGTATGATGCGTATGATTCTTTTAACTTAAATAGTATAAAAGAATTAGCTGATAAATTGAATAAGATGAAGAAGAAAGTATCTTTTGATAATAACTGTGTGTCAGAAAATACCATTATTCAAAATGTAACAGAGCTTGTATCGCGAGAAAATAAAAAATTAACATCTCTTCAGTTTGATATATGTTCAAATGTAGAAAAAATTTAAGTATAGTGTTTAAAAATGCATAAAAATGTTGTATAATATTTTCCATAAGGAAAGGTGATTATAATGAATTTTTATGATAATGTTAATAATCTTGTTTCTTCTTTTAAGCAAACAGAAGAATATAAAGAATATAAAATGTTAAAAGAGAGATTAAAGTCTAGTAAAGATACATATGATATGCTTAAAGATTTCAAAGACAAACAAAACGAAGTGCAAATAGCATATCTTAATGGACAAGAAGTAACAAAGGAAAAACAAGAAGAAATGGAAAATTTATATTCTATTGTTATTCAAAATGAAGAATGTAGAAAAATCCTTGAATGTGAAATGAAGATTAATATAATTTTAGCAGATTTACAAAAGGCGATGGGAGAAGCAATTGAAGAACTAATTAAGTTTTAGGAGTAAATTATGTGGGTTAAAGATATAAGAAGTTATGATGTAGAAATATATGAAAATGAAACGCTAATATATTCAGGTAATGTAAATGATGCATCAGAAGAAATTAAAAAAAAAGAAACTAAGTCAATGAAAATTGAACATAAAAAAATAATAATTGAAGTTTAAATTGTTTTTATGAAAATGAATTATGTAAAATAATTTATCAAATACTATTGTAAATAAAGAAAAAATATGGTATAATTAAATCCAGTGGAAACGAAAAAAGTTTCTATTGGATTTTTTTTGTTTAATACGGAGTGAAAATATGAATTATAGAGAGGCATTAAATAAATTCATTGATGAAATGAATTATTTAAAAAATGAAGATGTTGAGGGAATAGTATTTTATGGTAGCTTTCATACAGGAACATACAATGAGTTCTCAGATATTGACTTGATGATATTATTTAATGATGACTCTGATGCTAATCAAATCAAAGGATTTAAAACAGTAAATGGTATACAAGTTGAATATTTTGAAAGAACTGTTTCAAAGATATATGAAAGAGCAGACTCAGATTATATGAAATGTGAAGACTCATTATTATCTATGATTGGTTATGGTGAAGTTATTTTTGATAGAAATGGTAAAGTAAAAGAATTAATACAATATATAAAAGAAAAATATTCTAGACCATTACCTGGCTATACCCAGCATGAAGCAATTTATCAAATTGCTTCCTTAAGAAAAGCAGTTAATGCTACTGAAGAGTTAAGAATTCAAAATGATCCATATTTTGAAAATTTTTATTATTTAGTTGTTGAGAGAATTAGAGATTTTTATCATAAATTAAAAGGATATTCTAATATGTCTCAAACTAAGGTATATAAATTATACACTAATGAGAAAATACAGAAGGCACAACACAAAAAGATACCAGAAAAAGAATTTATTAAATTATTTTTCAGAGCTATTGAAGAAGGAACATCAAAAGAAGAAAAGGTTAAAAGAATAAATGAACTTTTTAATTACTCAGTTAGAAGTTATAAAATTAATTATGATGATTTGAGAATAGATTTAGGTAAAAAAAGATATTAATAGATGATGAAAGTGAGGAAATAAAAAATGTTACAATTACCAAAAAATGAATATAGAATTTCAATAACATCTGGATGCAACATGAAGTGCGTGTATTGTCATAATGAAGGAAATCATGTAATTAATCAGTTAAGTAAAGATGATATCGAAGAATTGATAAAAAATTCTTATGATTTAGGTCTTGAACATGTAAGAATAACTGGTGGAGAACCACTTATTCATAAAGAAATTTTTGATATTTGTCAAATGCTTGCTGAAAAATATCATTTAAAAGTTGGAATAAATACTAACATAATTGAAATAGATAAATTGATGTACATGATTGAAAAAGGATGGATATATAGAGTTGTTGTTGGACTAGATTATTTTGATGCTCCAATATCAAAGCAATCTCCTATTGGAATTAGTTCTAAGCAGGCTCTAGAAAATATTTTAAGAGTAAAAGACTCAGGAGTAAATGTTACAATTTCTACTGTATTTAATGGCGATTATGATAATTTATATAAACTAGTAAAATGGGCATATGAACATGAAATAAGAATTAAAATACTAGAAGAAGTTAAAAATGAGATAGCAGAAACTACAGATGAAAATTACTTAAAAATGAAAGAAAAAATATTATCAGATTTTAATCTTACTACTAGATTTGACGAAAATTTCAAAGAATGGCACGGAATGAAGGATGATTTTACTGCTGTTACATTTTTCCATTCTCATTGTAGAATAAGAGAATGTGATGTATGTAAAAAAATGCACTTAAGAGTAACTAGCTGTGGAAGTTTAAAACAATGTATCCAATCAGAAGAAGATGATGTGGATTTTAGAAAAGGAAATATAAGAGATAATATAATTAAAGCATTAAATCAACCTGTTAATTTTGATGTTAAACCAGCAAGATATGTTGATACATCACTAATATAGGAGAAAAAAGTGAATCAGGATATTAAAATTTCAAATAATAATAATAAATTTAAATTTAGAGTATCAGGTATATTAATAGTAGATAATAAAGTATTAACAGTAAAAATTAATAATAATAATTTTTATTGCTTACCTGGTGGACATGTAGAGCTTATGGAAAATACAAAGGATGCTATTATTAGGGAATTTAAAGAAGAAACTAATATAAGAGTAAAAATAGATAGGTTATTATATGTTACTGAAAATTTTTTTGAAGGAAATTTAGGAAAGTTTCATGAACTTGGCTTTTATTATTTACTTGTTCCACAAGATAAAGTAATTTTAAAAGATTATCAAGTGACTGAAAAGGATAAAGATGGAGATATGAAATTAGATTTCAAATGGATAGCTATTGAAAAATTGAATAATTTTAAACCTGAATTTTTAAAGAATGAGCTAAGATTTTTAGAAAAAGAGTGTAAACATATTATTATTTCAAATGATAAAATTATATAAAAATTATACAAAAACTTAAAAAATTTAATTTTTTTAAGTTTTTTTCGTTTTTATGTGACAAAATGACCATTTTTTCCGTCTATATTATAGATACAAATTCATTTAATTAATATAACTTTAAATGTTGTACAATTATATAGGAGGAATTTTATGGATAAGAAAAAAACTGTACTTATATTTTTGTTTGTTTTTTTAGGCATGTTTGCACTTATCACTATAGCTTGCAATTTTCATAAAGAGTTAAAAAGTGATAATTATAGCAATGAAAAAGAGTATGAGGTAAGCACATATATTACAGAAGATATAATTGCTAATACTCAAAACTGCAAAGTAGATTTGTGTTTAAATGAGGAATATACTCCAGAACTTATAGGAGAAGATGCAGATGACATTGTCATTGCCTCTGTTATATCATTAGATGGTGCTACAGCTGATAAAGGTTTGTTTGGAATAACAACAGGAAAACTTTTAATTAATACTACAATTAAAGGAGATTTACAGCAAGGACAAGTTATAGAGTATATGAAAAATGGTGGAGTAATGAAAATGTCCGAATGGGAAGCAACTCAACCAGCAAGTGCTAATAGTAAACGTCAATACTTGCGTGAACAATCTGGAAATAATATTAATTTGGATAATACTTATATTAACGTTTCAATTTCAAATGATATAGACATTGAAGAAGGTTATACATATTTGATTTATTTGAAAAAGAATCAAGAAAAATATGAAATAATTGGTCTGGATGTGGGGTTAAGGAAAGTAAACGTAAATTATTCAAGTAGACTTAGAACGCAAAATTTAGATATTGATACTTTAGAAGTTATGAATAATAAAACAGGTGAATTTGAATCTTTGCAAAATTATATTAATACTTATATTAGTAATAGCGAAAAAGAATAAGTTGTTGTAAGGGATTTAGTATATGCTAAGTCCCTTTTTATGATATATCAGTAAAAAAGGATAAATAATAATATAAGGTGAATTTTTTATATAAGTAATCATAGAATATATTAGGTGATATATTGAAAAACATTACGAAATATTTAATTGCATTTATAATTTTCTTTATATATTCTTTTGGTATTGTAAGTATTATTTCTATAAAAAATAAAGAATGTGAATCTATTACAACTAATTCAACAGCTGTTACTTCTCATGTAATAGTTATAGATGCAGGACATGGAAAGCCAGATGAAGGAGCAGTTGGAGTATATGGTTCGACTGAAGAATCTTTAAATTTAAAAATAGCACTCAAATTACAAGCATTAATAGAACAAAGTGGTGGTATTGTATATTTAACTCGAAGTGATGAGAATGGAATATATTCTAGTGATAGTACTACATTAAAGCAAAAGAAAGTAAGCGATATAAAAAATAGAGTTATTTTAGGTAATCAAGAGGATGTAGATATATTTGTATCAATACATTTAAATAAATACCCATCTGGAATATATAGTGGATGGCAAACATTTTACCAAGAAGGAAATGATGAAAGTATAATACTTGCAACATGTATACAAGAGGGACTTAATAATTCAATTTCTACTCCAAATAATAGAGTACCTTTACCACTTAAAGGTATATATATTATGGACAATGTTGAAAATACTACAGTTACAGTAGAATGTGGATTCTTATCAAATGAAGTTGAAGCAAAAAAACTTGAAGAAGATGCTTATCAAGATAAACTAGCGTGGGGGATATATATTGGAATTCAAGATTTTTTCTATAGAGAAAAATAGAGCAGAAGAAAAATTAAATTTCTTCTGCTTTTTGTACGATAACTTCGTATAATAATATTTCTTCATCTGGTTTAATCTTTTGCTTATTGTATAAATCAAGCCAATTAGTAAATTGATTAGTTGCTATTTTATATTTTATACATTCTTTATTACTAATATAAAGATCTTTTCCTTTTACGAATACTTCATCAATTTTTTCTTTTGGAATATTTGTATTATTAGTAATATATCTTTTGTAGATATTCATACTTCTTTTTAAAGAAGCGGTATTTTTTTGAGCCTCTGTATAATTTTGAACTAGTCCATCGTATATTGAATATGGCTGATGAATCATAAAATTTATGTCCTGACTAACATATCTATAGTCGCCACATAAGAAAATCATTACTGCTGCACTAGCACAATAGCCAAAAGTTACAGTAATAATTGGATTAGGCACAGCTTTTAGCAAATTGCATATAGCAATTGCTTCAGATAAATGGCCACCTGGAGAATTAATTAAAATAAGAATTGGCTCATCTTTATCAGTAATATTCGATAATGCAGTTTCCACAACGCTTGATGTTTGAAGTTGGATTTCTCCCCAAATTTTAATTTTAATCATACTTTTATCCTCCTTTTCTAATTATCTAAAGAAGTAAAAAAACAATGATGGAGATTATTGTACCACTTTTATTAATAAATTTCAACAAAAAATAAAGCTTAATTAAGCTTTATTCAAATATTTTTCAAGTAAATCTGAAAGATTTAACTTATATGCATAGTTAATTAGTTCTTTGAACTCTGATGAGTTATTGTATTTGTGAATATCATAATTATAAAAAATTTCATTAGGACTTTTAGCGCCATCTTTTATCATTTTTTGAATAGACTCACTTTTAAATACAGGAGATGTATTATTTTTATCTAAATTAATATATCCCTGGTCTGTATATAGCTTCATTTGTAAGTCAAAGTCTAATTTGTCACATAGATGTGCAAACATTGCTTCTTTAGTTTTTCTTGCGTTAAATTCATCTGTAAGAGTAATATAATACTCTTTATTATTTAATGTTGATACTATATCAGCAACTGCTCTTTTTCCTAATTCTTCTTTTTGCTCTTGTGTCGTATTATCAAAAGGTGTTATATCACCAATAATTACTTCTTCAAGTTCATGTATCACAAGCATTTCAAGTACTTTTGAAATATTTACGTCCATATGATATTCTGAGTGTATTGCTATTGCAAGCATACATGTGTCGTAAACGTGTTCTGCAATACTCTCTCTTCTTGGAGCAGATACATTCCAATAAATCGATCCTTGCCTAATTTTATTTTTTAATGATGTGGCAAGTAAATAAAATCTTAATATGTTATCATTTCTATTCATTTATATCCCTTCTTTCTAAATTATTTTCCAGATTAATATAATAATTGTGAAAGGATTATATCATAATGTCAACTAAAATTCAACTTTATATGACAAATGGAAACTCTGTGTTTTGTAGGTTTGTCAAACATGTGACACACTTATTTAGAAATATCTGTTTTTGATATACCTTATGTTAATGTTTTGATTTACACAACTTCGTTGTGTTGCTTAG
>JBJEXW010000007.1:0-3644 GCA_051886195.1 Clostridia bacterium
ATTTATTTAAAAAAGAAAAGACTGTTTACAAAAAAACTTTGTCAACAGTCTGAAAGGAAGTAGTTTCCTACTTCCTAAAAATCAAATATTATTTTCTTAAATTTAATTTAGAAATAATATCTCTATATCTTTCAACATCTTTGCTTTCAAGATATTTTAAAAGTCTTTTTCTTTTACCAACCATAATTAAAAGACCACGTCTAGAATGTTCATCATGGATGTGAACTTTTAAATGCTCTGTTAATTCATTGATTCTTTCTGTAAGAAGTGCAATTTGTACTTCAGCAGAACCAGTGTCATTTTCAGTTCTAGCATAAGTTGCTAAAATTTCATTTTTTCTTTCTTTAGTCATTGACTTTTCCTCCTTCTTTTTTACTTGCCTATAGCTAAGATGTACTGAGGTATTTATGTACCATCTGAGCAATAGGTGATATATAATAAATTACTTAATGTAACTTATTTACTAAACTCCACTTAAATAAATCCATGGGTTAACTGAAACGCCATTTACTTTTATTTCAAAGTGTAAATGATTTCCTGTAGCCCAACCAGTCATACCGATTCCACCAAGAGTTTCACCAGCGGCAACTTGTTGACCTGCACTAACATATAAAGCACTACAATGGGCATAAATTGTAACCAATCCATTTCCATGATTTATTTTTACACAATAACCATAACCAGTTGAATCCCAACCAGAAAATGTTACTGTACCACCCATAAATGCATAAATAGGAGTACCTGATGCACCACCTATATCTACACCATTATGTCCATAATATCCCCAATAATCACAGTTAATATTTCTTCCAGCTGTTGGCCACACTCTTGTACCATCAACTGCTGGTGTAACTACTCCTGTGTATACTGTTGTAGCATATTGTGGTGTAGTAACTTTTGGTTCCTCTACAGGAATCTCTACAGGTTTATTTCTGTCAACTATCTCAGCTAAAATAGTATCTGCTCTTTCAGTAGAAGTAATGTTTTCAAGCTCTGAAACTTTTTCTACATTTATTGTTGTATCAACATCTTCAACTTCTGCTTTTAATTTATCTATATAATTTTCTGCTTGATCTTCAGCTGTAAATGTCATTTGTTGTTCGCCATCTACCATTAATTCATATATAGTATATTCAGTCTTTATTTCAGCTCTTAAATTTGTATAAACATTTTGTTCTTCTAGTAGTGAATCTCTTATATAACTTTGTTCAAAAGTTGGTTCACTTTCTAGGTAAACTTTAACATTTTCGTCTATATTTTGTTTTTCAGCAACTAAATCGTTATATACCTCATCAAATTGTTGTTCATCAGAGAAATATCCAATAAATTCTCCATTGATATAAGCTTTAACTGCTGGTTTGTATGTATTAAGTACAGTTAAATATACTGCTGTAAATATCATTACTAAAGATATAGCTGTAAATAATACGAATCTTAGTGTACTGAGCACACCTTTCTTTCCCATAATTAAATTTTGCACCTTCCTTTTTTTAGGTTACATGTTAAATTATAACATTTTTCACCGTATTTGTCAAATTGCATTATTTTTTATTGTTCCAGAAGCAGAAATATTCTAACACAGTATTTATACTTTGTCAAGTTTTTAATAGTTTTGTAATCTTAGTAACAAATATTTAACCTGTATAATATAATGTATTCTTTTATGTTACTTTTAGTATAATATTTTGAATAATATCTTGTACTTTTGAAATATTTATTGTATAATTAAGTTAGACTAGTTATTAATTTCGTAATTTAAAGGAGGGATTGTTATGTTACCTATGTGGGCGATATGGTTGATTGCCAGTGGTATTTTCTTTTTAGGAGAAATTTTTACTATATCATTTTTATTATTTTGGCCAGGTGTAGGAGCTTTTCTTGCCTTTTTGACAAGTCTTATAGTTCCTGAAAACTTAGTTGCTCAAATATTAGTATTTGTAGTATCTACTATTATAATGATTTTATTTACTAAGCCATTAGTAAATAAGATATTTAAGAATAAAGATAATACAAATATGAATAATAGCGCTGTTCTTGGTAAAAAAGGAATTGTTATCAAAAAAATGGATAATGCAAATCCTGTAGGTCAAGTTAAAGTTAATGGAGAACTTTGGTCTGCTATAAAGTCTGATAAGGATAAATCTATCAATGTTGGAGAAAGTGTTATAATCGAAAAAATTGATGGAGTTAAACTTTTAGTAAGAAAACCATAAGGAGGTATTAAGTATGGGATTTATTATTGTTATTATTCTTATCCTCGTTTTCTGCTTAGTGGTTGCTGGTGCATCTATTAAAGTAGTAAAACAATCTGAGGTAAAAATTATCGAACGTTTTGGTAAGTATAGTTTTACAGCTGAAGCTGGTCTTAACATATTACTACCTTTCGTAGATAAAGTTAGAGCTGTTGTTAGCTTAAAACAACAAACTATGGATGTAACTCCACAAAGTGTTATCACAAAAGATAACGTTACAATTACAATTGATACAGTTGTATTCTATCAAATTATGGATCCAGTAAAGGCTGTATATGAAATTGAAAGTTTACAAAAAGGTATTGCATACATTGCTATAACAACAATTCGTGATATTGTTGGTAAAATGGATCTTGATGCTACATTCTCTTCAAGAGATGCAATTAACTCTCAATTAAGAGATGTTCTTGACGAGGCTACAGATAAATGGGGATGTAAAGTTGACCGTGTTGAAATAAAAGATATTAAACCACCTGCTGATATAAGAGATGCAATGGAAAAACAAATGAATGCAGAAAGAAATAAAAGAGCAATTATTCTTGAAGCTGAAGGTAAACGTCAAGCAGACATTACTTTAGCAGAAGGTAATAAACAATCTACAATACTTAATGCAGAGGCTGAAAGAGAATCTAGCATTAGAAGAGCTCAAGGTATTAGAGAATCTAAAATATTAGAAGCTGAAGGTAATGCAGAAGCAATTAAAAAAGTTGCAGAAGCTAAAGCTGAAGAAATAAAAATGGTATACGGAGCAATAATGTCATCTAAACCAGACGACAAACTTGTTGCTATTAAGTCACTTGAAGCATTAAAAGATGTTTCAAATGGAACTGCAAACAAAGTATTTATCCCATTTGATGCTACAAAAGCTATGGGTGCTTTAGGAGCTTTAACAGAAGTTTCTGATAAAAAATCTAAATAGTAAATAAAACAAAATAATTATCAAAATAGAGAGTATAGCAAACTATACTCTCTATTTTAAACTTTCATATTACTTTATACATTATTTTTTTATGTAGATTTATGATATAGTTAACACTATTTATGTAATAACTTTAGGTTTGAATCATGTTAAATCTCTTGACGAGATTCATTATCTATCAAATAAATTACATGAGAAAATTAACTGTATATATAATAATAATTCTGTTCATTTTATTCGCCAAATTCTAATTAAAAACACCTCTTTTATATAGAGAGTTGCTAATGAATACCAAATAGTTACATACTATTTATTTTTTTGTTTTGTATGCTATACTAATATTGATGTATAGGGATATGGTAATTTTTTTAACTATACATCGATTGATAGTTTTTCTTGGAAACTACTTTTATGTAGTTTCCTCAGAGTGTTGACAAACCCAGTATATTTTTTTACTGGGTTTGATTATTTTT
>JBJEXW010000008.1:0-16333 GCA_051886195.1 Clostridia bacterium
CATTATTTTGTGTATCCCATATTTTATATTTTGCACCTTCAAGTTTTACTGTATTTCCGGAGTCTTTATCTTTCTTTATTATTTTTGGCCATGCTGGAACAGGCTCATCTGAAAATACTCTATATTCTTTTTGCGTATCTTGTCTTACTATTACTGTTTCTGGTTGGAAATAAAAGCTTGTGTGCTCTTGTGGCTTACTTTCTTCTGTTTCTGTTATTTCATATTCACCATAAGGTATTGTATAATCATATCCTAATGCTTTTAAATCTTCATTTATGAACTCTGCATGTCCATTTTCATCTATTGTTGCATAATATACACAATTTTTATTTGATTTTAATGTTAATGCAAGTATTGCACCTTTTGCAGGCTGTTCATCTGTAGAATTTGGATTATTGTCATATTTTATTACGTCAATGCTTCCTAAATTTGGTATATTTATAATGCTATTTATTGATATTGTAACTATATTTGTACCTTGTATCGCATTATTATAAGAAGCTTTATATATTTTTTCTCTAAATGTTATACTTTCTCCTGGAACTATTGCATCTGGGTTTATTCCTTCTGGGAATGTTGTTTCTTTTAAATAATATGTTCCTGTTCTCATTGTTCCAGATATTGCATATCCACTTGCATTTGTTGGTCCTATTCTTACAACTTTTCCATTTTTATCCATATAAGGTATAGTTGCTGCTTCATCTGTATATATTGTAAAATATGCTCCTGATACTTTAGCATCAGTTTTCCCTCTTGTTTCTTCAAGAAGAACTTTTTCAACTTCTATTTGCATCTCTTTAGATGGATCAACTTTTGTAGTCTCGTATACCTTTCCATGTACCTTTACATCAATAGGGAAGTCATCTACTTTGTATGCTTCATCTGGCCATTGAACCTCAGAAACTGTATATTGTCCAAATGGAACATTTCTAGCTTCACATATTCCATCTGCTCCAGATACATTTGTGTAGTACACTTGTGTTGTATCGCTATCTAAAGTAATTTTAAATTTACATCCTGCAAGATTGATTTCCGGATCGTAATCTGTTTCTCCAAGCTTTTTAGTTATCTTAATAGTTGATTCATTAACCCAATCTGATACTTCAAGAGTTAATCCATAGTCTCCATCACTATCTGTTGCAGATCTTGAAGGGTCTATTGTATAAACAGTTGTATCAAGTTGAGTACTTGATGTATTATATATTTCTTTTGCATAATATGTTTGATAACTTAAATATTCAGTTTTGTTTGAATATCCATTATCTCCAACTATTACTCTTGCAACTTCATTTTGGCATGAAGAATCTGAATAAATTCCATATACAGCATCTTTTACCGAAGCATTACCTAAATTTCCTGTTGTTGATTGCAATGTTTTATGTATTCTTATCTTATATCCTTTAGTATATGCACTATAATATGCAAATTCAGGAGTTCTTGCATCATCTACAAGTCTTGTTAGAGGTTGTCCTCTCTTTCCATCAGTAAGGCCTGCTTTTTGCCAAAATCCAGCTACCCCTCTTCCATTATTTATATCTTTTTGAACAGCTACTCTTACTGGATTTTCTTTTGTTCCAACAACTGAGTTTGTATAAATTGTTACTTGATTTCCATTAACTTCACAGTTAAGTCCTGTTCCTTCAAGTTTGTGAGTTATAGTTATCTTGTCTCCATTTAGTCCTAATTGATTATCGTCTGTCATTGTATATTCAAATCTACTTTTATTTGGATTCCAAGATAGCTCATATACTGGTGCATTGTTAGGATCAGTACTTGCATAAGTTGGCATTTTCATTGCTTTTTTTATTTTATCCATAATATCTAAATATATAGAATATGTATATTCGTGAACTACTCCATCGATTTCAAATAAATATCTAGCAATTTCATCTTCTTGTGCTGTATTTATTTTTCCAGTACTTGCCATCCAAGTTGCAACTTGAGTTGCAAATACTTTTTCTGCATTTGCGTACACATGCTTTCCATCGGCAGTATTTCTAATTCCAAGACATGCTTCTGCAATGCTAGAAGCAGAGTATGGATCTGAATCGAATCCATAAATTAAAGCTAAACTAACTAAATCTTTTGAACGATCATCTATAACTGAATCATTCCATCCATATACGCTTCCTGTGCTTAGCAATTTATCACTTGTATTTAAAGGCATACCATATCCAACACAATAGAATAAGTATGCATCATATCCTGAACCATTACTAAATGCTCCTGTGTAAAAAGTCTTTGATTGCGTTGCACTATATGTATAATGCTTATTAAAAGGTTCAGGTAAAGATGGATTATCCTGGCTTCCATGTCCAAATCTAGGATTTAGATATGCATATATTGTTACAGTCATATCTCTATTTCTTAAATCTGGATAGCTAGTACCATCATTATTATATGGTTCAATACTATTTACAACATCTGATATATCTGGTAATGTTTCAGCATTTACATTTGTATTAAATGCGATAACCATTCCAAAAAGAAGTATTAAACACATAAATATCTTTTTTGTTTTCATATAAAAAATTCACCTCTCTATAATAGCTTATATATTTTAAGATTATCATATCCATAAACAATATTCAAGTAAAAAAAGCAAAAAATGAAATAGATATTATATCCATTTCATTTTATATTATTTTTATATTATTTTTCTTAAGATTTCTTCTTCAGTTAGCATCTCTTGTTCACCAGTAATCATATTCTTTAAAGTATATAATTTTTTCTCAATTTCCTCTTCACCAATAATAATTACATATGGTATTTCAAGATTATTTGCATAACTAAATTTAGCCTTTGTCTTTGAATCTTCTTTATAAATTTCATTTGGAATATTATTATCTCTTAATATATTAGAAATCTCTACTGCGTTTTCTACTTCAACACCCATAGTTATTATATCTACTTTTGAAATTGATTTTTCTTTTGTTTTTAGTAGTCCTAATTCTTTTAAGTTATAAAAAAGTCTTGTAAGCCCGATTGATATTCCAACTCCTGGTAAATTTTTCTTAGTATAATAACCGGCAAGATTTTCATATCTTCCACCTGAGCATACACTTCCAATAGATTCGTATCCTTTTAAATTTGTTTCATAAACTGTACCTGTATAATAATCTAATCCTCTTGCAATAGTTAAATCTACCATAAAATTTTCTTCATCAACTTTAAATAATCTAACATATTTTATAACCTCTTCAAGCTCATCTAAACCGTTCTTAAATATCTCGCTAGAAAAGTTTAATTTTTTTAGTTTAATTATTTTTTCATCTGTTGTTCCATCTATATTTAAAAATTCTTCAATTTTTCCAATATTTTCTTCTGAAACATCTATTTTTCTTAATTCATCTTTTACGGCATCTATTCCAATTTTTTCTAGTTTATCTATTATTATTAAAATTTCAGTCATTTTATCTGATATTTCTAATTCATCAAAAAGACCATTTAATATTTTTCTATTGTTAATTTTAATAACAAAATTAGAAAATCCCAAATTTTTAAATGTTGTATATATAATACTTGGAATTTCTGCGTCATTTATTATACTTAATTTTCCATCTCCAATTATATCTATATCACATTGATAAAATTCTCTATATCTTCCTTTTTGTGCTCTTTCTCCTCTAAATACTTTACCAATTTGATATCTTCTATACGGAAATGTTAAATCATTATAATATTGTGCAACATATTTTGCAAGTGGTACTGTTAAATCAAAACGAAGACTTAAGTCTTTATCTCCCTTTTTAAAAGAATATATTTGTTTTTCAGTTTCTCCACCAGCTTTAGCAAGCAATACTTCAGATGATTCAATTATAGGAGTCTCTTGAGGTAGAAATCCATATAATTCATACGTTTTTCTAATTGTTTGTAACATTTCATTAAATTTTATTTGATCTTGTGGTAGTAATTCCATAAATCCACTTAAAGTTCTTGGTTCAACTCTTTTTATTTCTTCCATTTTATATCTCTCCTTTTAATCTAAATAAGTATGTTTTTTTAATAAAAAAACACGTAAGTTTTTTGGCCTTACGTGTAAATATATCTCACACATCAGGCACAACAAACTATGCCTGAGCTAACTTCTAGTTAAAACGCAGACATAGAATAAATATGATGATGTGCTAATGTGTTAGTATTTATAATATTTCTCATTTTTATTCTACTCCTTTCAAAAACTAATATTATTATACAATACTTATTTTTTTTTGTCAACTAGAAAAGTATTATAGAAAGTAAAGAATACATAAAAAAGCTACTTAAAAAGACTATATATGTTATACTAGATGAAAATATTAGATATGATTTTTTTATACAAACTGAATCTATATTTTCTTTATATACATTTCCGACTCTCCAAAAACATATCATTAATTGAATAATGCTTGAAAAGAATACTACTACTATTGGAATTAGAAATCCTAAATTCCATATTTTTGGTAAATCATATAAATAGTTTATTATACAAATTGTAAATAATACAATAAAACCAATCATAGAGAAAGCTTTCAATATATTAACTGAATTATTCATTATAATTTCATATTTTTTATCTTTATTTTCCATGTTTTTAATTCTCCTTATCTTTTTACGTATATTCCTGTTAATAATTCATTTACCGCCATTTCTTTATTTGGCATGTCACTTTTAGCTAAATTTTCTACTTCTATTTTATAATCATATGGTATTTTTACTATTTTATATGATATACTAGCTACCTCCTTTGAATTATATTCACCTTCTATTATCATGTACGAGGAAATCTCTTCTAATTTTTCATTTTTACAAATAATATCACATCCATTAGACACAGAACCAGGATTAACTAAAGTTTTATCATTATATCTATATAAAATTGGAGAATGAATATGACCAAAAACAACAACATCTGGCTTATCTTCAAATTTAAACATATTTTCAATTTGAAGATTCAGTTTTTCATTTATATCATAATAATTTATACTTTCATATAGATCATTTGGACTTGCATGTACTAATTTAAGCTTTAAACCACTCATATAAAAATCATAAAATAAAGGTAAGTTTTTTAAATACTCAATATTATCTTTTCCAACTTTCTCTCTGTTCCATAAGTGCTCTTTTGTTGAACAATTTGAGCTTACAATATCATCACAATTTCCTTTTATTACTACTTCACATTCTTTTTTTATAAGCTCTATCGTTTCTTTTGGCTGTGAACCTTTGGCCACTAAATCTCCAAGGCAAAAAATATGTTTAATTTTTTGTGATTTTATATCATCCAAAACTTGTTTTAAAGCTACTAAATTTCCGTGTACATCTGATATTATAGCTATTTTTTCCATTTTTTCATCTCCGCTTCTATATGTTGTTGCCTTCTGCTGAAATATTTACCTGTTTTAATTTCTTCAGCTGCTAGTTCTTTATTTGGCATGTCACTATCCATTATTCTTTTGGCCTCTTTAATATTATCATAAGGAAACTTCACAATTTCATATGATATCTTTGATATTTTTCTGCTATCTATTTCTCCTTCAAGAATTAAGTATGAGCCAAAAGTATAGTTTTTTCCATTTATGCTTATTATATCACTTGTATTTGAAACTGCACCAGGATTAATTAACATTTTTTCTTTTTTCCTAATTAATAAAGGTTTATGTATATGTCCAAATATAACAATATTTGGTTTTTCTTCACCTATGTTGTTTAGATACTCAGTATTTTCAAACATGTTATCTATTCTATTATTATATTCTTCATCAAAATCCCAGTAATATGATTTTTCTTTTATGGAAAAGGGACTTGCGTGCATTAATCTTATTTTATATCCGCTCATATAAAAGTCATAAGAAAGTGGCAAATTCTTAATTTTTTCTTTTAATTCTTCTGTTAGTTTTTCACTGTTCCATACATGTTCTTCTATTTTAGGAAATTCTGCTGCTCTTTCCTCACAATTTCCTTTTATTACTATTTCACACTTAGAAAATATTTTTTCTACACATTCTTTCGGAGAAGCACATTTAATAACCATATCTCCTAAACACATTATTCTTTTAATATTTCTTTTTTCTATATCTTTAAAGACTTCATTAAGTGCAGTAATATTACCATGTATATCTGAAATAATTGCTATCTTTTCCATTTAGTACCTCCGTAAAGATTATATCATAGAATTAGACTTTTTGATAAATAATTTATAACAAAAATATTAATTTAAACATTTAATATATTATAGAAAGGAGTAAAAAAGGTGAATTTTATTTCTTTACTTTTATTTTCTATATCTACTAACTTAGATAATATTCCTGTAGGAATATCTTATTCATTAAAAAATAAAAAAAGAAAATTAAGTGATATATTAAAAATATCTTTTTTTACAAGTTTTATAACATTTTTAATAATGCTTATTGGAGCAAATATTAGTCATATACTTCCATTTAAACTTGCAAATAATATTGGTTCAATAATTTTAATACTAATTGGTAGTTATAGTTTAATAAAAGAATATATATTAACAAGGAACAGTAATCTGTCTTTTAATGAAAAAAACAAAGAAAATCTCTCAATATTGAAAATAATATTACTCTTATCTGTAAATAATATAGCCACAGGATTAAGTGCAAGTATTGCTGGTATAAACTATATTTCATCTTCAATACTAACATTTATTTTTGGTATTATTTTCTTATATATTGGAGCATTTATTGGGGGTAAAATAAATAGTTCAAAACTTGAAGAATATTCAAATTATCTCTCGTCATTTATTATACTTTTACTTGGTATAATAGAAGTATTGTTTAATAAATAAAAAGATAGTAATTTAAATTAACTTAATTACTATCTTTTTTATTAAATTATAAAAATATTATGCATTTTCCTGTAATACTGGTAAAATTTGTTTTTTTCTAGAAACTACTTTTGGTAAAAATGCAGTGTTGTCTATTAATTCTACATTAAATCCTTTTTCAAAGATTTTTGATTCTTTTCCAAGTACAATTGCTTGTGAATTACTATTTATTATATCTGTTATTGCAAATACAAATAAGTCAAGTTGGTTATCCTCAATATCTTTCATTATTGCAGCTTCAAGCTCAGCTTTTCTTTTCATCATCTCTGGAATATCTGCTGTGTTAACTTGTGCAACTTTTGCCTTTTTATCTTTTAATTCACATTTTTTGCAATCAAGACCTATTAATTCTTCTGCTGTATAATCACTTAAGTCTGTTCCTGCTTTTAACATTTCAAGACCATATTTGTTATAATCTACTTCTGCAATTTTAGCAAGTTCTTCAACAGCTTTTTCATCTTCTAATGTTTTTGTAGGAGATTTTAAAAGTAATGTATCTGAAATTATTGCACTAAGCATTAGTCCAGCTACTTTTTTATCTATTTCAATACCATTTTCTTTATATAGTTTTAATAATATAGTGTTTGTACATCCAACTGGTTCAGCTCTATAATATAATGGTTCAGCAGTTAGAAAATCACAAATTCTATGATGATCAACTACCATTTTAATCTTAGCTTTTTCGATTCCATCTGCACTTTGTGAGAATTCATTGTGGTCAACAAGTATTACTTCTTGTCCTTCTTCAAGATTAGATATAAGTTCTGGAGCTTCAAATCCAAAATAATTTAATGCAAACTTTGTTTCTTTATTTGGCTCTCCAAGTCTTACTGCTCTTACATTTTTTCCTAATTTTTTTTGTAAATCAGCCATAGCAATAGCTGAACAAATTGTGTCTGTATCTGGACTTTTGTGTCCAAAAACTAATATTTCTTCCATAATTTTTTCTTCCTTTCCTATTTTATTATTCTTCACCTTTTTTTCTTTCTCGTATAATCATATGAATTGGTGTCCCTTTAAATCCAAATTGTTTTCTTAGATGATTTTCTATATATCTTACATATGAAAAATGCATTAACTCTTTTGAATTAACAAATATAACAAATGTAGGTGGTCTTGTTGAAACTTGTGTCATATAATATACTTTAAGCCTTCTTCCTTTATCTGAAGGTGGTTGAGTTATAGTTGTAGCATCAGCAAGTACGTCATTTAATAATCCAGTTGGTATTCTTTGACTATTTTGCTTATCTACTTCATTTATCATATCAAAAAGTTTATCTATTCTTTGACCTGTAACAGTTGAAATAAATATAATCGGAGCATATGATAAATATGCAAGCTTATCATATACTTGTTTTTTATATTTTTCCATAGTGTTTGTTTCTTTTTCTACTAAGTCCCACTTATTAACAACAATTATTACGCCTTTTCCACCTTCATGTGCAAGACCTGCAATCTTTTCGTCCTGCTCTGTAACACCTTCAGTTGCATCTATCATAATTAAACACACATTGGCTTTTTCAATAGCACTTTTTGCCTTAAGAACTGAGTATTTTTCAAGTTTATCATAAACTTTATTTTTTCTTCTAATACCAGCTGTATCTACAAATACATATTTTCCATGACTATTTTCAAAGTATGTATCTATTGCATCTCTTGTTGTTCCTGCGATATCTGATACTATTACTCTTTCTTCTCCAAGTATTTTATTTATAAGTGAAGACTTTCCAGCATTTGGTTTTCCTATTACAGCTACTCTTATAGTTTCTTCATCCTCAATTTCTTCTGTAACATTATCAAATTTATCATAAATTGCATCTAAAAGCTCTCCTATACCAAGCTTTTTGCCTGCAGATATTGGATAAGGCTCACCAAGACCTAGGTTATAAAATTCATATATTTCATCTGGTGGATTACCTACTCTATCACATTTATTACAAGCAAGAATTACTGGTTTTTTTGTTTTTCTAAGCATTTGAGCTACTTCTTCATCTGATACTGTTACACCAGTTTTTACATCTGTTATGAATACTATTACATCAGCTATATCCATCGCTATTTCTGCCTGTCTTCTCATTTGCTTTAATATTATATCATCTGATTCAGGTTCTATTCCACCAGTATCTATTACTTGAAAAGTAGTTCCACGCCATTGACAATCTGCATAAATTCTATCTCTTGTAACACCAGGTATATCTTTTATTATAGCTATCTTTTCTCCTGCTAGTACATTAAATAATGTGGATTTTCCAACATTTGGTCTTCCAACAATTGCTACTACTTTTTTTGCCATTTTTTTCCCTCCTTTTATATTAAAAATAATTTTTAACGTATTTATTTTACCATTTTTTATGTAAAAAGTCAAAGAAAATCATATATTATAATAAATAGCATGTATAAAAACATGCTATTTTAATTCTTTTTCTTTAATATTAATATTTTCTTTATTCTTCTTCCTATTTTTAATTGTATTAACTAATACATCAATAAATATTGTTAAAATAATTATCAAAGTAGGATAAACTATACTTAATTCATAAAATCTGGATAAAAAAACTAATATAATACTAATAATAGCTAAAATGATAACAAAATAATTCATTATTTATATAATATCTCCTGTCCAAAATATTTACTTATTATACTTGCAAGTGAGCTTTTATCTATTTTTTCACTATTATCTTTTCCAATTGCTGAGCTATATAAATATTTTTTTGTTCCATCTGCAAATTTTATATATAGACTCCAGTTTTCATCTGTTACTATAGATTCTTCATCTGACATATATTCAAGTATTCCACTATTATATATTTCTTCATTAAAATCTAAATACTTTCCCCTAGATACCTCTCTTACATCTTGTACTTCTAAAGAATTATATTCTGTAAATATCTGTTTTGTATTTGTTTCAGTTAAACTAAACACATTAAATCCTTCATCTAATGTTTCAGTGTATGTAAAAGATACTATTGCATTATCCTTATGTGAATGATATTTATCCTCTCTATATACATATATGCCTACTCCTATACAAATACATAATATTAATATTCCAAGGGCAATAAAAATATAATGTATATTATCTACATTTATAATCTTTTCCTTGTTAGAATTGAATGTAGTTTCTTTTTCTTTCTTTATTTTTTTAGGCATTATTTAACACCTTCTTCTTGTTCTTTTTCATCTAATTCTCTTTCAGATGTTAGTTCCCCTTTTACAACAATTCTCTTTGTTGCAGCTTGAGTACAAGTAATTAGAGTTATCTCTCTTTTTGTTCCACCTTTTAATACATCTGTCCTTGTAGGATCAACTGTCTCAGTTGATGTAACAGTATATATGTACTCATTAGTTTTTGTAACTATTCTTATTTTATCCCCAATTTGTACCTTATGAAGATTTCTAAATAATTCTGTATATATATTATTGTGAGCAGCTAAGCTGAAATTTCCAATTTGCCCTGGATCTGCACTACCAATAAATTTCCCAATATAATTTTTTAATGTTTCATCATCTGTTCCTTCAACAATTTGTCCTCTAATAGAATATTCTGGTATGTCTAAAACAGCAATAGCATTACCAGTTACTCTTAAAGGTGTTGAAGCTAAATTTGCTAATATATTATTATTTTTATCTCCACCAGAAGTTGTAATATTTAATTGTTCTGTTAGAGACTTAACTTTTTCCTGATTTAATAAGTTTTTGACCTCTATTATAGCGAAAGAAGTAACTGCTATAAATATAACAAGAATAACAATTTCTTTTGCTCTTGCTTCAAATTTTAATCTTCCGATTTTCTTCATTAGTACCATCCTCCTATATAAAATAATAATCATACTATTCTACTTTTTAATTATAACATATTTAATATTTTTAAGTCAATGATATTTGGTATTATAATTTATGTAATCTCATATACTATATCATAAATCTGTTTTTTCTTTAAAAATGTGCGTTTGATTGACTTTTTTCTCTTTTTGATATATAATGTTTGTGTTATTTTAGCAATAAAATGTAATATATTTAATATACATTTTTAAGGAGTTGTAAAATATGAAAATAGGTATTTTTACTGATACATATAATCCTGTAACTTCCGGTGTTGTTACATCAATTAATATGGTTGAACAGGAACTAAAAAAACGTGGACATGAAGTATATGTTTTTACTACTTCAAAATCTATTCAACCAAATGAAAATCAAACACTATATATGTTAAATAGTATTCCTCTGCTTATTGCAAAGCAATATAAAAACAGAATAGCTGCGTTTTATTCAAGAGAAATTGCAAAGCAAATAAAGGAAATTGGTCTTGATATAGTACATACTCAAACTGAATTTAGTGTTGGTGCATTTGGAAAAATAATATCTAGAAAATATAATTTACCATTTATTCATACATATCATACAATGTGGGAAGATTATGTTCATTATATTTCTCCTATAAAAGGACGAAATATACATTTAAAAAGATTTGCACGTAAATATTCTAGAGCTTTTGTTAGAAAAGCTGAGTGTGTAATAACTCCTTCAAACAAAACAGCAAAATATTTAAAATATAAATGCAATGTAAAAAATAAACCTATATACGTTATACCAACAGGAATTGATATTGAACCTTTTAAAAGAGAAAAATTTACAGATGAAGAGAGATTAAAACTAAAAGAGTCTCTTGGCATAAAGCCAAATGAAAAAGTAATACTTTTCTTAGGTAGAGTGGCAAATGAAAAAAGTATAGATGTTATAATGAATGCTATGCCTGCAATATTTGATGAACATCCTGAATATAAATTTTTAATAGTTGGCGATGGTCCTTCAAAAAAAGACTTAGAAGAACAGGCTAAAGAACTTAATATACAAAATAATGTTATTTTCACTGGTAAAGTTCCATACAATGAAGTACCAAAATATTATAATGTTGGTGATGTTTTCGTTAACGCTTCAATAACTGAAACACAAGGTCTAACCTTTATTGAGGCTATGGCTGCACAACTTCCAATAGTAGCAAAGTATGCTCCTAATTTATCTGAGTTTATTCATACAAATAAAAATGGAATACTTGTAAAAAAGAACTCAGACTTTAAAGATGCAATTATTAGTGTACTTAGCAATGAATCTCTTAGAAATAGCTTGATTTCTGGAGGAAACGAAACAGCTAAAGAATACTCTATAGAAGTATTTGGCGATAAACTTGAAATGCTATATTCTGAAATTATTGAATTATATAAAGCAAAAAAAGACTTAGCAACAAAAGAAGAAAAAAATGTACAAAAGAAAGCAATATATAAACGTATAGGAGAAAAACTAATTAATTTAACAAAAAAAGAAAAATAGGATGTGATATTTTATGTGGCTTATTACAGCTCTACTAGTTATACTAATATTTTTATTACTAGTAGTCATAATGGATACTTCAATGAAACTTGCTCTTATGATTACTACACTTTATAATTACGATACAAAAAAATTATTTATACCTGCTGCTCTAACTGTTATACTTTGGGCTCTATTATTATTTGGATGTTTTAATTCATTAAATGCAAATTTAAATAATAATGCAATTGATATACTTTTTGCAATGGTATTTGATAGAACATTAATAGAAGGTTATCAAGGAATACTTATTAAAACTTTATTATCTACATTTTTAATTGGTACTCTTCTTCAGTCGTTTACATACTATACTGTTAACATTAACTATCAAAAAATCACAGGTACTGTTAGATTTTCTATTAAAAAACTAATAAAAAAAATCTATCTAAAAATATTTAAAAAAGACTTATATGAAAAACGAGTAAATTCAGCTTTATCCGAAGTTCAAAGAGGTCCAAAAAAACTAACTTTTATTAGAGCAATAATTACAAGTGTTATATCTATGTTAATTACTTTAGCTGTTTGTTATGGACTATTTATGATAGGAACTCTACTTAGTAGTAAAGTTATAACTATGTTTTAATATAATAAAAAATGCAGCAATAAGCTGCATTTTTTATATTTTTAGTAATTCCTTATCCATATATTTATTACATATTTCAAGTAATTCTTTAGTTTTACTTATTATATCTTCACTTTTAAAGGTATCTTTTATTCTATCATAAAATTTTTCTAAATATTTGCTTTCTTTTATTATTTTATAGCTACTTGGAAAATTAAAATCAAAAATATAACCAAAAAATGCATATATTTGATCTGCATTATTTTTAATATCTTTATAATCTATAAGCTCGTTTTTCTTAAATTTTTCTAACAATTTATCTGACATATATATATTATCAAATTCCTTATACCAAAAAATATCTTTCATCGCTTCTTGATTTATCGCTTTATAAATATCTAACTTATCTGCATCTCTTATCATTTTTGAAAATAATAATGCTTCTCCTTTTACAGATTTATCAATTTCAGCTTTATTGTGATTAAATACTGCCTTTTTAATTATATCATCATATTGATCTGTATCAATAAATTTGCTTATAAGATTATCTTCATATAAAACTTTTAGACTATATGCCGCATGATCTAGTCCTGTATCCTTATCTGAAAAAGTATCATATATTCTTACTTGTTCAAATCGTCCTATATCATGAAATAATCCAATAAGCTCTGCAAGTGCAACTTTATTATCGTCCAATTTTAATTCTTTAGCTATAAATTTAGAATTTTCAACAACTCTTAATATATGTCTAACTTTTAAACTTATTCTGCCAGAATTAACATCTCCGTATTGTTTAACATAATTCATAAACTCTTTTTTTGATTTATTAATATCTATCATTCTTTCTTCTCCTATCCTACTATGTTTCTTAATTGCTCTCCATATTTATCATATAAAGCATACTTTATTTTTGCATTTTCTTCAAGCTCTAATTTCTTATCTTTTTCAATTATTTCCTTAACAGCTTCTTGTGTTTTTTCTAATATTTTTGTATCTGTAAGTAGATTTGCAAGTTTAAACTCAGGCATTCCTGATTGTCTTACTCCAAAAAAATCTCCTGGTCCTCTAAGCTCTAAATCTTTTTGTGCAATTTCAAAGCCATCGTTGCTTCTTCTCATTATATCTAATCTCTGTCTTGCAATTGCTGACTTATTATTACTTTTTAAAATGCAATATGAAGCTTCACTTCCTCTTCCTACTCTTCCCCTTAATTGATGAAGTGCGGCAAGACCAAATCTATCTGCATTTTCTATAACCATAACAGTTGCATTTGGAACACTTATTCCAACTTCTATTACTGTTGTAGAAATTAAAATATTAATTTTATTTTCTTTAAACTCTTGCATTATAGCATCTTTTTCTTTATTTTTCATTTTTCCATGTAATATTGCAACATTATAATCCTTAAATTCTTTTTTATATTCCTCATATAGCTTTTCAACTGAATTTAAATCAAGTTCTTCATTCTCCTCAACTAATGGACAAACCACATATACCTGTCTTCCTTCATTTATTTGCTTTCTTAAAAAATTATATACTCTTTGATTATATGAATCATTAACTACACAAGTATCAACAGGTTTTCTTCCTGGTGGTAATTCATCTATAACAGATAAATCTAAATCTCCATATAAAATAATTGCAAGAGATCTAGGAATTGGTGTAGCAGTCATTACAATAGTATCAACAATATTACCTTTAGCTGATAATTTCATTCTTTGCTTAACACCAAATCTATGCTGTTCGTCTGTAACCACCAATCCTAAATTATTAAATTCCACATTATCTTCTATTATTGAATGAGTACCAATTAAAATATCTATTTCATTATTTTTAAGTTTTTCTATTATTTTTTCCTTTTGTCTTTTGGTAGTACTTGATGTTATAATTTCAACTATAATATTCAATTTTTTAAAATATTCAGATAGCTCTAAATAATGCTGATTTGCCAAAATTGTTGTAGGTGCCATAAGTGCAGCTTGATAACCATTTTTTACAGCCAAATACATAGCTATAGCCGCAACCATTGTTTTTCCAGATCCAACATCACCTTGTACTAATCTATTCATCACTGTATTAGAACTCATATCTAGTTTAATCTGTGATATAACTTTTTTTTGAGCATTAGTTAGTTCGAATGGAATTATCTTTAAAAATTCAGAGTCATCTAAATCTTTATATATATTTGTATTAGTATTTCCAATGTTTTTTTCTTTCATATTCATAAGTGCAAGCTGAAAAAGAAAAAGTTCTTCAAATATGACTCTATTTCTTGCTGTATTTACCATTTCATAGCTCTTGGGAAAATGTATATTTCTTAAAGCATAATTTGCTTCAGCTAAATTATACTTTCTTCTAAAATCATCACTAAATATCTCATCTATCATGATTCCACTATCTATTAAATTACTTATTAATTTAAACAAATAATTTTGTGTTATGCCAGCAGTCAATGAATATATTGGATAAAGTCCTTGAATTTTTTCCAAATCATTTACGTCATAAATACTACAAGAATCTATACTTGCTCTACTTCCACTAACGTTTGAAACTTTGCCATAAAAAAGATATGTCTTTCCTTCCTTTATTCTATCTTTTATATATACTTGATTAAACCAAGTAAGTAAAGCAATTGATCCACTATCATCTGTAACGACAGTAGACAAAATTTTCTTTTTTTTAGCATAAGCCATAGTTACTGGCTTTACTAGAGTACCCAAAAAAAGTACATTTTGTTCTTTTTGAAATTTATTTATTGGTGTTAGTTTAGTCCTATCTTCGTAAACTCTTGGATAATACTCAATCAAATCTTTAACTGTATATATTCCTATTTTATTTAAAAGTTCAAACATTTTAGGTCCTACACCTTTTAAGTACTGAACACTTGTATCTAATCTAATATTTTCCATCATATCACCAATTTAATTATACACAAAAACATCTGTTTATTCAAGTAAAGAAAAAATAAAGTAGCTAAAATGCTACTTTATTTAACTTCTGCCTCCCATAATCCATGTTTATTACAATATGCATATAATCTTGCGCCTTTAATATATGGAAATCTTGCTGATGCTTCTTGCTCTGGATAAAGTTGAACTTTCTTTTCTCCTTCATCTGAAACCATACATATCCATTCTATGAAATGCTCCTTTTCCATAACATGATTTACTTTAACAAAAATTTCATCTTCTACTCTTTCATACGTAGGAATATGTTTTTCAACTGCGCAATCTACAGTATTAGGAAGTAAATATTCCATTTCTTTCTCACAACATATTACAGGTTCATCATTTTCTACTTTAACAACTCTTCCACATATAGAACATTTTTTAAATTTTATTTCTCTTGCCATTTGACATTACCTCCATTTCTAATTATACTCGAACATTGCTATTTAATCAAGAATTTTTGTTAATATAAAAGATTGGAGTATAAATATTCCAATCTTTTTATTCTTTATATTTTTTGTTTTCTTTTTAAAGTATAAATAATTCCAATAATGCTTATTATTAATAACCCACTTATTAATAATATGCTTATATCTCCTGTTGCAGGTATTTCTTCTTCTATTT
>JBJEXW010000009.1:0-16058 GCA_051886195.1 Clostridia bacterium
GAATAAAATTTTTAACACCTTATGGGGTGACATTATCATAAATTAAATACATTTTATTATATAATTATGTTTGCATAATTTAATTTTTGTGATATAATTAAAAAAGAACAATATAATATAATATCTAAATTTTAATAAAGGAGGAGATTATTATGAAAAAAGCTCTAATGAGTATTGCAATTATTTTAATTTTGGCCATTGTTATATGGGGGTGTTTATTTTTCAATAAAAAAAATGACATTAATCAAAGTGAGCATAATGTGACTATTGATGATATAACTACACTTGAAGAGGGATGGAAAAAAAATCAAATCTATAAACTCGAATCAATAACAGACTTTTACACTATACGAAACATTATTAATAAATATTATTCATATTATTATAGTTTATATGATGAAAACAGCGAATTGACTAAATCTGAGATATCAAACAATTTATATTCAATATTAGATAAAAAATATATTGAAAAATATAACTTAACTTTAGATAATATTGAAAGTAAATTTCCTATAAAAGTAAATGAAGTTGACGTCAATTTAGAAAAAGTATTATATATAACTAATAATGATAATATGTTTGTATATTTTGTTTGCGGAAATGTTAGAGATACAAGAACAAATGAATATAGTGATTTTAATATGATAGTTTCTCTTGACGTAATTAATAATACTTTTAGTATAATGTTGCAAGATTATTATGATGAGATGAATTATTGTAATATTAATGAAGGGGAAATTATTAATTATAATTTTTCAAACCATATAGAAGTTAATGCTGTTAATAAATATAAGCCTCATGAATATTCTTTTAAAGAATATGTAAATGATATGTTTGAAGAAATAAGGAAGTATATCATATATAATCCTGAAAAAGCATATAGCTTAATTAATAGAAACAATACTTTTAGTTCATATAATGATTTTAAGAAATTTATAGAAGATAATTATAGAGAAATTTTTATTATGACTCTAGATTCATATGTTCTTGAGTATAAAGATGATTCAGTTATTTATAATTGTAAAGAAAAGTATAATAATTTTAATGTTTTAATTTATGCTAACTATCCTTGTGATATAACTTTTAACATACTGAAATTAAAATAAATTTACTTCTATAAATTAATATTGAAAGGAGGAATGCCTTATGGCTAATAAATATGGTGGAGGAAAATTCAATTGTGCCAATTGTCCATATTCAAATACATCTGATGCAAGAGATGGTTATATATGGTGTTATAAAGATAAAGAATATGTTAAGCCTACATGGATTTGCTGTGACCATCCAAAACAATAGGGTAATGTAAAAGAGAGTTTATACTCTCTTTATTTTTTCAAAAAAAATTCCATATGCTTTTTAGCATATGGAATGTACATATTAATCTTTATTAATAATAAATTAATAATAAAGATTTTAATGAAAGTTTATATTTCAGTGATTATAATTTTAATACATTTTTGGTTAAAGTGCAATATTTATTTTAAAAATTTTATTAAATTTTTTTTAATAATGAGAGTAATATTAAAAATTATAGCAAACAAACACACAAAAAAGTAGACAGAAATGTAATTATGTGTTATAGTATTAACAGGTGAAGTAATAAATTCTATATTTAGTATTTCAAAATTTTTTTATGTAGGAGTGTGATAGATATGTTGGAAATCGAAAAAGATTTTAAATTAAAAGATTCAATAACACATACAATAAGAATGAGTGGAAGTGCTTTTGATAAAATTCAATTAATTGCAGAAAAAAATAATATTTCTTTTAATAAAGTGGTAAATCAATTAATTGAATATGGTCTAAAAAACATGAATGAAAAATAATAAAAGAGGTTCTTTAAAATGAACCTCTTTTATAGTTGTTTTTAAAGTGTATAATTTATTATATAAAATGTAGAAAAAGTCTAATAATATATAAAAAAGATGAATATATTAAGATTTTTTAGGTATAATTTAACAATAAATTATATTAATACATTTTTCTATATAAAAATAATACTATATATTCTTGCATAAAAAAAACAAATATTATATAATATGTTTATAATAAATTATTTAGTTTAATGGAGGTTTTAAGGTAATAATTTACTAAAGAAAAGTTATGGAAAACAAAAAAAGTAATGTAAGAAAAAATAATAAAAAGAAAATGCCTAAGTTAACATTAGAAAATCTACAAAATATTAAAGAAACACAACAAGTTTTAGATATGTATATTGAGGAAATTGATGAAAACTTAAATATGATTGGAAAAGTAGGAAAAGATGTGAAAGCGATTATTCCACGTGGAGAAGCTTCAAGTGTTGTTGGCGATGATGGAATGGTTGAAGAAAAATTTATATTAAATAAAAAGGGAAAAGTCCTACCAGTATGTATTAAAGATATTTTAAATAATGATGGTAATATTGAACTTGTAATGTCTAAAAGAATTTTAGAATTAAAAGTAAGAAAATGGATGTATATGCATTTAAAACCTGGTGTAAAATTAAGAGGAATAGTCGTTGGTCTAAAAGACTATGCTGCATTTGTAGATGTTGGCGGTGGAGTTACAGGAATACTTAAATTGCAAGATATGTCAGATACAATGTTAACTAATGCATCAGACGTATTTAAATTGGGTCAAAGAATAGAAGTAATAGTAAAAAAATATGACAGAGATACAGGAAGAATAGAACTTTCATATAAAGAACTTCTTGGCACTTTTGAAGAAAATGTAAAAGACTTAAAAGAAGGAGATATTGTTGAAGGCGTTGTACGTAACAGATTAAAATCTGGAGTTTTCGTAGAAATAAAGCCTAATGTAGTAGGTATAGCTGAGCATGTTAATGGAATTGAAACTAATCAGAAGGTATTAGTAAGTATAAAGAAGATAAATCTTGAAAAGAAGAAGATTAAACTTATTATTATTGGTTAATATAATTTTTGAAGGTGTAGTTTAAAGCTACACTTTTTTTATGTATATAATAAGTATTTATATATTTATAATATAAAAAATTAAAATTATTATGTCGCTATATTGCAATAAGTTTTCTTATGTTATATAATATCAGTGATAATTAAATATATACTAATATTTAATTATCTCTAGTAGATTAACTAGATTAACCAAGAAAATTTCAAAATTAAATTTAAGGAGAGATGAAAAATGGTAAATGATAAGGAAGTAAAAACTGTTATATCTCCATTTGCTGCAAGGCAAGATGAGAAAAAAGTTTATGATGGTAAAGAAGGGTTTGCCTCAATAAACCAAATAGTTTTTAAAATGGATATGGGATATATTAATGAGTCTCATATACAAGCACTAGAAGTAGTAAACGAGTTTGGTTTTGTAACTTCTAGACAAGTAACCCAAGTACTTGAGCTTAGAGGAAAATTAAATGATATAGAAGAAGATAAAAGACAAGCAAAAGTAGCTAAATGGCTAGAAGACTTAACAAAATCTAAGGTTATAGCTAGATACTTTTTCCAGAGTGAAACAGGAAAAAGCTCATATAGAGCATATTGCATAGATAAAATTGCAACTTACATTTTAAAACAAAGAAATATACCAACAACATGGCAACCAACTGAAAATACTAAACCTGCATATGCAGTAAAAAGAAAATTAGCTGGTAACCAAGTAATAATTGCATATATGCAAAAAGTTGCTGCATTTTCTAAAGCTAATCCAAATATATTATTATATTCTAAAAAATATAATGTTAAATTTAAACCAACTGGTGGAATGGTAACATTAAAAGATGATAATAAAGAAGAGAATTTTATATTTGAAGTAGTAAGAAGAAATGATGACTGGCAAAATATGTTTGCAGAAAAAGTTCAATTATATTCAGATTTCTATGAGAATTTTACTAAAAATGATGCTGGATTTGCAGAAAAACCACAACTTGTATTTGTTGGTGAAGCTCTACAACATTTAGCAGAAATGTTTAGGATAATTAAGAAAGTTGGTATGGTTCTTGATGATAGTGAAATGTATTTCACAACAGAGCTTAGACATCTTGAAGAAAATCTAGAAAATAGTATAAGTGTATTTGAACTAGAAGAAGGAAATAAAAAATATAGAGTAGTAAATAAACCACTAGATATTTTAAAACCAGGTGAAAATAATGCAGCCGGATCTAGATTAAATGAAAATACAAAATATAATGCAAATATGATTATAGAATAATAATTAGAGTATGAAAGGTAAATTTTTAATGAATTTACCTTTTTCTTTTGTTGAAAATATATTTTATGTTGTCTAAAGTTGCGATGAAAAGTCAAACCCAAAGTATTGAAATATAGCAAAAGTATAATTATAATATTTCCTGAAATAAAATAAGAATGTAAATTATTTTATTGAATTTAAAAATAAAAGGAGGAAATATAATAATGAATGTAGAATATAGAAATGGTAGTAAAATAAGATATACTCCAACAAATGATTACGTATTTAAGAAAATATTTGGAAAAAGAGGAAATGAGGACATAACAGCCAATTTGTTAAAAGCAATAACAGGAATAGAGTATGAAAATTTAAACTTAGAAGACACTCCAATACTAGAAAGAGAAATAATAGAAAATAAGATGGGAGTGTTAGATGTAAAGATAGTTGCGGATAAAGTGGATAATATAGACATAGAAATACAAGTAGCCAAAAGTGAATATATAGCAGATAGAATATTATGGTATTGGTCAAAAATGTATTCAATGTCAATAGAAAAAAGATTAACTTATGATAATACCAAAAAAGCAACATGCATACTAATAGCGGATTTTAAATTAGATAGTTTGAAAAAAATACCAAAATTTAGAACAAAGTGGAATATAAGAGAAGAAGAATACAAAGAAGTTATATTGACAAATAAATTGGAGATAGTTATAATAGAACTAGAAAAACTGGAGGAAAATGAAGTAAGCAAAGAGGATAAGGAATTACTAAATTGGTGTAGATTTATAAAGAATCCAGAGAATGTGGAGGACACAATTATGGAAGAGAATAATAGCATTAAAAAGGCTAAAGAAGAATTAGAAAAAATAAATTCAAACGAACATGAAAGAAGAATTGCTGAATTAAGAGAGAAAGCAATATTAGATGAGTTAGCACTAAGAAAGAGTGGATTTAATGAAGGAAAAAGAGAAGGAATAGAAGAGGGATTAAAAGAGGGACTAAAAGAAGGAATAGAAGAAGGAAAAAAAGAAAACTCAAAAATAATTGCTAAAAAATTATTGGAAAAAGGATTAAGTATAGAAGAAATAATAGACATTACTGAACTTACAAAAGAAGAAATAAATAAATTGAAAAATAGTTGAAAACAAATGAGCTAAAAAATTAGCTCATTTGTTTGCTTTTTAAATACATAAACTTTATATTTTATCACAAAAATTTGTTGATATCAATCAATTTAAATCAAAAAAAATAAATAAATTTTTAAATGCATAAAACCCTTAAAAATAGCCGAAAAAATCGTTATTTTTTAACTAAAAACTATTGAAAAAATAGCATTAGTGATATAAAATAATGGTTGTAAAAATTATTTATATTTTTATATTTTTAAAGGAGGAATTTATATGTCAGTAAAAGTAGCCATAAATGGTTTTGGACGTATTGGACGTCTAGCATTTAGACAAATGTTTGGAGCAGAAGGATATGAAATCGTTGCTATTAACGATTTAACAAGTCCTGATATGTTAGCTCATTTATTAAAATATGACTCTGCACAAAAAAGATATGATAAAGCAGATACAGTAGTAGCAGGAGAAGACAGCATTACAGTTGATGGAAAAACAATCAAAATATATGCAGAAAAAGATGCAGAAAACTTACCTTGGGGTGAAATAGGTGTAGACGTTGTACTTGAATGTACAGGATTCTATACATCAAAAGAAAAAGCATCAGCTCATATTAAAGCAGGAGCTAAAAAAGTTGTTATTTCAGCACCAGCTGGTAAAGATTTACCAACTGTTGTATTTGGAGTTAATGAAAATGTATTGACTAAAGATGATACTATTATTTCAGCAGCATCTTGTACAACAAACTGTTTAGCTCCAATGGCTAAAGCATTAAATGATTATGCACCAATTCAATCAGGAATCATGACTACAGTTCATGCTTATACTGGAGATCAAATGTTACTAGATGGACCACACAGAAAAGGTGATTTAAGAAGAGCAAGAGCAGCTGCAGTAAATATTGTTCCTAACTCAACAGGAGCTGCAAAAGCAATAGGTCTTGTTATTCCAGAATTAAATGGAAAATTAATTGGATCTGCACAAAGAGTTCCAGTTCCAACAGGTTCATCAACTATTTTAGTTGCTGTTGTTAAAGGAGAAGATATTACAGTTGATTCAATCAATGCTGCAATGAAAGCACAATCTAGTGCATCATTTGGATATACAGAAGAACCATTAGTATCTTCAGATATAATTGGTATTACACAAGGTTCATTATTTGATGCAACTCAAACAATGGTAACAAAAATTGAAGATGGATTATATCAAGTTCAAGTTGTTGCTTGGTATGACAATGAAAACTCATATACTAGTCAAATGGTTAGAACAATAAAATATTTTGCAGAATTAGACTAATATATTTTAATAATATAGTTAAAATATAATAAAGCTAGTGGAGGAAGGTGGGAAACTTTTTTCACTAGCTTATTATTTGATATAAGGAGAGAATATATATGTTAAATAAAAAAACAGTAAGAGATGTTCAAGTTGGAGGAAAAAGAGTACTTGTAAGATGCGATTTTAATGTACCATTAAGTAAAGAAGATCCATCAAAAATAACAAGTGATAAAAGAATAGTTGAATCTTTAAAAACAATAAATTATTTAGTAAATGCAGGAGCAAGAGTAATTCTATGTTCACATTTAGGAAAAACTGGTCAAAATAAAAGTTTAGCTCCTGTTGCAAAGAGATTATCTGAATTATTAGATAAAGATGTTAAATTGTTAAAAGATATTTTATCAGAAGAAACTAAAGATTTTGTTATGAATATGAGTGATGGAGATGTATGTCTTTTAGAAAATACAAGAATGTATGAAGAAGAAGAAAAGAATGATGTTGAATTTTCAAGAAAACTAGCTTCATTAGGAGAAATTTTTGTAAACGATGCTTTTGGTAGTGCACACAGAGCTCATGCTTCTACAGAAGGAGTAACACATTATTTACCATCTGTTGCAGGATTTTTAATTGAAAAAGAAATTAGTGCACTTGATGGAGGCATTAATAATCCAAAAAGACCATTAGTTGCAATTGTTGGAGGATCAAAAGTATCAAGTAAAATAGCTGTATTAACTAATTTATTAGATAAAGTTGATACTCTTTTAATTGGTGGAGCAATGACTTACACTTTTGTAAAAGCACAAGGTGGAAAAATTGGTAAATCATTATGTGAAGATGATAAATTAGATGTAGCAAGAGAAATTCTTGAAAAAGCAAAAGAAAAAAACATAAAAATGCTATTACCATCTGATACTATTGCTGCAGATGAAATGAACGAAAATGCAAATGTTATTATTTGTGAATCAGCAGATATACCAGATGATTATATGGGTCTAGATATTGGACCAAAAACAAGAGAATTATATAAAAAAGAAATTGAACTTGCTGGAACAGTAGTTTGGAATGGACCTGTAGGAGTATTTGAAATTGATAGATTTGCAGAAGGAACTAATACTATAGCAAAAGCTATGGCAGACAGCGAAGCAATAACAATTATTGGTGGAGGAGATAGTGCAGCAGCTGTTGAAAAAATAGGACTTGAAAAAGAAATGAGTCATGTATCAACTGGTGGTGGAGCTTCTCTAGAATTAATGGAGGGTAAAAAATTACCTGGAATTGAAGCTTTAGAAGATAAAGATGAATAAAAAGGAGTATATTATGAGAAAGAAAATAATTGCAGGAAACTGGAAAATGAATTATTGTGTAAATAAAGCTGAGGACTTTGTATCAGAAATAAAAGATACAATAAATACTGATGAAGTAGATGTTGTAATTTGTCCAAACTTTGTTTCTCTTGATAGAATAAGTGATTTAATAGATGATACAAATATTAAATTAGGAGCACAAAATGTATATTTTGAAGATAAAGGAGCATATACAGGTGAAACTTCTGTAGATATGTTAGCAGCAGTTGGAGTTGAGTATTGTATTGTAGGACATAGTGAAAGAAGACAATATTTTAATGAAACTGATGAAATAGTAAATAAAAAAGCTAAAAAACTTTTAGAAAAAAATATTGCTCCAATTGTGTGTGTTGGAGAAACTCTTGAAGAAAGAGAAAGCAATAAAATGTTTGAAATAGTTGAAAATCAAGTAAAGGCATCATTAGCAGAAATTGAAAAAGATTCTATAAAAAATAAGGTCGTTATTGCTTATGAGCCAATTTGGGCTATTGGTACAGGAAAAACAGCTACTGCAGAACAAGCAAACGAAATGTGTAAGCATATTAGAAGTGTAGTTGCTAGTATGTATGATGAAGAGACAGCAGAATGTGTTAGAATTCAATATGGTGGAAGTGTTAAACCAGCTAATGCAAGTGAAATATTAAATATGAGTGATATTGATGGTGCATTAGTAGGTGGAGCAAGTCTAACTAATGATTTTGTAGCTATTGTAAATTATTAAAATAAATGATATAATTATAATGCTGCAAAGCTAGAAAGTGAAGGTTTTTAATAATGAAAAATAGACAATATTTACTTATGATTATGGATGGGGTTGGATTAAATGATGAGGAAAAAGGTAATGCTTTTAAATTAGCAAATACACCTAACTTAGATAGATTAACAATTAAATATCCTAATACATATGTTAAAACAAGTGGTATGGCAGTTGGACTTCCAGATGGTCAAATGGGAAATTCAGAAGTTGGTCATACAAATATTGGAGCAGGAAGAATTGTATATCAAGAATTAACAAGAATTACAAAGCAAATACAAGATGGAGACTTTTATAGTAATGAAGAACTAAAAAAAGCAATGAAAAATGTTAAAGATAATAACTCTTCTTTACATTTATTAGGTCTTGTATCAGATGGTGGAGTTCATTCACACATTGATCATTTATTTGCATTATTAGAAATGGCAAAAAGAGAAGGAATAGAAAAAGTATACGTTCATGCAATCCTTGATGGAAGAGATACTCCTCCTACTTCAGCTGTAGATTATGTAAAAAAACTAGAAGAAAAAATGAAGGAAATTGGAGTTGGAAAAATAGCTACTCTTTCAGGAAGATATTATGCTATGGATAGAGATAATAGATGGGAGAGAGTAAAACTTGCATATGATGCAATTGCATTTGGAAAAGGTCAAGAATTTAAAATTGCTCAAAAAGCAATAGAAACATCTTATGAGTCACAAGAATTTGATGAATTTGTTAAACCTGTAGTTCTAACAAATTCAGAAGATGAACCAGTAGCAACAGTTGGCGATAATGACTCTATTATATATTTTAATTTTAGACCAGATAGGGCAAGAGAGTTAACTAAAGCGTTTATGTTACCAGATTTTGAAAGTTTTGAAACAAAAAATATTAAAAATCTTGTTTTTGTAACTATGACTCAATATGATGAATCAATAAAAAATGTTTTAGTAGCATATAAGCCACAAGTATTAGTAAATACATTTGGTGAGTATATATCTAAAAAAGGGTATACTCAATTAAGAATAGCTGAAACAGAAAAGTATGCTCACGTTACATTTTTCTTTAATGGTGGTAAAGAAGAACCATATCCAGGAGAAAAGAGAATATTAATTAATTCTCCTAAAGTTGCAACTTATGATTTAAAACCAGAAATGTCAGCATATGAAGTAACTGAAAATTTAATTAAAGTTATTGAGGATAAAACATGTGATGTTATTATAGTAAATTATGCAAATGGAGATATGGTTGGACACACTGGAAATCTTGAAAAAGCAATTGAAGCTGTTGAAGCACTAGATGAATGTGTTGGAAAAGTTATATCTAAAATTGAAGAAGTTGGCGGAGAAGCTTTAATTACAGCAGATCATGGAAATTGTGAACAAATGGTAGATTTAAAGACAGGTGAACCAATAACTTCACATTCTACATTTGATGTACCATTAATTGTAGTATCAAATAGAGTTAAATCTTTAAGAGATGGAAGATTATGTGATTTAACACCAACATTACTTAAGATGATGGGTGAAGAGATACCAAGTGAGATGACCGGTGAACCACTAGTTGAATTAAATTAACAATTATTAAAAGGAGGTAATATTTATGGAATTTGATGAAGAAGAATACAAAACACAATCTTCAAGTGATTATTGGGCTGAAGTCGTAAAAGAAGACTTTGATGAAGACGATAGTGACGAAGAAAATGAAGAGAAAAAAAGTGAGTTCTTTATTTGTAGGTTATGTGGATTTATGTATGATGTATCAAATCCACCAAAATATTTACATCCAATTAATTATTATATAGTAAGTAATGATCCTTTGAAGGTAAAATGTCCTAATTGCAGAAAAGTTGTATTATATGATACAGCTACTAAAGAAGAATATGAAAAATACCTAGAAAAGAAACAAAAGCAAAAAGAAGAGAAAGAGAATAAAATTAAAGAGAAAAATAAAGCTAAAAAAATAGATCAGATTAAAGATGATTTAAAAGAATTAGCTAAAGATTTAAAAGACAGACTTTTTAATAAAGAAATTACTCCAAAAAGATTTGTTGCGTTATTTTCATATATGTCAAAAAACATAGTTAATAGGTATGGTAAAGACTTAGATATTGATTGGCTAGATTTTAGAAAAACAATTTTTGAACTTTCAGATGGTATACTTGAAGTATATAAATATAATGAAAAATCTGAAGAAATTCTTTCTGAGTATTCAGATAATATAGAAGAAGATGAACTATATAAAGCAGAGCTTGAATATTATATTGAAGATAATCAATTTTCAATACCAGATTATGAACTAAGACAAAGAATAAAGGAATATGATATTCAAGAAGCTAAAATAAGAAAAGAAGAATATAAGAAGGAAATTGAAGAAAAATATCAAGCTAGAAGAAATGAGTTACTTCAAAGGGCAGAGGAAAGAAAAAGAAGGCAAAAACTACGTGATATTATGTAGTTTTAATAAATTTAGTTAAGTATAAGGAGGAATTTTAAATGAAACAATACTTACAAATTGAAACAGTTTATGCAAGAGAGATTTTAGACTCTAGAGGAAATCCTACAGTAGAAGTTGAAGTTGTAGTAGACGGAGGATATGTAGGACGTGCAGCAGTTCCATCAGGAGCATCAACAGGAGCTTTTGAAGCAGTTGAACTTAGAGATGGAGACAAATCAAGATATTTAGGTAAAGGAACTCAAAAAGCAGTAGATAATGTTAATGATATTATTGCTCCTGAAATTGAGGGAATGAATGCTTTAGATCAAGTTGAAATTGATGAAGCTATGATTGCACTTGATGGAACACCAAATAAAGGTAAATTAGGTGCAAATGCTATACTTGGAGTTTCTATAGCTGTAGCAAGAGCTGCTGCTGAAGCTTTAGGAGTTAGCCTATATAATTACTTAGGTGGAGTAAATGCAAAAGAACTACCAGTTCCAATGATGAACATATTAAATGGTGGTAAACATGCAGATAACACTGTAAATATTCAAGAATTTATGATTATGCCAGTTGGTGCACCATCATTTAAAGAAGCTTTAAGAATGTGTGCAGAAGTATTTCATAACTTAAAGTCTGTATTAAAAGAAGCAGGACTTGCTACATCAGTTGGTGATGAAGGTGGATTTGCTCCAAACTTATCTTCAGATGAAGAAGCATTCCAATTCATTGTAAAAGCAATAGAAAAAGCTGGATATAAACCAGGAGTAGACTTCAAACTTGCAATCGATGCTGCAGCTACAGAAATGTATGATGAAGCTAAAAAAATTGGTAAAGAAGGATGCTATTATTTCTGGAAAACAGATAAATTATATACAGCTGAAGAAATGGTTGCATTCTGGGAAGAAATGGTATCAAAATATCCACTTATTTCTCTTGAAGATGCACTTGCTGAAGAAGATTGGGAAGGATGGAAATTACTTACTGAAAAACTTGGAAGCAAAGTACAATTAGTTGGTGATGATTTATTTGTTACAAACACAGAAAGACTAGAAAAAGGAATTAAACTTGGAGTTGCAAACTCTATCCTTATTAAATTAAATCAAATTGGAACAATTACAGAAACTTTAGATGCTATTAAAATGGCAAATAGAGCTGGTTATACAGCAGTTGTATCACACAGATCTGGTGAAACAGAAGATACTACAATTGCAGATTTAGTTGTTGCAATGAATGCTGGTCAAATTAAAACTGGTGCTCCATCAAGAACAGATAGAGTATGTAAATATAACCAATTAATGAGAATAGAAGAAGAACTAGGTTCTGTTGCTCAATATAAAGGTGAAAATGTATTCTTTAACATAAAATAATAAAAAATATTGAAAATGCTCTAGAAATTTATTTTAGAGCATTTTTTGTATTAATATTATTAAACCGTAAAAAAATATTTTTTATAAAGTTTTACGGCTGCATCCGTAAAACTTAACTTTTTTAATGAATCAATATATATTAATTTATAAATTAAAATGCTCTAGATATTTATTCTAGAGCATTTATTTTTTAAACTGTTTCTATTTCTTTCAATTTAGATTGTAGTTTAAATAGCTGGTCTTCAAGATCTTGCTTAGATGTGAATTCATCTCCGTCAGAATACACTTCATCATAAGTATCGATTTTATTTTGTAGTTCCTCAATAATAGAAAGTAATCTTTTTCTTTCAATTGCCTTTTCCATAAGTTCTTTATATTTCCTCTCTACTTTATAAGATTTATGTCTAAAACCGTTTCTCTTGCATTTTCCTATTCATATTATTTGATGCTTTAATCATTAACTTATTAGCCATATTCAAGTCTATAACACCGGAATACTATAGATTTATGAATGTATTTAGAAATATGACTTGCAGAACAATTATAGTCTTTTGCTATTTCTTCAAGAGAAATCCTATCATCAGAAACGTATCTGTTACATATAGCTATAATGTTACTTCTTTTTAGCTTATTTTTAGTCATTAGTACCACCTCCAAAATAAATTTAATTTGTAGTAAAACAAGTTATCATTACAATTAAATTATAACATTTTAATATAATTAAGTCAATAAATACTAAATATAATATCGACTTAAATTGACATAATATATTAAATATGCTATAATTAAAAGCATATGTAAAAAGATAAATCTAATAAACTAATTAGTTGTTAGGAAATAATAATAATTAAAAAAGGAGTGAAAATATGGATATTTTCAAAATTTTAAAGATAGTATCAATTATCTTAATTATTTTTTGTTTTTTATTTAATTTATCATGCTTCAAAAAATTAATTTTTAAAGTTAAAATGGGTGATGAAGAGATAGACAAAAAGAAAGGCGAAAGAGATGTTATTATTACATACATTTTAATGTTTATTCAATTCTTTATTATAGGAGTAGTTTCATCAGTTATATTTATTATGCAAAATGGTGATGTGACAGAATTTTCATTTAATTTTAATAGATTAACAAATAATTATTACAAGGAAGTTGATAGAACAGAGCTATTAAATAAAGCTTTTAAAACTGTTTTAGAAGAGTTAGATGATCCTTATACAGAGATGATGAATAGCAAAACGGAAGACTTCTTAAAAAATTACGATAGTGAATTAGGATATTCATTATTATTAAAAGATGATTTTGTATTTGTGGATAATATAAAAAATGATTATATTAAAGAACTAGGATTAAATGAAGGAGATAAGATACTTAAGGTAAATGATATTGATTGCACTCGGTAAAACACTTGAAGAATTAAAAAATATGTTTATGGATACAGAAAGTATATACACTTTAGAAATAGAAAGAAATGGAAATATATATAATCTCAACTTAAAATACATACAATCTAAGTTTGAAAATGTAACTATAGATAAATTTTATGATAACAATAAGACTATTGGATATATAAAGCTTAAGGGATTTACTTTTAATTCATATAAAGAGTTTAAAGAAAAGCTTGAAATATTAAAAAAAGAAAATATTAATTCTTTAATTATAGATTTAAGAGATAATGGCGGAGGCGAAAGTAAAAACTTAATTAAAATTGCCAGCCTATTTTTAGATAAAGACTCAGTTATTTTTAAAGACAAATATAAAAGTAAAGAAAAAATATATTATTCAAAAGACAATAAAACAATATATGAGCCAGTTGTTATACTTGTAAATAATAATACTGCATCTTGTGCTGAAATTTTAACTACAACATTAAAAGAAAATATTAATGCTAAAATTATTGGGACTAGAACATATGGTAAAGGTGTGGGCCAAACAGTATATAAATCACAAAACTATTCATTTAAGTTTACATCAAGTTGTTGGACTACTCCATCAGGTAAATCTATAGATAAAAATGGTATTGAGCCAGATATATTTATAGATAATAGCAAAGATAGTGATTTACAGTTGCAAAAAGCTAGAGAATATCTGATTTCAATATAATTATGAATAAGTACCTTATGTATATAAGGTACTTATTTGTTGTTGACATAAAATAATAAAAATGGTATAATTGTAATGTATGAAAAAATTATTAAGGTTAAACTAACTAGTTTTAACAGGTATTTTAACCTTTAAAAAGGAGGAGAGATTTTATGAATCTAAAGAGTTTTTTTATTGGAGCTACGATAGGAGTTGTTGTAGTAGGAGGTGTATGTTTATACACAAAAAGTCTTGATCAAGAACAGAAAAAATGCAATATGGTTAATTCTAATATGGAAGAAAGAACAAGCCTTATTGATAACAAAAAAGGTATATTAGAAATGGTAAGTTCTCAAAAGAAATATCAAGAGGAATATGACACTGAAAATTACGAAGTTATTGTTAAGAATACATCTGGTGAAACATTAAAGAAAGTTGAATTTACATTAGGAGAAGGAATATATGAGCTATATGACATTTTACCAGATGAAAAATATAAATTTGTTGCATACAATACAGAAGAGAATCTTGATTTAAAAATTATATCTGTAGATTATGAAATAAAAAACTTTTATCCTGAAGAAATTAGTATGGATATAACAAATGATGGAAAAAAAGTAACCGGTTTAGTAAAAAATAATGGTGAAAGAGATTTATACCCTTCACAGATAATATTCTTTTTAAAAGATGAGCAAGGAAATACTATTCAAAAGAATATAGAGTATGCTGGTTGTTTCTTTGAAGGATTAATTATAAAGCCATCAAAATCGTTAGAATTTGAAAGTGATATACCTAAAGGCTATTATTTTAACAATAGTAAAAGTGTAATAGTTAGGTATTCAGATACAGAATTTAAAATGATTGAAACTAGATTCTTCTAAAATTTTTAAGCACATAAAATATTATATTAAGTTATATAATATTTTAGTGCTTTTTTATTTTTTTTAAATAAATAATTATTGACAAATAATTATTATTACTATAAAATATAGATAAATTAGGAATTATTCTTAATTTGAAAGGAGATTTATGAATAACTATTCTAAGCAAAGAGAGATTATACTAGAAGTGCTAAAGAATTCACATGAGCATCTTACATCTGAAGAATTGTACAATTTAGTTGTAAAAGATAATCCTAAAATTAGTAAAAGTACTGTATATAGAAATATCAGTATTTTACTTGATATGAATATAATCAGAAAAGTTAAAATGATATCAGGTCCTGATAGATATGATTATATAACTAACGAACATTATCATGCTATATGTGAAATATGTGGAAGAGTTTATGACTTCATCTATCCTTTTGATAATAAAAGTTTAATAGATAAAATTAAAAGTCAAACAGGCATAACTATTAGAGCAGATAGTATAACAATTTATGGAATATGTGAAGAATGTAAATCAAAAATGAAGGAGGAATTATAAATGGAATTAAAAGGTTCAAAAACTGAACAAAATTTAATGACTGCATTTGCAGGGGAGTCACAAGCAAGAAACAAATATACATATTTTGCTTCTAAAGCTAAAAAAGAAG
>JBJEXW010000010.1:0-15615 GCA_051886195.1 Clostridia bacterium
ATTATCAGTTATTGATAGAAAAATAGAAATAAATAATCATACAAATGATAATTTGCTAGAGAAAATTGCTTAAATAGTTAGACAAATGATAATTTGTTTGAAATGTGTAATACGATATATCATAATTGTTTGGACAAGTATTCAGAATTAATAGAAAATAAAAAAATTGTAGAAATAGCTAATAGAGTGGTTACAGGAAAAACACCTTCAACTAAAAATGAAGATTTTTGGAATGGAAATATTCCTTTTATAACTATTCCAGATATGCATAATCAAGTATTTACAATAAATACAGAAAGAAAAATAAGTAATATAGGAGCAAAAGCGCTTATACCTAAAAATTCAATTTCAGTTTCTTGTATTGCAACAGTTGGATTAGTAAGTATAAGTACAGAGGAATCGCAAACTAATCAACAGATAAACTCTATTGTTTTGAATAATGATTATGATTTGTATTATCTATTTGAATTTTTGTCAGAACAAGAAAATTTTATGAAGAATATTGCAGGTGGAAGTACAACTTATAACATAAATAAAAATACATTTGAAAACATAGAAGTTCCATATCTACCAACAGATAAACTAATAGAATTTCATAATATTGTAAGTAAAATGTTTGAAAAAATAAAATTAAATCAATTAGAAAATAAGAATTTAGAACAATTAAGAGACACACTATTACCAAAGCTAATGAATGGCGAAATAGACCTAGATAAAATAGAAATTTAGTCATACAAATAACTATTTGTATGAGCAAAGGAGCAAAAAATGGACAAATTAGTAGATGATTTTGAAAAATCACTATTTAATTCATCAGAGAATGTAATTAGTGATTATTTAGAAATAGGTATAGATTCCTTAATGAATGAAGGAATTTTAAAAGAATTACCAATAGTTAATACAATAGTCGGAGTTTTAAAAGTTGGCAAAAATGTTCATGATAGAAACTTATTAAAGCAAACTTTAACATTCATTAATGAATTTAATAATAATCAGATAAGTGATGATAAATTGGAAAGATACAAGCTGACAATAGAAATGAATCCTAAAAGATGTGAAGAAGAACTAGGAAGAATTTTGTTATTACTAAATAATTTTATAGACAAAGAAAAAAGTGTAATGTTAGCAAAATTATTTAAGGCTTATGTTGAAAAAATAGTTAGTTGGAATGAATTTTGTGAGTATTCAGAAATAATAAATAGGTTATTTATACAAGATATAAATTTATTAAAAATGATTTATAATGGAACAGTAAGTGATACTACTAATAGAGCAGATTTATTTAGAGTTGAAAGACTAAATTCATTAGGAATAATAGGATTATCATTTAAATCAACAAGGATAACAAGTATAAATGGAGTACAACAAGAAAATAGACAAGATAGTTATTTGACTATGAATAATAATGGGAAAAAGTTTATGGATATAATTAGTAAATAATATAATTTAGGGGGAAAATTATGTTTAATGAAGAAGCAGTAGAAAATGCAATAATCGAACAATTACAAGGCTTAGGATATGATTATAAATATGCACCAGATATTGAAAGAGATTATAAAGAAGTAATATTAAAAGATGAATTTTATGAAAGTTTATATAGAATAAACAAGGATATTACACAAGATATAGCTGATGAAGTTTATAGAAAAATAAGAAGTTTTACTAATTTAGAACTAATACAAGCTAATCAAGAATTTTATAAATTATTGTATGGTGGAGTTGAAATACCAATTCAAGGAGATAGGACATATACTGCTTATTTATTAGATAAAAACAATATAGAAAATAATAACTTTTTAGTTGCTAATCAATATACAATAGAAGAATATAAAACAAAACGACCTGATGTAATTATATTTATTAATGGTATTCCAGTTGTTGTATTTGAGTTGAAAAATGCGATGAAAGAAGATACTACAATTGAAAATGCATATAATCAAATAAAAAATTATCAACAAGATATTAGAAGTTTATTTTATTATAATGCTTTTAATGTTATATGCGATGGGGTAAATGCACAGGTAGGAACAATTACAGCAGATTTTACTAGATATATGACATGGAAATCAAAAAATGGAGAAAATCCTGAAGATAGATTCGACCAAGTTGATACATTATTAGAAGGAGTATTTAGAAAAGATAGACTAATAGATCTAATATTGAATTTTATTGTATATCAACATACAGAAACCAATACAATAAAAATATTAGCAGGATATCATCAATACTTTGCTGTTAAGAAAGCAATAAATAGTACAAAAAAATCACTAAAAGAAAAGACAAGAAAAGCAGGTGTTGTATGGCATACCCAAGGATCAGGGAAAAGCTTTGCAATGGTATTTTACACAGGACTATTACTAAAAGATAAGGAGTTAGATAATCCTACAATTGTAATTTTAACAGACAGAAACGATTTAGATGAACAATTATTTACAACATTTGCAACATGTAATAGAGAAGTATTACCACAAAAATGTCAAAATGCTAAAAATAGGAAAGAATTAAAAAAATTACTTAAAGTTAATGCGGGAGGAATAATTTTTACAACAATACAAAAATTTGAAGAAGGCTCTGATATGCTGAGTGATAGAGAGAATATTATATTTATTGCAGATGAAGCTCATAGGAGCCAATATGGATTGACAGCTAAGTTTAATAGGAAAACTGGCGATTTTAAATATGGATATGCAAAAAATATGAGAGATGCATTACCTAATGCAACTTTTATAGGATTTACAGGTACACCAGTTGATCTAGCGGATAGAAGTACAAGAGAAATTTTTGGAGATTATATAGATATATATGACATGACTCAAGCCGTAGAAGATGGAGCAACAGTACCAATATACTATGAAAATAGAGTAGCAAAATTAAGCTTAGATGAAGAATTGTTAAAACAAGTTGATAAAGAATACCAAGATCTAGTAGATACAGATCAAGCTACTACAGAAGTTGTCGAGAAGTCCCAACATGAATTATCAAGATTAGAAACAATTATAGGCTCACAAGAAAGATTAGAAATGTTAGCAAAAGATATAATAGAACATTATGAACAAAGAAAAGATATTTTAACTGGAAAAGCAATGATAGTTTCTATAAGTAGAAGAACAGCGATAAACTTATATAAAGAAATCTTAAGGCAAAAACCTGATTGGAATAATAAAGTAAAAGTAATTTTGACAGATAATAATAATGATCCTGAAGAATGGCATGAAATAGTTGGAAATAAACAATATCGCGAAGAAATGGCACTAGAATTTAAGAAAAAAGATAGCGAATTTAAAATTGCTATTGTTGTTGATATGTGGCTTACAGGATTTGATGTTCCTTCATTGAATACAATGTACATAGATAAACCGATGAAAGGACATACATTGATGCAAGCAATAGCTCGTGTTAATAGAGTTTATAAAGATAAGGAAGCAGGGTTAATAGTAGATTATATTGGTATTGGAAGTGAATTAAAAGAAGCTTTGAATCAATATACTAACAGAGATAAAGACAAGATTCCTGATTTGACTAAGGCATACGAAATATTAATGGAAAAACTAGAAATTATGCGAGATATGTTTTATGGTTTTGATTATTCTTATTTCACAAATGGTACAAATCAAGAAAGATTAAAATGCTTAGCAGATGGTATAAATTATGTATTGGGATTTGATGAAGAAGAAAGAAAAGACTTTATAGTAGAAGCAAGTGCTTTATCACAGGCAGATACACTTGCAAGAACACTTTTAGATGAAAAAACTAAAATGGAAGTAGAATATTTTAAAGGTGTTAAAGTAGGAATTAATAAAATTGCAGGTAATGGAAAGTTAACAACAACAGAGGTTAATGCAAAAATAAGCAATATAATTGAACAAGCTATTCAACAAGAGGGAATTATAGATTTATTTGAAAAAGCAAATATGAGCAATCCTGAAATTGCAATATTATCAGAAGAATATATGGCTAATATAAGAAATATGAAACATAAAAATATTGCTGCCAATATTTTAAAAAGATTATTGTCAGGAAATATAAAAATGTTCCAAAGAACTAATGTAGTAAAAGCAGAGTTATTTTCAGAAAAATTACAGAGATTAATGAAAATGTATAATAATAGACTGATAGATAGTGCTGAAGTTATTGAACAACTAATGATTTTATCAAAGGAAATGGTTGAAGTAGCACAAGAAGGAGAAGGAAAAGGACTGAACGAAGATGAATATGCATTTTATACAGCACTTGTAAAAAATCCAATTGTTCTAAAAGAAATGAAAGACGAAGTTTTAATTCAATTAGCACATGAATTAACAGAAACAGTTAGAAAAAGTAGAACGGTAGATTGGGATAAAAAAGAATCTGCAAGAGCATATATGAGAAAAGTAGTAAAAAGACTTTTAAGAAAATACGAATACCCACCAAAGGAAGCAGATGAAGCTGTTGCTACAGTAATTAAACAAGCTGAATTGATGAGTGCGAATTTAATATAAATGGAGGTGTGATATGAATATAGGAAAATTTGTAGAAGTTGATATAAGAGATTTATGGAAGCATGAGCAATATGATTTTTCAGAATGGCTATCAAAAGAAGAAAATATTGAAAATTTAAATGATATATTAGGTTTAACTTTAGTTGATATAAGTAAGGAGGCATATGTTGGATCTTATAGATGTGATATTTTTGCTAAAGATGAAACAACTGGAACTAAAGTAATTATTGAAAATCAGCTTGAAGCTTCAAACCATGATCATTTAGGAAAAATTATAACTTATGCTTCAGGATTAGATGCTAAAGTGGTTGTTTGGATTGTAAAACAAGCTAAAGAAGAACATAGAAGTGCTATAGAATGGTTGAACAATAATACAAACAATGAGTTGAATTTCTTTTTAATTGAACTTCATGCATACAAAATTGATGATTCAAATCCAGCTCCAATGTTTGAAGTTATAGAAAAACCAAATGGATTTATAAAAAATACTAAAGCAATAAATAATCAAGATAACTTAAATAAATCTCAATCCGAAAGATTAGAATTTTGGAATAAATTTAATGAAGTAGTAGAACAGAATGGGAAACCATTTAATATTAGAAAAGCTACAACAGATCATTGGTATGATGTTGCTTTAGGAACAAGTGAAGCACATATAAGTATCAATTTAGTAAATAAAAGTTCTTATGTTGTTATAGATGTGTATATTAATGACAATAAAGAGTTATTTGATAAACTTATGGATAAGAAAGATATTATTGAGAGTGAATTAGGATTTAAACTTGTTTGGGATAGATTAGATAATGGGAAAGCTTCAAGGATTAAATATAGAATAAAAGGTTTGAATTTTGATGATCACTCAAATTATGAAGAACTTATGAAAGAAATAATAGACAAAGTTATTATAATGAGAGCGGTATTTAAAAAATATATGTAATCAGAAAGAAGGCTAGACCTTCTTTTTTTTTGCTCAAAATACTATATAAAACCAAAAAAATAAAATTTTATACAATAAATTACACCTTTTCGCATAATTCGACAAACTTTGCAAAAAAATTGTGATAGAATCCATAAAAACAAAAGAAAAATCCCTAAACTACCAAAGAAGGAAAAATAATAAGGAGTTGGGGGAGAAAATGGATATATCACAAAATAAATTGAAAAATATAAATAAATATTCTAAACACACAATTAACTATTTATAAGTTATTTGTGTGTTTTTTTCAATTATTTTAATATCCAATAAAATACTACACTAATTTATAAAAATGTTCTAAGGAAAAATGAAAAAAAGAGATATATGTTAGTGTAGTTTTGAGCATTATTACATAAATCTCAGTCTACACAAAAGGAGTGTAGTTGATTTGAGATTCAGTGTATCAAGAATGGCTGAAAAAATAATCAAAGAGGTTGAATTTATCTGTAAAGGTAGATTTGACCTCTTTTTGCTTTTATATGGATTAGTAAAATGCAGATCTCCACCTCACATTCAATTCAAAAACGAATTGAATGGAGGAAAGAAGAATGAAAAAGCATTCAAAAATTAAGCGAGAGATAATAGATACATATATTGTTTTTAGCAATAGTGATAATAGTAGAAGTGTTATTGTATTTAAAGATGGAAACGGAAAATCAAGAATTATTAGAGCTAATGAAACATTAAGAGATGAATACAAAAAAAGAAAAAGTGAAGAAAACTCACAAAATATTAAATTTAGTAGGTATATAGAACATTCAGAACTAACAGATATTTCATTAAATAAGAGATCTATAAATAAAGAAATTAGTTTAGAAGAACAAGTTATTTCAAATTTGGAATCAGAAAGAATAATAAAAGAAATTTGGAAATTACCTACACCACAAAATAGGCGAGTTTATATGTATATAGTAGATGAATTTTCATATACAAAAATAGCAAAAGTAGAAAATCGTTCTATTCCTACAGTAAAGGAGAGTATAGACAGAGGATTAGAAAACTTAAGAAAAAAATTAAAGAAATTTTATAAGTAGCCCTAAAAAATGATGTGCTAACTGAAAAAACAAGTGAGAGTAGTTGATCTTTCTTGCTTGTTTTCTTTTGGAAAACGGATAGCACATTGACAAGTAAATATATTAGTTACAAGACTTTAACTAATATAAGGAGCTCCAAGAAGGCGAATGTTATTAAAAATAAATAGCGACTATAATGAGGGAAAAAGCAAACGATGGTAAGTTTGTGTTGGCGAAGATCTATATTAGTAATAATGATACTTCAGCTCGGCTTAATTTATATTGAGGAGTTGCTCGGTTGGATAACGGAGAGGTTTAAATACCTATGTGATAGATACCAATTTCACTTGTAACTAATTTCAAAAGTTTATAAGTGAAAGGATTTGATTAAAATGAAATTAAATAATGTAAAAACAGTAACTAAAAAACAGGCTAAAGCTTATGCAGTTATAGCATTAGATATATTAGGAAGTACACCAAACGATATTGATGTAAAAATGCTTGATTCAGAAATTGATGTCGCAATGAAATTATATAGTCCGCGAGAAGCTACAGAAAAAGCAGAAAAAATTAAAGCGAAAGGTGGATTAGTGAAATGGATGAAAAAATAGGTATAAATATAAAAGAAGCATCAGAGATATTAGGAATTAGTAAACAATTAATGACAGAATTAACTAAGCTTAAAGATTTTCCTTGTATTAAATTTGAAAGAAGAATTGTAATAAACAAACCACAGATGATTGAATGGTTTAATAAAAATTCAGGAAGAATCATTGTGTAGGGTTTGGATTTACGAAGATAAGGATTTATAATATTGGTAGTATATTTTACTTCTTAATATTATGAATCCTATTTTTATGGAGGAAATGATATGGGAAGAAGAGCAAAAAATGATAATACAAGGAGAGTAAAAGGAGAAGGCACAATAAGAAAAAAAGGTAATGGATATGAAGGGAGGATTACAGTTGAGGTAAATGGTGTAAGAAAACAAGTTTCAGTCTATGATAAAAGCCAACGAGTAGTTGTAGAAAAAATGCAAGAGCTTAGGAAGAAGAGAGATGACAACTATTATATTGAAAATAAAAACATAACTTTGGAAGAATGGCTAAAAGAATGGATGAGAGTTTATAAAAAGCCATATATATCACCTAGAACTTATCAGGGTTATGTTGAAAAATCTAAAACAATATTAGAACATTTAGGAAATATGCAATTACAAAAAATAGAATTATATCATTTACAGAAATTTATTAGTGATTTACAAAATGAAGGTAAATCGCCTAAATCTTTAAGACATTATTATAGTATTTTAAAAATGTGTTTTGATGATGCAATTATGTGTAGACATATATCACTAAATCCAACAAGAAATTTAAAATTGCCATCAATGAGAAGAAAAGAATTAAATATAATGACAAAAGAAGAACAACTTGTATTTGAAGGATTTATGAAAAAATATAGAATGGGAACAGCTTATATAGTATTAGTTAATACTGGACTTAGAGCAGGAGAACTAAGTGGATTAACATGGAAAGATGTTGATTTTGAAAACAAAGCTCTATATGTAAGAAGAGGTATGCAAAAAATAACAACTTATGATGATGAGTTTAATAAAGTAAAAAGAGAAAGAAAAGTTACAGATGTAAAAACAGAAAATAGTTATAGAGTTGTACCAATGCTAGATAAAGTAGTAAGAATTCTACAAGAATACAAGAAAAAAGTACAAGCAGAGCAAGAAGAACTTGCTGAATTAGGAGAAGGATTTAAAGAGGATGATTTTATATTTAAAACCAAATGTAATCATCCAATAACATCTGAATACTTAAGAAAAACTTGTCAGGAAATATGTAAAAGTAACAATTTTAGAAAAGTAGGAATACATGAACTAAGACATACTTTTGCAACAAGATCTATTGAAGCAGGAATCGATTTAAGAGTATTACAAGAAATATTAGGTCATGCTAGTTATAGTACAACAGCAGATATATATGTTCATATTTTAGGACAAGTCAAATTATCCCAAATGAATAGATTAGAAGATTATTTAACTGATATAAATATGAACTAAATGGAACTTTAAAATGACATAAAGGGAAAATAAAGGGAAAGCCTAAAAAATAAATCTCCAAACACCTGAGAATAAAGGCTTTCTCTAAAAAAACTTTCTGTCCTCATAACCCGAAGGTCGTAAGTTCGAGTCTTACCCCGCAACCATAAATGAGGCTTTAAGCCTCTTTTTTTATTGCAATTTATTTTATATTAATCTTATAAAGTATTGATATTACGGGCTTTTTAGCTCGTTTTATTTTTTTATACTTCATTTTAATATTTTCTATTTTGCCTTATTTTTTCGACTTTTTTGACCAAAATACCCGCAAAATTTTAGAACATAAAAAAAATGCGTGTTTTTTCTACCGCATCCAGTAATATCAGTAGTTTGAGTAACTTTCTAATGTAAAAAAATTTTTTTTAGTAATACATTAAAATTGAATTAAAACGCAAAAATCTCTAAAACCGTTGATACATGCTAAACACTCATAACTCAAACTTTGCCGTTAGAATAAGTATAAAAGATATAAATATAAAATACTTTTTTACTCTAGTCTAGAAAATTGAATTTTATGTAAAATAATGGTATAATTATTATAGGCAAACTTTTATATTTGAATTTGAAGTAACTACTTCAAAAGTTGTTATTTTGAATTCAAAATTAAGTTTTAGCAAAGGCACCTTAATCCCTTTATATAATCTATAAATTTAAAGATTAGCACATAAGTTAATACTTTAGTAGATTATGAAAGGAGTAGATATTATGGACAGAGATTATTTTTACGAAGTTCTATATGGTGTCTTTGAAAAGGACACCGAACATTTTTTGTCTTTTATTGAAACAGAGCACTTGTATATGTTAGCATATGAAGAATCTGAAAGAGAAATATATAAAGCTGAAATAAATAATCAAATTGAATATATATTTAAAAGAATAAAAGAAGAAGATGCACTCGACGCATCTTCTAAAAGAGTAGAACTACTTAGAATCACTAAAAGTCTTTTACAAGACTAAATAAATAAGTAGAATTCTACGATATAATTATAACACATAAGGTGAAGGGTGTCAAAAACTAGGTAATATTTTTCCTAATAAGGTAGTCAATAAAAGGCTACCTTCTAAAATTTTATTTATAATTAAATTTAGATTTTGTTGTATATTTTATTTAATAATATACAATGTTCTATCTATTACTAATGTCTTAATTATTATTAATGCAATTAGTTCTAGATTCTATTTTTGGTGTATTATTATCTGATATTTGCTTAAAATTAGTACTTGGCTCTTGAAGTAAATTTTGTTTCATATAATATTCATTTACTTTTTCTAGTTCTGTTTCTTTATATCTATCAAAAACAGATGTATAAGTATTTAATGTAATAGATACATCTGTATGTCCCATTAGTTTTTGCAATACAAATGGTGTAACACCTGCCTCAATTGCTCTAGTTGCATAAGTATGTCTTAAGCTATGAGATGCCATATGTTCTATACCGACATCATCTAAAATCTTTCCTAAAGCTCTATTAACATTTTCTGGAGTGGTATATCTATTCTGTTTAGGTTTAAATAATAGTTTTCATTAATTATTTTCTTGTACATTACTATAATTCATTTGCTCTACTATATATGGATATAATGAATCTGGAATAGATAGATATCTATTACCAGCTTGAGTCTTTGGAGAATTGCTCATTGAAACTAAACCATTAATACTTTTAGTTAAAGTTTTATGAACATATATTTTTCTATGTTCTAAATCTATACCTCCATGAGATAAAGCTAAACATTCGCCTATCCTTAAGCCCATAAATAGCTGTATAAGGTATTCATTTTTATATGGACATTCTTTTTAATACTTGAATCACTTAAATGTTTATATTCATTTACAAATCTTTGTATTTCTTCACATATAATATCTTCAATATCCTTATCTACTATTGGTGATTTAAATATGCTCTTAAGTGTTCTTTCTACTCTTTCATATTGTGCCTCTGATATTAATTTAGATTCAAATTTCTTTTCTAGAATTGATGTCATTAATTCTCTTAAAGGTATTCCATACTTTTCAATAAAAGTTTCATTTTCTTTTTTATACATTACTGACTTTAAATATTTTTTTCTTCTTACTCGGTACGAAAAGATTTCTCTTTATGAATCCTTTTAAGAGTTACTGGATCATAATCATAATACTGAGCTTGCCATCTGTTTCTATCTTTTCTATAAAATACACTTCCTTCATCACTGCCTTTTTTTCTTATCATATAATCTCCCTTCAATATTTAATAAATGTTCGAACATAGAAAGATTATAATATAGAAATTAGCTTACTTTTCTAAATTACAAGAAATTTCTAAAAATTACCAATTTTGCAACTTTTTAAAGACCTTGAAAATATTGAAATTAGTGCACTTAAGGTATATAAATTTTAAAAAGCACGTTCATTATTTATATGCTAATATTTAACAAAAAATCATTAACTTATTTATTAAAGGTTTAGTAAATTGAACTAGTGTGATATAATTAGTCATGTAATTAAGGAGCGTTAATATGAATGAAGATAACAAAATAATAGAAATTTTAAATAACATTATTAACTCTATACCTGAATCGGAGTTACCTTTAGAAGATAGGTCAATTATTCAAGCTATAGAAAACAAAAATAAATCAATATCTTTTAGAGCATATGAAAATATATTGATAAAGATAACATTTCAATCAAGTCTAAAAATTGCTGAGTTAAGAAAGGCTAAAGAAATAGATTTAGAAGTTTTGAAAGAAAAGTTTTATTCTGTTAAAGATGATGAGAACAGCTTATACTATAAATTCAATATTATAAATATAGACGATATTCAAAAAATCTCAGATGAAATAAAATATGCATATAAGTACTTGAATTCAATAGAACCTATAGTATCTTTTGGATGTTGTTCAAGATATATTGAATGTTCAGATAGCAAAAAATGTGTAAATACTATTAGAGAATTAAGAAAAGGCTGTATATATAAGAAGAATTTAGAGAGTGGAAAAATATTTTATGGAAAAAATGCCACAATAGATTCTGATAATATTGATATAAAAAAATATACAATTATAGATACAGAAAATCCAAATGGAAAAGGAGATTCTATTTGTTCAATATCTTTAGTTGCAATTACTGACGGAAATATAACCTTAGAAAAAGAATATTTAGTAAATCCAGAGGCAGAATTTGAACAAAGAAATATTAATATACATCATATTACTCAAGATATGGTTAAAGATAAACCAACTTTTTTAGAACTTTGGAGACAAATCGGTGAATATTTTAAAAATAGTGTTATTATAGCACATAATGCGCAATCTGCTGATTTAAATAAAATTTGCAAAGCATTAAATAATTATAACGAAGAAATACCTGAAATATATTTTATTGATACATTAAAACTAGCAAAAGAAACTTTTCCAAATTTAGAAAAATATAATTTAGAATATTTAAGTGAATATTTTGGTTTTGATTTAAAAGAGCACCATAATTCTTTATGTGATGCCAAAGCATGTTATCAATTATTGAAAGAAATTTCTAAAGTTCGTAAAATAACAGATAATGATGTTCGTAAATATGTATTTAATAATAATACTCAAAAAACAAGAAATTAAAAAATACAGAAATAATAAAAAAATTAATGAACTTGCAGGAATTATTGCTGGGATAACAATTGATAAAGTTATTAAAGATAACGAAATTAATTTCTTAAAAAAATGGATTGAAGAAAATAATTCATATAGAGATTATGATTTCTTTGATGAAGTTATACCAATTATCGAAATAATCTTGTTAGATAATATTGTAACCGAAAAAGAAAAAGATACGTTGTTAAATATATACAATTTTGTTAACAATAATATAAAATCGAATAATACACAAAGCCTTCAAGTACTAAACGGTATAGTAAATGGAATAGTATGCGATAAAGAGATGAGTTTAGAAGAGTTACAAGGATTAAGAAGTTGGCTATATGAAAATAGTCAACTTAAAGGAAACTATCCATATGATAAAATATTTGAAACAGTTGAAAATGTTTTAGAAGACAATTATATTACAGAAAAAGAAAAAGAAAAATTAATTAATTTGTTCAACACATTTCTAAATCCCGTAACTGCAGAAAATGACGTGGATACAATAGAATTTCAAAGTAATAGATTTGTTATCACTGGCGAATTTACTCATGGAAGTAGAGAAGAAATTATAAAGACAATAGAATCGCTTGGTGGTGAGGTTGCTAGAGGAGTTAGCAAAAAGGTAAAATATGTAGTTGTTGGAGGACTTGGTAGCAAAGATTGGAGTTATGGTAATTTTGGTTCGAAAGTAAAGGATGCTTTAGAGTTAAAAGAACAAGGCGTAGAAATTTATATTTTATACGAAGAAGATTTATTTAATAATCTATAAAATAGAGAAACTATAACTTTAGTTCTCGTGTGCCAAGGGATAAATCCCTTTATTATAGTAAAATAATAATTTATCTTAAATTATTTTAATTTATCAATAATAAAAGTGATACTTTCTAACACGAAGGAATTTCATTTTTATTGATATTTAGGGTATTGTTGTATCCTTGCAATCAGATTTATCAAGGGATTTAAAGTTCCTTGATTTTTGTTTATAGAAAACCCCCAGATAGTCTGGGGGTTCAGTAAAGCTTTCAACGATAAGTAGATAAAAAAGCCCCCGTCGTGTATAATGTTTTTGCGACTGACAGGAAGCAAAAAAATATAACACGAAAGGGGAATCATTAATCATGAAAGATATCAAAATTAACGATATACAAAGTTTAGCACACACAACATTGAATTGCAAGTATCATATAGTATTTGCACCAAAGTATAGAAGAAAAGTATTTTATAATGAAAAAAGATTAGAGATAGGACAAATATTAATACAATTATGTGAATGGAAAGGATTAACAATAATAGAAGCAGAAGTATGTCCAGATCATATACATATGTTAATAGGAATACCACCAAAATATAGTGTAGCAAGTGTAATGGGATTTCTAAAAGGAAAAAGTAGCATAATGATATATAGCAAGTGAGGAAATATGAGATATAAGTATAGAAATAGAGAATTTTGGTATAGAGGATACTATGTAGATACAGTAGGAAAGAATACTAAAAAGATAAAAGAATATATAGCAAATCAATTAAAGAATGATCAATTAAATGAACAATTAATAATAGAACAAATAGACCCTTTTAAAGGGTAGCGAGTGACGAATGCAAGAGTCAGTCGCAAAAGGCCACTTTAGTGGAGGCCAGTAGTATAGGCTTTTAGCCGAAAATTAAAAACCACCAGCTAGGCTGGTGGAAATTTATTACAATTCTATTATACCATAAATAAAAATTTACAAAGATGTATAACCAATGCTGTCTTTTGCTTTGTGTTCCTGTATTATACATCTTTATTTAAGTATTATGTACCCAAAAAATCATTTACAATTTTTGGTATAAATTTTACACCTATAAAGGCTTTGTTTTTGTATATATATTAATATCACAAAATCTTCCATTAATGTAATAACTACTTTTTCTAGTTCCAGAATACTCAGCTAATTTTTTATGCATCTTATTTGATAGCTCATTAAATTCAAACACATAACTTGTTACGCTCAAATATCCTTTTTCAAATAGTTTGTTGTAAAAAGCTTCAAGAAAATTACTTCCAAATCCTAAACCATGATATTCAGGAATAATTGCAATGTCTATTCGTGCATTTCTGCCGCTTCTTCCTAAAATATTACAAAATCCTAAATATTTAAAATTCTTATCTATAAGTATATATGAAAATTCTTTTATAGCTCTAGAAATTCCATAATTTCCATTTCCCTCTTGAATAATATACTTATCTTCACCTAAAGGAATAGAGAATTTTTCTCTATTTTGTAATGCATCAATATGTGTCCTAACAAACTCATTTGCATTAATATTTAATATTTCAAGCATTTCAGAAGATATTGCTATATATCCATTTTTCAAATATAAAATTTCATCTAGCCTTTGTATTTCTTTTAAATTTTCTATAGGTATACTTTTTCCTTCTGGAATTAGTATATCATAGTTCTTTGACATATTTGGATAATGTTCAAATAATAATTCTGATTCCACTTTATCATCAAAAGTTGAAGAAAAAGGAATTGTACCTATATAGTTCATAATACTATTTACAAGTATTTTCTTTAATAATTTATCACTCTCAGATACTTTTGCACATATACTATACACATTATTATCATGTGCATAATTTATATATTTTTCTATCATTATTGGGATAAAATTAATAATAAAGTCTTCATCTACTTCTTTAGATAAAAATATCTTTAATTCTGCACGTCTATTTACCCATGATAAATTATCCAGTCCGATAATTGCAACAATTGTCTGACCATACATTATAGTATAAGGTGAAAACAATTTAGTATTTATACTAACACCGTGGACTAAAAAAAGCTGAATTTAGACTTACATGATTATTTTTAAATTCTTTTCTTTCAACTATCACTTCATCAAAATTTGTAATGTGTAATTCTTTTATATTTTTTATGTATAAATCATTATACAAAAAGTCTTTATATGTAGTAATTATCTCATCTAAATCCAGTTTGCTAAGTTTAATGTCTGTTTCTAGAATAATTGACGCCATATCATCTTCAAAAGTAATATCATAAGCACTTATATACCCTATATATTTTTTATTTTCCCTGTCTACTATACTTGCCCTATATGCTGATGGCAACTTATCTAATAGTAATTCTTCGTTTTTTGATGTTAAGAAGTCTTTATTGCTAATATTTTTTGAAATTAAAGTTCTTGTTTGGTCTAAAAATACGTCAAAGCTTCCTATCTCATATTTTTTTGTTTTTAATTTTGGAATAAACTTTTTGCTACTTATATATTCCATAAAATCCCTCCTTTTTATTAAAAAATTGGTTAATTTTTATTTAAGCCTATTTATTATATCACACTTATAATGTAAATTCAAGTTATGTAAACAAAACAGATATACATTATTGTGTAGGTTTGTCAAACATGTGACACACTTATTTAGAAATATCTGTGTTTGAT
>JBJEXW010000011.1:0-60150 GCA_051886195.1 Clostridia bacterium
TAAGGTATTTCCTTTTTTTATATATTAGTGTGTCATATCTATTGTAAACCTATAATGTTAATAATAAAAGACTTGAAACAAATCAAGTCTTTTATATTATATTTCAGAGTTATCACTTTCTATAATTTTAGAGATAGTCTCCTCTCTATTTTGTTTAGACATAGCGTTTATATTTTCACTTGTATATCCTGAAAGTACATTTGGTCTTCTATTTATTAATTCATTATATGTATTAGCAAACTCTTCTTGATTATTCTTACCAAAAGCGGAGCAAACTGAAATAACATGTAATTTATTATCCTTAGTTACTACATTTATTTGTTTGGTAGATTTTACTCCATTCACATAATTTTCGTGTGGATAAATCCATATAATATCTGTATATTTCATTACTTCTAAAGAATTGGCATAAGCAATAACATAGTCATCTAAGAATATAGTTTTTGTTATTTTAAATTCTAGTTTTGAAGAATTAGATAATTCTAATGATATTTGAGTAAGATCATATTTTTTGGCTATTTTCTTTATCTTACTCTTAGTAGATATTACTAAAATAACATATACAATTCCAAAAGTAACTCCAAAGAAAACTGCAAAAATTGCTATTGTATAAAATATTTGAGCCACATCATTTGGAGATTTCTTTGTATTGATAAGATATGGTACAAAATAATCATCAAAATTAATTGTATTTATTTCATCAGTTTCGTAAATTTCATTCATTGATTCAATAGCATAATTTTTTAAATCATTTGATATATTTTCTGACATTCCATATATAACAATTCCATTAATATTATTATCTGTATTAACTTTCTCATCTAATGTTATATATTCACTATCAGATAAATTTAATATATATATTTTATTATCTCCAAGTGCAAAATAATATTTTTCTCTAATGCTATTGTCCACATTGTATGTAGCAAAATAGTCTGTAAGAGCATATATACTCGCTTGAGAATATGTATCTTCTTGAATTACTTCTTCAATATTTTCTGCTTTTGGTAACTTTCTAGCTCCAAGAATAGTGCCAAACGCTAAACAAAATACAGCAATAAGAATTGAAGCTATTGCGATGTAAAAATTACTTTTATTTCTATAAAATATTTTCATCAATTCTTTTTTATTTTCTTTTTCCATATATATTCACCTAAAATAATCTTAACGCTTGCTCAATTATTTGTCAATAAAATAAATATTGATTTTATTTCTCTTTTATAGTAATATGTAATTGGTGATGAAAAATGAAAAAAATTGATAGAAAAGAACTACATGAAGAATCTAAAAAGAAAGCAAAGCTTGCATTTGAAGATTATAAAGCATTTGCTTTAAAGGGAAATGCTTTAGACCTAGCAATTGGTGTTGTTTTAGGTGGCGCTTTTACAACAATAGTTAATACACTAGTATCTGCTCTTATAACTCCAATAATAAGCCTACTTACAAGCAATGTAGACTTATCCACTCTTTTTATAACATTAAAAGGAGGAAAGTTTGATACATTAGAAGCTGCAAAAGCTGCTGGAGCAATAACTTTAAACTATGGAGAAATACTTACAGCAATAATAAACTTTATAATTATATCTATTGTATTATTTATCATTGTAAAGACATTAACTAAAGCAAATAAAAAGGATACTCAAGCAGTAGAAATTACTACTAAAACATGTCCTTACTGTTTAAGTACAATTCCTATCAAAGCTACAAGATGTGGCCATTGCACAAGTATTCTTGAAGAAACTTCTTCTAAAGAAGAATAATAAAAAACCACGATAAATCGTGGTTTTTATTTTTTAATTAATTATTTTTTATTAACTAATTCTTTTAAAGCTTTTCCAGCTTTGAAAACTGGAGCTTTAGAAGCTGGTATTTTAATTTCAGCTTTAGTTTGTGGGTTTCTACCTTTTCTAGCAGCTCTTTCTCTTACTTCGAAAGTACCAAAACCAACTAATTGAACTTTTTCTCCGTTTTTAAGTGCTTCTTCAACACTAGTTACGAATGCGTCTAGAGCAGTTTCAGCAGCTTTTTTAGTTAGTTTGCTTTCTTCTGCTATTTTAGCGATTAATTCAGCTTTATTCATTATTATCCCTCCTATTATTTATTACACTTAGAATATACTACAAAAGATTTGCATTGTCAACACTTTTCATCTTTTTTCTAGCAAAAAAACATCGTTTTTTTGCTAGATTTTAAGCATTTTACATATTTTGTTACCATAAGGTAATTGTTGTATTTCATCTTTATCTAATGCTCTTAAAAGTATTACTAATATAGCATATACTATTACACCTATTGCTATAGAACAAAGTGTAGAAATAGTATTTCCCAATTTTAAGAAAATAAACAATTTATATGAAACAAACACAGAAAGTCCCATTAAAGCACTTGCAATAAATGGTTTAACAAAAACTTCTTTTATAGGCATCTTTTCCTTTAGTGTTCTAAATAATACAAATGCTGATATTAAAAATGCTGTAGAACTATATATTATGCTTGTAACAGCTGGTACAACTTCTCCATATATTGGTATAAATATAACATTTAAAACATATTTGATTATTGTTCCTACAAGTAATGCAAAACCTGGCACTGCAAGCTTTCCAATTCCTTGAAGAGCTCCTGTAAGTGTTTGGCTTAATACAGAGAAGAATAGCAACCAACATTCAATTTGAAGTAAATAAGCTCCTTCTGGTGCATTAGGAAATATCATATTAAATATTGGCGTAGCTAAAACAAAAAGTCCAAATGTACAAGGTAATGCTATTAAAGAAGATATTTTTAAAGAATATCTAATCTTATTTGTAGCTTCATCTTTTCTATGTCTTGCAATTGCAGATGATATAAATGGTACAAGTGCTACAGAAAATGCTACATTAATTGAAAGTGGAACAGCAAGTAATATATCTACTTTTCCAGATAAAATTCCATATTTAGCATTTGCTGTAACTATATCATATCCATATTTTTGAAGTCCATCAACAACAGTTACAACATCAATTAGTCCTGCAAGAGCTGATACTACACTACCAAATGAAATTGGTATAGCATATGATATTAATTTTTTTGCTATTTTCTTTCTAGATTCTGTTGCAAATACTTCTGACTTATTAATTTCTTCCCATATCTCATCTCTATTTTTTCTATAATATCTTACAAGATATAAAAAGGCAGTTGACGTAGCAACAGTTGTTGCAAGTGTTGAGCCTGCTGCCATTATTTCAGGTGTCTGACCTATTAACATAAATACAAATATTACTGAAAATACACAGTTAATAATTTGTTCAATAATTTGAGCTTTACTATATTCACTCACATTTTCCATTCCAATGAAGTATCCTCTTAGTACTGCAGACATAGATACAAATATAATTGCTGGAGATAATGCCATTAATGTATATTTAACTCCAGGATTGTGAAGTATATTGTTAGATATAAGCTCTGCTCCAAAAAATAGTGCTAAAGAAAATGCTGTAGCTATACTAACAAACACTAAAAACGCTGTTTTAAATATTTTGTGTGCACCACGTCTATCTCCTATTGTTCTTTTTTCAGATACAAGCTTTGAAATTGTATTTGGTATTCCCATTGTAGCTATTGCAAGTATAAAAGTATACACTTGATATCCTGATCCATAATAGCTATTTCCTACATCCGAAAACTGAGGTATATTAGTCTGAATTATTCTATAAATAAATCCCAATATTTTGATTAATATTTGAGAGCCCATTATTACAAATACGCCCTTCATAAATGATTGCTTTTTAATTGCCAAGGTTATTTCCTCCTTAATTTATCTTAAGTAGCATCCGCCACCAATAAATTCTCTAAGTATTGATGTACTTGGTATTAAATCTGTTTCTATACCAATAAAATTTCTTAATGTATTTAAAAGTCTTCTTGCTTCTGAATAATACTTACTTTCATCACTAATTTTTAGTAACAATTTTTCTGCTATAGGCTTTAATGCAGCCCATTCGTATATAAGACTAGTATTTAATATGTAATCTGCTCTATCTACATATGGAAAAATATTTTCTTCGTCACCCTTACGTATTTTATTCCATAAATCCATTGTTTTTTCAACACTTACACCACGTGTGGAATTGTCTCTAACAAATCTTCTCATCATTCTTAAATCATTAGAAGATAGCATAGTATAAGCATCAAATCTAATACTTACCATTGGGGCAACATATAATTTAAATATTTTTTCTTTTGGAATGAATTCAGAAGCTCTTGGATTTAAAGCATGTATTCCTTCAATAATTAAAATATCATTATCTCCTAATTTTATTGGATTATTAATATATTCTTTTCTTTGTAATTTAAAATTAAAAGTTGGAATAACAACCTTTTTTCCTCTAAGTAAGCTTAACATCTGTTCTTTAAATAATTCAATTTCTAAATTTTCAAAGCATTCGTAATCTTCCTTACCATCTTTTCCAATAGGAATATTGCCAGCATCTTTAAAGTAATTATCCATACTAATTACTATTGCATTTTTCTTTTTTACCATTAATGCATCTGCAAGTCTTTGAGCTGATGTTGTCTTTCCAGATGATGATGGTCCTGCAAGCATAACTATTTTTATACTATTTGTTCTTGTTATTCTTCTTGTAATTTCAAAAAATTCATTTGTATGATATAGTTCTGCTCTCCTAATCACTTGATCTATATTATCTTCAACTATTTTCTTATTTAAATCATTAACACTTTCAACTGATGTAACTTTGCATACTTCTGAAAATTTATTTGAAAGTTCAAACATTCTATTAGTTTCAATATCATATTTAACTTCATTTATATTATCTTTTTCTGGAAGCATTAATATTACACCATTTTTATATTTTCTTAAATCAAAACCTCTTATACATCCTGTATACATAACTACAGCCCCATATAAATATGTATAAAAGTCATCTATATAATATACTGTATAATTTTCATTTAAACTCAAATCTACAATATTTTTAACTTGTTCTTTATTATTTAAATAATTAGCTATTCTTCTACTACTTCCCTTTTCTTTCATAATTCTAAGATTCTCTGAGATAATTTTTTCCATTTCTTCTTTTATCTCTTTAACCATAGTTGTTGTTACTTCTTCATCTTGTCTTACAAATGCAAAATAATCTCTACCTGTCTTATTTGAAAATTTAAAGTGTAGTTTTATTTTAAGTCTATGTAATGCATAAAGAAATATGAATTTTAAACTTCTACTATATATTCTTTCACCTTCTCTAGTACTATAAGTAATAAAATCACAAGTGCAGTCTTCTATTATATGATACATTATAGACCTTTCTTTATTGTTTATTTTTACAGCAAGAATCTCTTCTTCAGTTTTAATTCCTGCCATTTCTATTGCTTCATTTATTCTTGTTTCAGGTTCAACCATTATTTCTTGACCATTTTCAAACTTTACTTTAATTAAATTTTTTTTCATAAAACGAAATCCTCCAACTAAAAAATGTTAAACTATATTCTAGCATAATTTTAGCCAAATTTCAATATTTTTTATAATTATATAGCTTGTACATTCTAACTTATCTTATGATTATATTATATCCTTATCTATCCACTTTTTCCACTTATTATTGCTTTTTTTTACAAATTGTACTATAATTTTCTATATGAAAGAACTTATAGTATCAAATATAAAAAATGAGAAAAAATTATCATATTATATAAAAGATTGCTTTCCTAATCTTTCTTCTTCTTTACTCTATAAAGCATTACGTAATAAAGATATTAGAGTAAATGGCAAAAGAATAAACGATGCAAATTATATATTAAATAATAACGATATTATTGATATTTATATTGATGATTATTTACTATATGGATTTCCAAAGGATTTAAATATACAATATGAAGATGAAAATATGATAGTAGCCTTTAAACCTCAAGGAATATTGTCTAATAATGAAGAAAGTAATATTACAGAACCAACATTTGAAGACTTTGTTAAAGCTAAAAGAGGAAATGAATGTAGAATATGCCATAGACTCGATAGAAATACTTCTGGTCTTATTATTTTTGCTAAAAATGATGTTGCATACGATACACTACTTGATGCTTTTAAAAATAATTACATTACAAAGGAATATGTTGCTTATGTTTTTGGATGTGATTTTAAATCTAAAAATTATCATTATGAAAATTACATTTTTAAAGATGAGAAAACTGGATTTTCCAAAATATATAATTCAAATATTCCAGGTTCTCAAAAAATAATAACAGATATTTATATAGAAAAGATATTTAAAGATAAAAAGTATTCAATATTAAGAGTAATAATTCATACTGGTAAAACTCATCAAATACGAGCTTTATTATCTAGTATTTCTTCTCCTATTATTGGGGACTCAAAATATGGGAAAAATGAAATAAATAAAAAGTTTAAAAGATACAAGCAATTATTATTTGCAGTTAAGTATAGTTTTAACTTTCCAAATAATAGTCCGTTACATTACTTAAACAGCATAAATGTATCTTTAGATGAAGAACTATATACAGATAAACTTTAGAAGGTGAATTTTATGAAAAGCTCATCCCAAGAATATCATCTGGTTGTGCCACAATATAAAGCATCAGTTGCAGAAATGGTATTAGTATTTACTATAGCTGCTATTGCAGGATATTTTATAGAAACAGGATATGTTTTCTTAAGTGTAGGAAAAATAGTAAAAAGAGGAATGTTAATGGGCCCTTATTGTCCAATATATGGCTTTGGAGCTTTAATTCTTTATTCGATTTTTTATAATATAAAACCTACTAAAAAAAATATTCCATTAATATTTATTATAGCCTCTTTAATACTTGGCTCTTTTGAACTGCTATGTGGCCTTGGATTTAAATATATATTAAATATTGAAATGTGGAATTATTCAGACAAGCCACTAAATATTTTAAATTATACTACAATTCCAATTTTAATTGGTTGGGGAATTCTTGGTACAATTTATGTATTTTTTATACATCCTTTAATACTAAGATTTGTACGATTATTTAAACCTAAAATAATGCGTAAAATTGCATTAATTCTCTCATTAATTTTTATTTGTGACTTAATAATTTCAACAAAAAGAATTGATGTAAATCCCAATATTCTAAATGATTTAGTTAATCCTGAAAATGCTAAAATTGACATTATTCTTTATACAGAATAATTATAAAACTATATTTTTAATTCCAAACTATAAGTAGTTTGGAATTACTAAAAATAAGAAAATACTATTCATCTTTCAAAAGTTCAATTATATTTACTTTTTTGAGTCTAATATTATTAAATTTTATAGCAATTATAGAAATAGTATAAACACATACAAACATTAAAAATAACACTATTAAATATGATTTAATATCTTTAAAAATACTAATAGATAATTTATACTCAATTATACATTCGATTATTTTAATTAAAAATACTGATATTATTGATCCAAGAAAAAATGATATTGCTAATATTGTACTTATTCTATATCTAAAGATAGATGATATATCTCTGATTTTATATCCCATAGCTTTAAATATTGCTATATCGATTCTTTCATTATTTAAAAAATTAGCAATTATAATACTAATTGAAATATAGGTATATATTATTGTCAAAAATAGTATAATTAATATTAAATTCTTAGCTAAATTATAAATTTTTATGTCTGTTTGTCCGCTCAAATCATTTAAATTTGCACTTAGTCCATTTGATTTTAAGTTTTCAATAATTTCTTCAACATTACTATAATTATTTGCAACTAAATATACAGAGTTATTATCCTCAATCACATTGTTATACTCTATTAATTTGTTCTTTAATTTTTCATTTATATACATATTACTTTCATAATTATTAACATCATATACTCCAACAACTAGTGCTTCAATATTTAAATCTTCAATTGTTAAAGAAATCCTTTCACCAATAAAGTTATCTAAAAAAATCCATTTATTTGTTCTGTCTAAAATTTTCTTAGGTAATATAATTTCAAAATCTTCATTATTCTTAAAATTTTCTCCCTTAATAATTAATGGTATTTCTTCTTTTGAAACATACATAGTATTCATTATAAATAACTCGTTAACATTCATTGAAAATGGAACTAATCTTCTGTATACATATTCAACATTTTCAATGATTTCAAAATCATTTAAATTATTCTTTTCTTCATTGCAATTAGAATATATAACTCTATTTATAATATTATTTTGTATTTTTTCTGAAAAAGTATTGTTAAACGCATATAAACTATATATTATGGAAATAATCATTCCAAAAGTAACTGACATAGATATAATATATATTTTTAATTTTTTATTATTTAAGAAGCCATTAAAAGCTGGTATTAGTAATCCCATTTTTTCTCCTATTTCTCTTTATTTAATGATAAAGGTGTTTTATTTAAGATAGCTTTTCCACATAATACGCTTGCAAGTAATGGAACAATTAGTGTTCCAAATAATGCTATAACGCAAATTTCAATATTAATTTTAATATCTAACTGATTAAGAGAATAATTTTTTATCAATATGCAATTTGAAACAATTGACAATATTACTATTGATATAAATAATCCTATAATAAACGACCTAATTCCAACAATTAGGTTCTCGAATATTAAAATTACTTGAATATCTTTATTTTTATATCCTATTGATTTTAACATTCCAATTTCATATTGTCTATCATTAATACTCTTAATACTTGATGAAATAATATTTGCTAATACAATCAATATTAAAATTGATAAAGAAATACTTACTACAATATTAACAATATCTATTAATTTAGTATTTGCAGTACTTCTTACTAAAGCTCTATAACCAAGCTCTTGAATACTATTTAATGTACTTTCTATATCAACTGGATTATCAACTATTGCCATAATTGTTTTATTATTTGAATATGTAGTATTAGGATTTAATATAGTATTATCATTTATATTTTGTGTAATTTCATTAACATTGTAAAAGGGAACAAAGAAACTATTTCCATCCATAACATTTTCTTCTGCATCATATATTCCTACCACTATATAATTTTCACAAAAAGTTTTATTAATCTTTGGAGTCATATCTCCTAAACTATTATCAAATGAATAATACTCAACATTAATTGTTTCACCTAGAAGCTCCTTACCATCTATATATTTTTCTTTATCAAAATTATCATTTGAATAGTCTAAATATATTTTTTGTGGAATAAGGCATACATTTTTTTCATTATTTTGTATAGCTCTTCCTTTTATTACATAAGGCTGTGAATTTATATCAGCTCCAATCAAAGTAATAGCCTGACTACTATATTCCTCTCCAATATCTTTAATCTTCACATGAGCCATATATTCATCTGAATTCATAGCCTTTATAATATTTTTATTTTCTTCAACTTTTTCAATAACTTCATCAACAGAATATTTAGGAATACCAGTAATTACTATAGTTCTATACGATAAATTGTTATAAATAGCTCTTTCAATTGTATCTGACAAGCTACTAGTAAAACTGAATGCAAGAATAAAAATAATAACTGCCATTGAAATTAAAATAGTGTTTGTTATAACCATTCCCTTCCTTCTAGACAAATTTTTATTAGCTAGAAAAATATAATCTTTTATTTTCATATTTCTTCACTCAACTTTCCTAAATTCATGTAAAATACCTTATCTGCGTATTTCTTTATACTATCATTATGACTTACAACTACAACGGCTTTACCATTATTAGTTAAACTTCTTAAAGTATTATATACAATTTCCTCATTTTTAACATCTAAATTTCCTGTAGGTTCATCTGCTAATATAAAACTTGGATTGTTTGCTAATGCTCTAGCTATCGCAATTCTTTGTTGTTCACCACCCGAAAGCTCTTTTGGATAGTGATTTACTCTTTTTTCAAGTCCAAATTTCGTTAAGAGATTAAGTGCATTTTCTCTTCTATCTTTACATAAAATATCTTTATTTATATACATAGGTAACATTACATTTTCAATTGCTGTTAACTTTGGATTTAAATAGAAAGATTGAAATACAAATCCAATTTCTTTCATTCGTAATTCAGCTTTTTCGTTTTCAGAATAATTTGATACTTCTTGTCCATTTATATAAAGTTCACCATCACTTAAATTATCTAATAATCCCAAAATTTGAATTAATGTACTTTTTCCAGATCCAGAATGCCCCATAATAACATACATTTTTCCAGTTTCTATTTTTAAGTTCACATTATCAATTGCAATTATCTTTTCATCTTTTAGGTTAAACTCTTTTGACCCATTTTTTAAAATTATATTTTTTTCCATAATACTTTTTCCTCTCTAATATATACTTTACTATAGAAAGCATTAAAAAATGCTTTCTATAGTAATTTCTATTAATTGCTAAACAAATATACTGGATTAGCACGAAGTCCTCCATGTACAAGTTTAAAATAATAAAAAGCTTTGCATGATTCATGATATCCTCTATAAAATGTATATGTCTGATTAGTAGGTGACATAGCTTCTTCATCTCCAGCCAAAAAAGTTTTTCCTATTAGGTCTTTTCTATATAAGTCAATATATACATCACAATACGAAAAGCTATCAAAACTATTTGGATATATAGATATTCCATAAGTTCCCTCTGTAAAATCATATTTATTTCCCTCTAAGATAGTATTTGGAGCCATATCAATATATGATGTAAAAGTATTTGCTAATACACTAGAAGAAACAGATAAAATTGAACACATTATTAATAACATTGTTAGACTTATTTTTAAAGTTTTTTTCATATTAATTCCTCCTATCTTTAATTTTGATTTTTCTCGAGAACAAATCTAAAACAATGTTATCAGCTTTTTACTTCAATATCAATAAAAAAAGACATAATTATAAAAAATTATAAAAAAGTAGAAATAAGTAGAAATTTCTATATTTTTATATGCCTTCTAAAATTTTATATATCACATACTTAACAGTAGGCTTGTTAGTTATTTTAATATTAAAATAATTTTCCATATCTTTTAAATTATATTTATAAATTTTGTTTAAAGAATAAATTATATTCCATTTAATTTGATTTACAGGTATATTTGTTTTCTTAGAAATATATGGATAAACTTCGTTATTTAAATTACTTTTAATTTTTCCATTTATTTTTATATATTTAATTGCTTCAAGTAACAATATATCTCCCTTATTTTTCATTTCAAATCCAATATTTGTCATCTTATTATATATTTTTTTCTCAATTATCTCTTCTTTTTCTTCAATATAATTAATTTCAATTAATTTCTTTAAAAAGAGCATTTGTATATTATCATTTTCATTCAAAATGTATAAATTGTCATATTTTTTATAATTGTTATTATTATAATTTATAAGAACAATTATAGTGTACTTATTTGTACTATCTAATAATTCTATTATATCATTTACCTCTTTGTTAGTCAATTTAGATTCAATAATCATAATATCTACAATATTACTATATATCTTTCTTTGCATATTCTTATACGAAGTAATCAAGTTAATTTTACTTAACTCCTCTTCATTAATAAAATCAATAATTTTCTTTACAAAATTTATTTTTTTACTCATAATTAAAAAATTTTTCATAATATCACCTTTTATAAATAAAATGCCTTTATTATATAGACGTAAAAATTTATTAAATAGTCACAAAAAAATAAAGGAATTTATAATTCCTTTATTTTTTCTTCTACTTCTCTTAGATTATTAAAGCCAAGTTTTTTAAATCTTTCAGATATTTTATTTCTATTACACAACAAATATTCTCTAACGATGTGCCATGTATTGAAATAACAATTTTTTAGATAATATTTAACTTGCTTTAATTGTTTTTCCTGTTCTAAATTAAGCTCAAGCGTAAAAGGCTTTTTTTCTATATTTTCATATAAAAGTTGTGCAACAATATATGCTAAAATTTCATTTAAAACTGGATACTTTCTTTTATTTGTTAAAAATATCTTTTCGTCTCTTACATATACATCTTTACTATTTAATCCATAGTAGAAGCTTACTCTAAATCCTTCCTTCTTTAGATTTATTTTTTTACTCTTATCTCGTGCAATACCTTTAACTAAATTATAATATAACTGCATTATATATTCATCTTTAGGTAATCTAGGCAAATTCATATTAGGAAAAATCTCATATACATTATTTGCATAATATATTGGTTCATGAAATTTAAGTTTTATTTTATTATTTGCACTCACTCTTGTTTTTCCAGCAGTAAAAAAATACGTATCTAAATTATTTTCTATCTCCTTTGTATTTTCATCATAAAAATATATATTTATACTTCTAGCGTTTTGCTCAAGTTTTTCGATTTCTTTATTTTTAAATTCTGCTCCGATATTTCAAATAATTTAGAATATTCTCATATTTTAATTTAATTTCTCTTTGAGTATATTCAAGTGGTGCATCAAGTAATTGTGTTTTATGGAACAACTTATTCCACATCCTTCTAAAAAAGTTAGGTTTTTCTTTGTTATTATAACTATTAGTCATAGTTATACACCTCCTATTAAATTATTATTTTTTTAGTAATATTAATCTTTTAACGTGATATATTATATCACACTTTTATTTTTATGTAAAGTTTTCTTGCCAGTATAGTTCTATAATTATGCATATCTTATTTATTATTTTAATATAATCTTATTGAGGTGATTTTATGATAAATGTTGCAATTGTTGGTGCAACTGGAGTTGTTGGTGAAATGTTCCTAAAAGTACTTGAAGAAAAAAAATTAAACATAGATAAGTACACCCTATTTGCTTCTAAAAGATCTGCTGGAAAAAAAGTTAAGTTTATGCAAAAAGATTATATAGTAAAGGAATTGACTCAAGATAGTTTTAAAGAAGAAAAATTTGACTATGCATTATTTTCTGCAGGAGCTTCAACATCTGAAAAATATGCTAAGATTGCTGCCCAAAGTGGATGTATCGTAATAGATAATAGTTCATATTTTAGAATGGATAAAACTGTTCCCCTAATTGTTCCTCAAGTCAATATGGAAGATGCATACGATAACTTTAATATAATTGCTAATCCAAATTGCTCTACAATTCAGGCAGTTCTTCCTCTTAAAGTGCTTGACGATAAATATAAATTAAAAAGAGTTATTTATTCTACATATCAAGCTGTATCTGGTGCAGGAAAAAAAGGTATTGATGATTTATTATATAATAAAACCGAAAAATTTCCTTATCCAATTGTAAATAACTGCCTTCCTCAAATTGATGTATTTACAGAAAATGGTTATACAAAAGAAGAAATAAAGATGATTGAAGAAACAAGAAAAATCTTAAAAAAGCCAAAATTACCAATTACAGCTACATGTATTAGAGTACCAACTCTTAATTGCCATTGCGAAAGTATAAATGTAGAACTTGAATATAATTTTAAAATTGATGATATAAGAAAAGACTTAAACAATCATGATGGAATAATTGTACTTGATGATCCGGATAGGCAAATATATCCAATTAATACTTTTGTTTCAGGAACTGATGAAGTCTATATTGGAAGAATTAGAAAAGATTACTCAGTAGATAATGGTATCAATTTTTGGTGCGTAGCAGATAATATTAGAAAAGGTGCAGCATCAAATGCAGTTGAGATCCTTGAAAATTTACTAAAAAAAGACTTGGAATAAAATTTCCAAGTCTTTTTCTGCTTTGGTAAGTGGCTGTTATCTTCCGCCACCGCCACCACCTCCGCCGCCTCCTCCGCCTCCGCCAGAGAATCCGCCTCCAGAGCCTGAGCCAGAAGAAGTTGCTGATGATATACTTGAACTTATAGCATTAGAAAAACTACTGCTAAAGTTTGTATGTGTAGCAATATACATTGTTGAATATCCATACGTATTGAAATATACATCATCATTTAATTCTGGATATACAATCTTTAATTGTTTTATTACTTTATCTGCAATTCCAAATGCTGTTGCAAATACTAAATAATGTTCCCAAAGAATAATTGATGGTAAATCTTTTTTATCCATTTGAGAGAAGTCATTCATAAACTTCTTTAACGCTTCCCACTTGTCTATTTCATCTACTCCTTTTTGAGTATGAACATTTAATTTAGAAACAGCAATAGATGAAGTTATCCATCCAATAACAGAAAGAATAAAATATGTAACTATAACTCCAATTAGTATAGGAGTAAATTTCACTATTTCACTTGCAAGCATAAATATTAGTGCAAACATCATAAGAACAGGAAATACAGATTCTACAGTTATGATTTTATCTCTTATTCCTATATCTTTTTTATTAATATAATCATTATTCTTTAAGAATGTTGTCTCAACTTTTTTTACTTTATCTATCAATGTACTTACAGAAGTAGCATGACTTTGAATAAATGATTGTAATTCTTTAATTGTAATCGAAGTTGTTTTCTTACTCTCCATTGCTCTTTTAATAAAAGATAAAATTAATTCTTCATCTTCTTTTAAAGATACGTCTGGTTGTTCACTTTTTAATATAATGTGAATTATTTCTTTTCCTTTTTCATCTTTTTCTATTTCAAATCCTATAAATTTTTTTAAGTTTAAATCCATTAAAGTAGCTGAAAATACATTTCCAAAGTTTAAATTGGCAATTGTAGTAGATTTATTTATTAAAGTTTCAGCTTCTGCAGGAGTTGCATCTTCTCTTGGTAACTCTCTAAAATAATCATAATCTACAATAGGCAATATTTTCTTATCTGCTTTTTTTATAGCTTTAAATGGTGTTATAATTTGTATTCCGGCTAATGTAACTGCAATCATTCCTAAAGCTATAGTAATGATGTTATTTAGCCTTTGAGCTCTTTCACGTCTTTCATTTGCTTCATTTGCCCAAGCAGTTTCTTCTTCTATTATGTCGTTAAGTACATTTTTCTTATCTATTCTTGAAGCGCTCATAATTACTTCTTTAGGAAAAGCTGCTCTAATTTCAATAAAATTATCTGCTGGTATGTTTTGAAGAGTTAATTCAATTGTTCCTTTACTTGTTGGATATATTATTCCATTTAGACTCTCAGTATGTCCCCATACTTTTATATCTTCTTTTTTTAAATCTCCAGGAAAATAAATTACTCCTTCATAGTTTTCAATTGGTATTTCAAAATCATCACCTATAAATTGCCAATATAATTCTGCACAATCATTATGAACAGAAACAGCATCATTTACTGTATATCTTATTTCATATTCTCTTGTCCCATATGATGTATCCATTCCAATTCCCCATGCAATTTCATACTTATAACTACTTACATCTAAAGCATAAAAACAATTCTTAGTAACATGGTACATTTCCTGATTAATTTGAGTAAATGTTCTATTATTTGTTAAATCTTTGACACTTACATTGTCAATAGAAGAATACTTACTTTTATCTATATCAAAGCTCTTAAATAAAGTATTAGTGTCTTCTATTTCTATTTTCCACTTTTCTATTACATCCATACTTGCATCTTCATTTACTTGTACTGTCAAATTTAAATCTTTTATTTTTAAATTTCCAGCATATACATTATTAGAATATATTAAAGATATCCCAATAAAAAATACAAGTAATAATGTAAAATACTTAACCTTCTTTTTCATATATACCTCCTATAACTATTATAATATATATTTTTAAAAAAATATACATTATATTATAACTTCTCCTGTAGCACCATTAATTATAACACTCTCTCCAGTTCTAACTATATTTGTAATATCTTTAATGCCAACAATACATGGTATTCTGTTTTCTCTAGCGTTAATTGCAAAGTGGCATAACATACCACCAAATTCTGTTACTATTCCTGAAACTTGAGATAAATTTATATTTTTAAATAATTCACTATCAACATATTTGGTAATTATTATATCTGATCTTTTAAAGCTTTTTAAATCCTCTTTAGAATTGACAACACAAGCTCTTGCACTTACTTTTCCGAAGCTTGCACCAATACCTTTTAAACTTTTTCTATAATCCATTTGTATATGCTGTTTCAAACATGGAAATATATCACTTTGTGGAATATAGTTTCTAAATGAATTATAGTATATTTTATTTTTATTTGCTTCATTTTTAATCTTTTGTTTATCCATGCTTAAAATATCTGAATATTCTAAATAAAATATATCTTCTTCATTATCTAAAATATATTTTTCTTTATATACTTTTCCTAGTTCAAGTAAGCTCTTTCTTAATTGTGCTCTACAAATTAGTGTCAAATCTTTTAAAGCATATTCTTTCTTTATTAATTCTCTAACAAATTCAATATGCTTTAGACTTGATTTATACTGATTAGGCTTTAATTTTTCCTCAAGTTTTTTTAACGATAATTCATAATCTTTATTTTCTTCTTTTAACAATTGTAGTGGATCATACTTATCATCTGTATCTAATATGTCTCTATACATTCTTATTACTTTTAAAACTTCTTCTTCAAATGTTTTATATATAATGTCTGACTCGTTAAAAGAATGGTATCCAAATAGTTCTATAAAATCTGTTAGAAAATCTTTTATATTTTCATTATTTCTATCTTTTCTGTAAAAATAGTATATTTCAGCATCTAAGTTATTTTCAAAAAATTTAAGTCTATTATTGTTTCTTCTTATTTTTCTAGAAGTGTCCCACATATGTAAATATGGTGCATTTTCATATTTATTATCTATTCCTAGTACTAAACTTTCTATTTCTGTTCTACTTAAAATTTTATTAAATTGCTGATTTAAATTTATTCTAAATACAGAATTAACAAACTGTTGATATAAGTATTTATAATTTACTTCTATATATAAGTCCAAGTATTCTTTTACTTTTACACTTAATTCATCTTTAGAAGAAATGTTTTTTAATTCTTCAAGTTTATCATTTCTATATTCTTCTATATCAATTACCTGCTTTTTTAATTTTTCAATTCCATTTTTCTTTGAAAAAATCCATATTTTTTTATCCTTATCTTGTAAGTTTTGTACGCCATTATCTAAATAATCTATTCTGACTTTTAAATATTCATCTAAATATCTCTCTACGTATCCTGGAACATCTTGTAATATATTCTTTAGAAAAGATAAATTCCAGTAAAATCTTGAAAATCTTGAAAATACAACAGGTTTTAAAACATCATTATCCGAAATATTTTTCAGATTTTTCGCAAAATCTATCTCTGATCTTGTATAAATATCTTTACCTATAGAAAGTATAAATGGAGATAATATATCTAGCTCACTTTTATTAGTGTTGCTATATCTGTAATATATGTCCTTATATTCTACCTTAGTAATAGGTCTAATTTGAAATATATATAATTTTGAATCATAAACTCCAAATTCTAAATCTATAGGAAAGCCAAGTTCTTGTTGCAATGTAAGAGATATATTTACAATCCTTCTTATTGATGTTTCTCCAAGCAGATTAATTTTTGGCTCTTCTATATACTCTTGACTTTTCCAATCATAAACTATTCTTTCTGGTATTGTTTTCCCACTTACAACTTCTCCAGCTCCTCTTGAAAATTCTATTACAACTTGAGTATCTTTTCCATTTGTAGGGTTAACTGTAAATAATATTCCACTTACATTACTTTCTATCATTTCTTGAACTATTACGTTCATTTCTACTTTATTTATATCTATTTGATTTTTTTTATAATATATTAAATTTTCTTCACTATATAAAGATAAAAAACAACTTTTTATTTTATCCTTTAATCCTTCTTTATCATATGCAACATTTAAAAAAGTATTATATCTTCCAGCTAAGCTATAATTCATTTCATCTTCAATGTTTGCACTACTTCTTACAGCAAGCATCTTATCTTTAGGTATTACATTGAAAACTTCATCTATTATTCTGTCTGGAACCTGTAATTTTTCTATTGTATCAAAATTCAAATTTTGATCTTTAACCATATTCTTAAATTCTTCAAAATCGATTACAATTCCCAAAGGAACATTATACCCTTTGGCCTTTAGCATTGACAAAAACATCGCTTTATTGCCACAGTTATCTATTAATTTATCTCCAAGCTTATACATATTTATCATCCCCATTTTCCGCTTACGATTTTTAAAGAATATTTTTTTCTTTATTCTATCACATTATTGCTTTAATAACAAGAAATACAAAAAAATATAAGGATGAAAAATCATCCTTATATTGCATATTGTTCATTTTCTCTAATTTGATGTGGAATATGTATTCCTTTTTGCTTATATTTTTCTATACGATTTTCTACAAAGCCTTGTGCACAGTCATTTACTACCCCAAATGGTTGATTAGAACTATATGCGCTCATTTGATATATTCTTCTATAAGCTACATCAATTCCATCTTGATCTTTCTGACTAATTGCTTTATATAATCTATTTAGTTCTCTATCAATTAAAGTTCTATCCACAAAACTTTTTGCATATTTATTTATGTTTCTAGAATTATTATTGCCATTATTTATATATCCAGCCATATTCATAACTTCATTAGAAAGCATTTGAAGTCTTTGTGTATCATTTTGAGATTTTGCTTCTTCAACTTTCTTGTTATGTTCATCATATGATAACTTATCTAAAAAATCCTTTACATATGGATTATATACATTTTCGTCATAGTTGTCTGTATATCCAGCCATTTCTCTTAATGTACTATTTCCTAAACATATTTTTGCAATATCTTCTTTTCCAACTGTGTCTTTAATAACTTTAATTACAGCATTATATTCTCTTAATTTTTCTTCATTTATTACTACTTTTTGTTCTTTCATTAAAACTACATCCTCCTAATATTTATTATAAAAATCTAGTTATTTGTTAAAAACAGCACATTTTTAATTATATCACTTTTAAGAATCATTTGCAATAATTTTATTATTTTTTTGAACAATTTTGTTGTTTTTTACCAATCTAAAAAAAGTTATTAAATTAGGTAACATCATTCCTATTAAAATTACATAAATAATGTATTTATCTAGTATACTAGTAAATGATATTCCATCTTTAAACCATAAAGAAGTAATAAAAAACAATATAATTGAAATTATAATTGAATAATATTTTTTTATACTTAAATTAGGTAGAAATTTTATCATAAAATTAAATAGCAAACTTAATATAGAAAATGAATTGAAATAAAATTGAAGGGATAATACATTTTCTACTCTTTCTAACATATTAAACAAACTAAATTGCTTTAAAGCTGTATATTCTGGAAATCTAAAAGTACTTATATATTCTTTCCCCAGAATAAGAATAGTAATTAGAATTATTATAACTTGAAGTATATTAGTAAAAACAACCATTTTAAATATTGTTGAACTGCATTTATTACTATCTTTTATTCGATTTTTTGATGTAATTAATAACATAGTAAATGGAACAATAGACAAAACAATATATAATATGGTTGATTCTAATAAATTTCTTCTAGTTGAATCAAGTATTGGCTCCAGGTTGCTTATATCAAATTTAGAATATAATCCTAATATATCTATAATAATTAATATAATACTAGTAAATGCAAAAATTTGATTTGCTCTAATTATTTCTGGTAGACTTTTTGAACTTATATAGACAAGTGATACAAGTATTAATGCTTTTAATAGCTTATCACTTCCTTCTGGTAAGTACTCAATGTTTAAAAAATTAGAAATATTATATAATATAAAACAAGAGATAATAAAAAATGATGTAAAAAGAAGTAAATTTAAAATCATTCCAATTTTTTTTCCAAATAAACTTTCATTTAGCTTATATATATTTTCCTTGTTATTTTTTGTAAATATATAGTTAAAAATATAAAATAATCCAAGAGAAATTATTCCTCCTATAGTAGCCACTATGTAGGTATCATTTCCTGCCTTATCATACATTAAAAAAGATCCCATTCCTAAAAATAAAGATAAAAAGGTTGATAAAAATATACAAGCTATACCAATACTATAAATATCCTTTGACTGTTTTTCTACCATACCTTTTTAACTCCTCCTTGACTTAATATATTAAAATCTACATTAACTTTTACTTTAATTTTTTCTAAATAATTTAAATCATTAAATAATTCACTTTTTTTTCTATATAATAGATTTCCTATACTAAGAATGTCTGTTTTATATTCTTCTTTTATTTTGTCACAAAAAATTTCAATTTTAGTATTTAATTCTTCATTAAATTGTTTTTCAACTTCTTTTAATATTTCTTTATCATTTAATTCAATATTTTTACCAGTTTCAGTGATATTGGCATTAATCTTTACATTTATATTTATACAGCTACTATCATATTTATCTATGGACATATTTGTTTTAGAATCAAATATTTCTGCAACTATTAAATCATCATCTTTGTTAATTGCTGTTATAAAATTGTCTGTATTATTCATTAACATATTATATAATAGGCTCTCTTGCGAAGTTAAAAATCCTTTCATTTCCCATTCATTAAAGTAAGCCATTTCACTTATTTTAAGTTTATCTCCTTCTATTTCAAATGAATTTGTACATAATTGTGTCCCTTTTTCTATGATATCTTTAAAATTATCGTTTAATGTATTAATATTTGCACTTCCCTTATATTTTTGCGTTGATTTAAGAAATGCTATTAAATCAATTTCTTCATTATTAATAACACTTACTACTTCTTCTGCACTCTTATCTTTTGCCACAAATAAATAAAATGAATTACTTCCCTCGTTGTCCCTAATAAAAAAATCTAATGTATTTTCAAATTTGCTTTTAGCTATTTCTTCAGATATTATCAAAGCCTCTAAATGTCCTAAATATAACTTTTTAGGAGATACTTCAACCATATTTCTTGCAGCTTCTTGCACAGAATGACCTGTGGAATTATATATTTTTCCTGAATTCGTACTCTCTTTTTTGGAAGTATCTGCAACAATTGCTGTTATATATATTTCACCATTTTCTGTTAAATCTATTCCTATTGATTTTACAATAGCAAGATCAGTTAGCTCTCTTACACTACTTAATCCATTAAACATAATTACTAATATTAAAAAAATTAAAATATATTTTTTCATGTTTGTCTCCTACTTTTTGTTAAATTATTAGTAAGTATTTTCTGTCTTTTATCATCTTCTGAAATAGATAATCTAGAAAACAAATTTCTCTTTACTTCAGTAACATTTAGTGGAGCAACTGGATAAGTAAATGTCTTAGTATAGCTATTTGTACTTACTAAACTTGTAACAAATAACGTTGTAGCGATTCCTATTCCGATAAGTCCACATAAGCTTGCAAGCAACATATATATTATTCTCCACTTTCTTAATCCATTTATTAAATTTATATCGTTAAAGGCCAAACTTGAAATCATTGTTATTGCTATAACAATAATCATAATTGGTGATACAATTCCTGCACTTACTGCTGCATCTCCTAAAATAAGTGCACCAACAATGGATAAAGTATTTCCAGCCATCTTATTTGATCTTAAATCACTTTCTCTTAATATTTCAAATGCAAATACCATTAAAGCAGCTTCTACAAATGCAGGAAAAGGAACGCCCTCTCTTTGTGTTGAAAAGGATATTAATAGAGCTGTAGGTATACTTTCTTGGTCAAATGTTATTAATGCTAAATATAATGCAGGTACCATAATAGTTAATACCAAACACGCATATCTAATTATCTTTGTTAATGTTATATTTTTTGATCTTTGATACAAATCATCTATATTATTTATATAGTCCTCAAAAAAAGATGGCAAAATCAAAGCATAAGGACTATTATCTACTAAAACTGCAATTCTTCCTTGTAGTAAATAATATGATACAATGTCTGGTCTTTCAGTGTTTATTGATACAGGAAATCCAGATTCATTTCTTTCCTCAATAAATTCTTGAATATAATTTACATCTAATATTCCATCAATTATAATCTTTCCTATTTTTTCTTCAACAAGTTCAACTAAGTCATTTTTAGCTATACTTGAAACATACATTATTCCAACTTTTGTTTTTGTTTTCGATCCAACTTCTTTTTCTTTATATACTAAATCTTCTGTTTTTATTCTATTTCTAATTAACCCCACATTCATCATAATATTCTCAACAAAAGAATCTTTGGCTCCCCTTATTGAATTTTCATTTACTGGTTGGCTAATACTTCTTGAGAGATTTGCTCTTGCATCCATTACATATATTTCATTATCTAAGATAATAACTACAAATCCAGATAATATATATTTAAATACATTATCTTTTTCCTTATCCAATTTCTTAACCTTATTAATTGCAATACTATTTTCAAGATAAATTTTTGCTTGATTAATATTGAGCTTTTCTTCAATTTTTTCTTTTAAAGAATTATTTTCTCTTTCTTCTTTATTATCTGTATTATTTAATACCTCTACTATACTTCTAATAACAAAATTAGATGCTAAGCTTGAATCTACTAAAGCATCATTAAAAATCACCCAAACTTCATTATTTTTTATGTCCATTTTTCTAAAGAACATATCATCTAAATTTTCGCATTTACTTTTTATATATTCGACTAAGTTATTCATAACTATATTTTCTCCTATTATAGTTATGAATCAAATTATACAAATTTATTCAAAAAAAAGTTATAATAAAAATTATAACTTTAAAAAAATTAATAATATCTTTTACCATTTTGACTTATATATAAAACATATTTTGACATTCTTATTGGAATAATTTTATTAAGCACATATATTATTTTATTTGTTATTCCAGGAATAATTATCTCTTTTCTTTTCATCGTTTTTTTTACAGCATATTCGGCAACCTTTTCTGAGCTACTTGGTGGAATAAAAAAACTTATTCCTAGATCACTATTAAAATTAGTATCTACTGAACCAGCACATAATGTTGATATACTTACATTTATTTTTTTCATTTTTAACTCTGTATTAATTGCCCTACTCATACTTGTAATATATGCTTTACTTGCATAGTATGAACTCATTAATGGTCCTGGCATAAATCCTAAAATTGAAGATACATTTAAAATTTTTCCACTATTTCTTTTAACCATATCTTTAAGAAATAGTTTTGTTAGTACATCAGTAGCAATTACGTTTAGATTTAGCATACTTATTTCTTTACTAGTATTTATATCATAAAACTCTCCGTAAAGCCCAACACCTGCATTATTTACTAATATATCTATGTTTTCATTCTCTGTCATTTCATGTAGCTTATACATATTTGATATAATGCTTAAATCCATGTCTATTATTTTAACATCAGTACTACACTCGTTCATTAAATTATTTAGACAGTCTCTTCTTCTTGCAACTACAATTAAATCATATCCGATTCTACTTAAATATCTTGCTATACTATATCCAATTCCAGAAGAAGCCCCAGTAACCAAAGCCTTCATATTTTTATCCTCCAATTAACCTCTCATATATCTTTTATCATTATATCTTTCTATTGTCAAGTCATTTATAAATTATTGTAAACTTAAAGGTTGAAAAATATGTCAAAATATAGTATAATAGCCTTATTGTGAGGTGGTAATATGAATAGCCAAAGAAGATTTTCTTTTGCTTTCAAAGTAGCGACTATTGTTTGCTGCTTAATTGGAGTTTTGTCTAATCTATTGAAAACTACATCAATTATAAGTATTCTTTCATTTTACACAATGCAAAGTAATTTATTTGTATTGACTTTTTATACTGGATACTTTATTGCAAGACTATTTAATCCAAACGTCGAAAAGACGAAAACATATCACATATTAAAAGGTGCTACCGTAATGGTAATATTTTTAACTTTTATTGTATATAACTTATCCTTACAATCTCTTGATTTTATGATGGACGTTAGAACATCCTCATCCAATATACTAAGATTTTCGAACATATTTGTTCATTTTTTAACGCCAATCATGGTAATCTTAGATTATGCTATATTTGACGAAAAAGGATATTTCAAAAAAAGTTATGCACTTATATGGATTGTTTTTCCTGCTCTTTATCCAGTGTATGTGTACACATACGCACATTTTGGAGGAAGATTTTTTGGTGTAGGCGGATCTAAAAAGTATGCTTATTTTTTCTTAGATATAGACAAAATAGGTTTAGATGGTGTTCTTGGCTATCTGTTACTTTTTAGCATCTGTTATTTTTTAGCTAGTTTATTACTCATTAGAATTGATAACTCCCTTGGAAAGCGAAGAAAAAAATAACCCAACTTATTATCCTATGTAACTCGTAAAAAAAAGCAGCTCAAACTTGAGCTGCCCTTTATTTTTTAAAATAACTTATTATCTTGAAGTTCTGCTTCTTTGTGTTCTTTAATATATTTACTCCATTTTATATATCCATAAGTTGTATTTGTTAAGTATCCAGCTTTTAGTACTAGTAATACATATTGACCAGATAATATATTTATTGCAGTTTCTAAAAATGTACTTATATACCAAGCTATCCATTGTTCACGATAACGAAGTAATATAAATACCCCATTTGCTATTCCAACTGCTGATACACAAGCATCTAAGTAACATACTATTACTTCAATAAGTTCATTTCCACCAAATAAATCTGTTCCTATATCTAATGTTGTTAATAAATAGCCTACTCCTATTGTCCATAAAATAATTCCTGCTATTACAAGTACTTCCATCCAACCACTTAATTTTCTAACTTTTGTTAAATCTTCTTCTTGCTTATCTGGATGTTTATGCCAGTTAATAAAGCTAATTATGTCTATTGGTAACCAGAAGAATAAAGTTGATGCCATTGTAGCAAATCTATAAGAAAGTACAATACAAATTAATATTTCTGTTATTTCAACAAATACTGAAACAATGAAATTCCATTTACTTTGTTTAGAAATTAATAACTCACATAAAATATTTAAAAATATATCTGCAAGATATAGTGCCATTATAATTTTTCCATTTACGCCATTTACATCCTCTTCAGGAAATAAAAATGCAAATACAATAGCAAGAATTAATATACTAAAAAACCAAATTTTCTCGTATGTTGTAAAATAATTCCATAGATTTACAAGTCTTTCTTTAATTTTTTTCATATTAAAACTATCTCCTTTTCATTTACCGAAATATTATATTATTAAATTAATTCATTGTCAACTATAGTCGAAAATAAATTAAAAGAAAAGGAGTACTATTTGTACTCCCTAAATTAATAATATTATTACATTGCCTCTTTAAATAATGCAACAAAATCTTCTTTTGTAACTTCTCTTGGATTACCTGGTTTACATGCATCATTCATAGCCTTTTCTGCAAGCATATCTAAATCTTCTTCTTTTCCTCCAACATCTTTAACAGTTTGCGTAATTCCAACTTTTTCAGATAATTCTTTAATAGTCTCAACAAATTTAGAAATAACTTCTTCTTTAGACATATTTTTAGCATCAATATCTAGTGCAACCAAAATATCTCTAAATCTTTCATAACATACTTCACCATTAAATTTCATAACTGTTGGTAGTAATATTGCATTTGCAATTCCATGAGGTGTATCATAAACTGCGCCTAGCTGATGTGCCATAGAATGTACTATTCCAAGTCCAACGTTTGAAAATCCCATTCCAGCAATATATTGAGCTAGTCCCATATTATCTATTGCTTCCTCATCTTTTTCATTAACTGCAGCTGGTAAATATTTAAATATTAACTTAATTGCTTGCATATGAAACATATCTGACATTGTATTATGTCCTTTAGTAATATATCCCTCAACTGCATGTGTTAAAGCGTCCATACCAGTAGCTGCAGCTAAAGATTTAGGCATAGAAGCCATTAGTTCAGTATCCACAATAGCAATAATTGGAATATCATGTGGATCAACACATACCATTTTAACTTCTCTATCTTCATCTGTTATAACATAGTTTATTGTTACTTCAGCAGCTGTACCAGCTGTTGTAGGTAAAGCAATTATTGGTAATCCTTTGTTCTTTGTATTAGATAAACCTTCTAAAGAAACTATATCTTCATTTTGAGGATTTGTCATTATTATTGAAATAGCTTTAGAGGTATCTATACTTGAGCCGCCTCCAACAGCTACAATTAAATCTGCTCCAAACTCTTTACAAGCTTTTAGACCATCCCATACATTTTTCTTAGTTGGATTAGGTTTTACATCTGAAAATACCTCAAATTCAATATTTGCTTTTTCTAGTAATTGTGTAACTTTAGTTGTTACTCCAACTTCAAATAAAGATTTATCTGTTACTACAAATACCTTTTTATATCCTCTATTTTTTATTTCATCCACAAGAACTTCTCTTGCACCTTTTCCAAAATATGATGTTTCGTTTAATACAAATTTTGTTGTCATTTTTCTACCTCCATTATAATACGTTTTTAAGTACAATTGTTTTAATTTTTGAAACTTCTTCTAATGTTGTAGCAATTCCTTCATTTCCTATACCACTATGCTTCCATCCACCAAATGGCATTTCAGCACTTCTATAGAAACTTGCGCCATTTACTATTGCTCCACCACATTCTAGTTTTGAAGCTATTTGAATTCCTAGTTTATAATCTTTAGTAATTACGCAACCACATAATCCATAAGAAGATTGATTTGCAATCTCAATTGCTTCTTCAACTGTATCAAATCCAATTACTGGAATAACTGGTCCAAATATTTCCATATCTTTTGCAACATCCATATCACGAGTTACATTATCTAAAATAGTTGGTCCATAATATGCAGAATATCTCTTTCCTCCACATACAACTTTTGCACCTTGTTCTACAGTTTTATTAACATATTCTTCAACTCTTTTTGCAGCTTGAATGTTAATTAATGGTCCCATATCTGTATCAAAAGATGATGGATCTCCTACTTTAAGTTTAGATATAACTTCTTTCATTCTATCAATAAATTCTTGTTTTCTAGAATTATGAATTAAAAATCTTTTACTTGCACAACAAACTTGTCCACCATTATATAATCTTCCCCATGTAGCTTCTTTAACAGCTAAATCCATATCTCCATCTTCAAGCATAATAAATGCATCATTTCCACCAAGTTCAAGTAAAACATGAGTCAAATTCTGAGAACAAGTAGCCATTGTTTGCATTCCTGCTGCTGTACTTCCTGTAAGTGATACAAGATGTACTCCAGGATTTCTTGCTAACGCTTGACCACATACTGGCCCGTCCCCTGTTAATACTTGTATACATCCTGCTGGAACTCCTGCCTCAACCATTAATCTTACATATTCTATTAATGTAAGTGGATTATAATTTGATGGCTTAACAATTACAGCATTTCCCATAATTAATGCAGATGGTACTTTTTGTCCAAATAAATCACAAGGAAAATTAAACGGTATAATAGCTGCAACAACACCTACTGGCTCTCTTACAGTTATTTGCATAGATTTTTCTTGTCCTGGCTCTGCATCTCCTATTAAACTTTCACCATATAAATGTTTAGCTTTTTCAACATAACCATTAACAAAAATTCTACAGTTTGCAATTTCTGCCATTGCTTCTTTAATTGGTTTACCAGTTTCACAAGATAAAAGCCAAGCCAAGTCATCTGCATGATCTTCTACCATATTTGCAAATCTATTTAATATTCTGCCTCTTTTGTGCATCGGCATAGCAGCCCATTTCTTTTGTTCAATTTGAGCAACTCTTACAGCTTCTTCAACATCAGCTTCTGAGCAATTTGGAACTCTAGCAATTATTTCTTGAGTAGCAGGGTTATCTACCTCAATATATTTTCCATCTTTTGCTTCCTTCCATTCATAACCAATTAAATTTTTAGGATTACCCTGTGGAGCTCTTCATTTACCAAGACCAGTAAATGATAACATTAATCCTCCGCATGTATTTCTATCATTATTATTTGATCCATATTCACCAAATGTAAATATAGTCATAAATGGTGTATCGCCAGCTTCGTCTTTTAAACGTTTAGCCACCTCGTCTATTCTATCACCAATTCCTAATTTTCTACCACCACAATGTACTAGTAAATATGCTCCTACTCCATTTGGTAATTTTTCTTTTACAGATTTCATTGCATCTGTTGTAGAAGTGATTAGTTCATCTACTGAACCTTCCATTTGAATAACAGCTGTACTTTCAGCTAAATTATTTCCTATATTCATAGATAAATCATCGTTACCAGCCATTGGATGACGAATAGCAACTAAGTCTCCTAATCTATCTTTTACACCAAGTGGTGCTAAAATAGTTTCAACAAGAAGATTTCCTCCTTTTAAGTCTTCAACTTTCTTTCCAGTCCATTTAGAATATTGCTCTAATGCTGGGATTCCATTTATTTCTGCTAATTGTCTCTTTCCATTTACTTTAGTTATTACTCCTACATTTTTTGTTTCACGATATGCACCAGTATAAACATTAGATAATGGTTTATCTGTGTAGAAAAATGCTACTACACATCCATCACTAAATATAACATCATCTGCATATAATGACCATAGCCCCTCAACAGTATTATCTGCTGCAGAACCACCAAACATAGGTACTCTTCCTATTACATCTTCAATTCCTTTTAAGTAATCTTCTTCTTCTTTTGGAGAAGCTGCCATATAGAAATATGAAGGTGCACAAGTTTTTCCTGCTTTTTTCATTGCCTCTTGAGCTATTTTTCTACCAGTTTCTCTTGCATCCTTATCTAATGCGCTTCCAGCAACTCCTACGCTCATTGCACTATCAGATAAAGCCATAACTCCAACAAAACCATTTTCTGAAGTTATATATCCATCAGGTACAATAATTCCTCCACTTGAAGTGCAACCTACTACAGGAACATTTCCTAGGGCCTCTTTTGCTCCTTCTAATACTTCTTCAACGTTATTATCTACTGAAGTATAAAGTAGAGCTACTTTTGTTTGTGTTAAATTAAGCATAGCTTTTTGAGCTGCCTCTTTACCAGCTTCTTTACTTGATTTAGCTGTGCTCCAACCAACATTTGATTTTAACATAATATCTCCCCTTTCGTAAAACTAGTTTACACTTAAATTGTATCAATAATAAAAAGAATAATCAATTACTTTATGTTATATTTCACACTATTTTCATTCAAAATGTACACTTTAATATGTTTTGTTCACTTTATTAATATATCTTCCATCTTTACTTTTTATGTAAAGTATGTTATAATATACATGTGCTTGTATATTATATTTTTTTAAAATTTTAAAAGGAGGTCATATTATTATGATTAAAAAAATTATTAAAAAGGTTTTTGGGATTCTAGTTTTTGTGTTGATTTGTGCAAGTGTCCTTATGGGATATGAATACGTTAAGTACAAAAATAGAGAAGTGGATGAATTAAAAAGAGAAGTACAAGCTCAAGATGCTGCTGACTTAGAACAGGAGTTATTAAATAAAGAAATAGAAAATGCAAAAAATTATGTTAAAAATATAAATAATGATATAGCACTTACTATACTACGTACTAGTGGAAAAATAACACTAACACATGATAAAACTCCAGAAAATAATGCTTGGACAGAATGGCTATTCAATTCAGATATAAAAGTATATGCAGATTATAACACAGCATTTACAATTGAAATGAATAATATTCAAACAAGTATTTCAGATGATGCAACAGTTAATATAACTTATGATGAACATGATATCACATTATCATCAGTTGATATAACAGATTTTACAACTTCTGAAAATAAAAGTATTTTTGGTAGTTCATATACTCCAGAACAGGTAGCTGCATTTGAACAAATCGCAAGAAATAATATACTTGAAAAAGTGGATAATGATGCTAACAGAAAACAAGCGCAAAATAATTTAGAATCCTATTTTAAAGTTTTAGCTAAAAACTTTGATGTCAAAATAAATATAATGCAGAAATAATTAAAGCAACCTAAATTAGGTTGCTTTTCTTTTTACAATTCTTCCTGGAACACCAACAATAGTCACGTTAGACTCAGTATTTTTTAATACTACTGCTCCTGCTCCAATTTTTACATTATCTCCTATAGTAATTGGTCCAAGGACCTTTGCTCCTGCTCCAACTAAAACGTTATTTCCAATTGTAGGATGACGTTTATTCTTATCTTTTCCTGTTCCACCTAAAGTTGAGCCATGATATATAGTGCAGTAATCGCCTACTTGTGCAGTCTCACCAATTACAATTCCCATTCCATGATCTATAAATAATCTTTTACCAATCTGGGCCCCAGGATGAATCTCTATTCCTGTAAAAAATCTTCCTAACTGTGATATAAGTCTTGCTATAAATTTTAATTTTATATTATAAAATACATGAGCAATTCTATGAAAAACCAATATGTGAAATCCAGGATATAAAAATATTACTTCAAAAATATTTTTAGTTGCTGGATCTTTTTGCTGAATATTTTTTGCATCTTTATATAAAGAAACAAAAATATTTTCTTTTTTTGCCATTTTTACCACCTGTTCTAGTTTATGCTATTAATTAATTTTTGTTCTTATGATATAATTTAGTTGGTGGTTTATTATGGAAAATAATGAAAAAATATTAAAATTTAAAGAAATAATTAGCAATTCAAATTCAATTGTTTTTTTTGGAGGAGCTGGAGTCTCTACAGAAAGTGGTATACCAGATTTTAGAAGCAAAGATGGTCTTTATAATATGAAATATAAATATCCACCAGAGCAAATATTAAGCCATACATTTTTTAAAGAAAATACAGAAGAATTTTACAAATTTTACAAAGATAAGCTAAATTCTTTAAAATATGAACCTAATATAACACATTATGCACTTGCAAATCTTGAAAAAAAAGGAAAATTAACTTCTGTAATTACACAAAATATTGATGGATTACACCAAAAAGCTGGATCTACTAGAGTTCATGAACTACACGGGAGTGTTCTTAGAAATTATTGTATAAAATGCCACAACTTTTACGATGCTGAATATGTTTTTAATTCTAAAACAATTATCCCAACTTGTAAATGTGGAGGAATAATAAAACCAGATGTTGTTCTTTATGAAGAGCCACTTGATAATAATGTTTATGAAGAAGCTTTAAAAGATATTTCACATTGTGATGTATTAATAATTGGTGGAACATCGCTTGCTGTTTATCCTGCCTCTTACTTAGTTAGATATTTTAAAGGGAATCATATTATTCTAATAAATAAAGATAAAACACCTTTTGATAGTAACGCCGATTTAGTAATTAATGATTCATTAGGAAATGTTTTTAAAAATATATAAAAAATAAAGTAATGGCTTAATATACAAACCATTACTTTTCTTTACTTATACTTCGATAGTCCATCCGAAAGAATCTTCAATTTTTCCTGTTTGAATTCCTGTTATTGTATCATATACTTTCTGGCTAACCTCTCCTATTCTTCCTCCATTTATTTCAAATACCTTTTCTCCAAATTTTAAATTCCCTACAGGAGAAATTACAGCTGCAGTTCCCGATCCAAATACTTCTTCAAGTCTTCCATTATTCGCAGCATCATATAGCTCATCAACAGATATTTTTCTTTCTTCAACATCATATCCCCATGACTTACATAGTTCAATTACTGACGCTCTTGTTACTCCTGGAAGAATACTTCCATTTAACATTGGAGTTACTATTTTTCCATCTATCTTAAAAAATATATTCATTGCTCCAACTTCTTCTATGTATTTATGCTCAATTCCATCAAGCCATAAAACTTGAGAATACCCTGCTTCATGAGCTTTTTCTTGAGAAAGCATTGATGCTGCATAATTTCCACCTGTTTTTGCTTCTCCAATTCCTCCTCTTACTGCTCTGACATATTCATCTTCTATCCATATTTTTACAGGATTTAAGCCTTCCTTATAATATGCTCCAACAGGAGAAAGAATAATAATAAACTTATATTCTGAAGAAGGCTTAACATTAAGAGATGGTTCTGTAGCAATTACAAAAGGTCTAATATATAATGATGAACCTTTCTTTTTAGGAATCCATTCTTCATCTAGCCTTACAAGTTCTTCTATAGCCTGTAAAAAATCTTCTTCTGGAATTTCTGGCATACATATTCTTCTATTTGAATTATTTGCCCTTTCAATATTTTTCATTGGTCTAAATAGTAATGTTCTATTATCATCAGTTTTATACGCCTTCATTCCTTCAAACATTGATTGTCCATAATGAAACACTAAGGCTGATGGATCTAAGACTATTGGTTGATATTCAATAATTCTTGGGTTATTCCATCCCTTTTTACTATTATAGTCCATAATAAACATATGATCTGTAAATACACTACCAAATTCTATTTCTTCATTTTCATTTGGTTTATTCTTTGGATTTTTTGTTTTTTCAATTCTAATATTCATAATTTTCTACCTCCTAATATTATATTCTATTTATAGCGCTAATTATTCCTTTAAAACTAGATTTCATAGTATTTTTATCTTTTCCAACAGCCCAAATACTTCTGTTTTCATTAGATAAATTAATATACGTTATTGCTTGAGATTTCTCTTCATTATCATTTAAAGAAGCTTGATAGTAATTATTTAATGTAAATTTATATCCCATATTCTTAAATATGTTAATTATCCCATCAATCGGTCCATTACCTTTTCCATTAAACTTTTCTATCTTTCCATCTATATCCAATGTCACAGTTATTTTTGTATCTTCTTCATTTGAAATATTATAGTCTATTAGTTTAATATGATTATCCTTATTTTCATATTCTTCTATAAAAGCTTCATATATTTCTATACTATTTAGCTCTCTTTTTTTATTATCAGAAATGTTTTTTATATAATATCCAATTTCTTTTCTCATTTCCTTTGGAATATTATACCCATATTCATTTTCAAGTATAAATGAAACTCCTCCTTTTCCGGATTGACTATTAATTCTAATTATTGGTTCATATTGTCTATTTACGTCTGCAGGATTTAATGGCAAATATGGAACTTCCCAATAATCTTTTTCTTCTTCTTCAATTTGTTTTAGCCCTTTAGAAATTGCATCTTGATGAGATCCAGAAAAAGCTGTAAAAACTAGTTCTCCTGCATAAGGATGTCTTGGTCCAACTTGCATTTTTGTACATTCTTCATAAATCTTTTTTGTATCATTAATATGAGAAAAATCTATTTTAGGATCAACACCTAATACATACATATTCATAGCAATATTTAATATATCTGCATTTCCTGTTCTTTCTCCATTTCCAAATAAAGCTCCTTCTATTCTATCTGCTCCTGCAAGTAAAGACATTTCTGATGTAGCTACACCTGTTCCTCTATCATTATGTGAATGAATACTAATTATTACATTATCTCTATCACTAATATTTTCTATAACATAAGCTATTTGATCTGCAAAAACATTTGGCATTGAGCATTCAACAGTAGCAGGGAAATTTATTATAGGTTTATTATTTGTTTTATCATTCCAAATATTTAATACACTATTTACAACTTCAATCGCATAATCCACCTCTGTTGTACTAAAGCTCTCTGGTGAATACTCAAATGTCCAATTTGTTTGTGGATATCTCTCAGCATAATCCACCATAAGTTTTGCACCAGATTCTGCTATATTTTTTACTTCTTCTTTTGATTTATTAAAGACAACTTCCCTTTGAATCTTTGAGGTTGAATTATATAAATGTACAACTGCATTTTTTGCTCCTTTTAATGCTTCAAAAGTCTTAGAAATAATTTCTTCTCTTGACTGAGTTAAAACTTGAATTTTTACATCATCTGGTATTTTATTATTTTCAATTAAATATCTAGTAAATTGATATTCTGTATCTGATGCTGCTGGAAATCCAATTTCTATCTCTTTAAAACCAATTTTGACTAAATGTTCAAAAAACTTAACTTTCTCTTCTAATGTCATTGGATTTGCAAGTGCTTGATTTCCATCTCTTAAATCTACGCTACACCATATTGGAGCATGACTTATCTCATTGTCCATCCATATTCTATTCTTAGGCTTTTTCCAATCATATAATTTTTTATATCTATTAAAGTTTTTCATAATATTTCTTCCCTTCTTTATTTAATATATCTTTTTCAATAATATAATTTAAACAGAGTCGTTTAAGATACATTTTCAATTCCCCCTTTTTATATAACAAAAGAGCACCTCTATTAATTGTATAAAACAATATAGAGATGCTCTAATTCGTTCATATTTAGTTATATTTTAATTTTTTTAGAATTTTGGTATAACTTTTATTATTTAAATATATATTTAATTTAAACACGAAAAACGCTCTCTATATTATTTGATAATAATAAGAGAGTAATCAGTGCTAATATAGAATTAGTTACTGCTACGTTTATCATGTTTAAATCCTCCTTTCAAAATTTTATTTTTTTGATTATAACATGAATAATTTTTATTGTCAAATTCTATTTAAGGCTCTTCTTGAATTTATGTAAACATTATGATATAATATATACAATTATTATATATTTTTAATACTAATAAAATTTTGGAGGTGATTATATGTCTAAAAAGAAAAAAACTAAGAATTCAATTTCTATGCTTGATGTTATGAAGAGTGTACGTTCACCTTTTGCAACATGTAAAATGACAGGTGCAGGTGCACACAAATCTAAAAAAGATTTCAATCGTCAAGCACAAAAGCAACAAGATAAAAAATTATTTGAACAGTATAAGTAGCTTTATAACTATATAGCTACTTTTTTTATGCAAAAAAATGAAGGAAATTTCATTCCTTCATTTATTCTGCTATCCATAAACAATATAATGTCTCACTTATTTCTACGTCTTCAGGAGTAAATATATTTTGTATAACATCACTTGTTGAAGCTCTTTCTTTATGAAGTAAGCCACACATTTCTTTTTCACCCAATAAGTCTGAATCTGATAAACGACTATTAGATATTACTCTTTCTTCAAATGGTCTAAAATCCACCTTTACACAATCTTTTAATTTTTTTCCTGCAGCTGCTGCAATAATTTCTGCTTTTTCTTTTGCTTTATTATATGCCTCAGCCATTACTTCTTTTTTAGCATCTTCTTTTTCTTTAACGTTAAAAGTCATATTATATTTAGGTGGGCTTTTAAGTTCTGATACTTTTTCCATAAACTCAGCTATTAATTCCATTTTATAATCTAGTTTTAATGTTGCATTTTGGTTATAATCAAAACCATTATCTACATTCTTTTTTGTTTGAAAATCATATCTTATATTATGTGATATTCTAAAATTTCTAGTTTTAAGTTCATCTTTATTAATGTTTAATGAATTCAATACTTTTTCAATAAAAATTTCAACGTTTTTACTTCCTTTCTCTAAAGCTTCCTCATAAGTTTTTTCATTATCATAAAAATTAATACTTATTATAACTTCAGTTGGTTTGTAAAATTTCTTTCCTTCACCTTGTACAATTATATCCATATTAACCCCCTCCTATTTATGATTATATCATAGTTACATTCTTCATACAACATAAAAAAAATGAAGGTAATTTTCTTACCTTCATTTTTTTATTTAAGCTCCAATTAGTTTTTTCTTAATTTTTTAACAGTAACTGTAATTGCAGCTACAGATACCATTGCAATTATAGCATATAGAGCTACTGCAATATCTCCTGTTGGAACATTTGTAAAGTCAACTACATATGTTTTACCATCTTCAGTAATTGTTACTTCATATACTAAATCAGATTTATCATATCCTTCAGCAGCTTCAATTTCTTCAACATAGTATTTTCCATATCTTAGACCAGCTACTAGTAATTGACCATTATCATCTGTTCTTGCTTCTGCAACAACTTCACCAGCTTCGTTAGTTATTCTGAATAAACATTCTGGAACAACTTCACCAGTTTCATCATCTGTTTTATTAATTAATATTTTTCCTCTTATGAATTTAACTTTAACGATTTCAACAACTTCAATTTCCATTGTATCTTCTACAATTTCTCCGTCTTCATCTTCATATTCAATTTCAATTTCATAAGGTAATACTTCTGTATCAGTTTCTAGATAGAATTCCTTTGCTTCAGGAACAACATACATATCTGCTAGACCAGCAATTTGTCTAATATATCTTCCTGCTCTTATTCCATCAAACATTGCTACTCCGTATTCATCAGTTTCTACTTCGTAAGCAACATCTTTAGTTTCAGGATCAACTAATTGAACTTTAACATTTTCAAGTTTATTTCCATCTTCATCAACAACAGCCATTGAAACATAAACAATAGTACGTGCATCTTGTAATACTAGTTCTGTTTCTTTCTCAGTTGTATCTAATGAGAATCTGTATAATTTAGTATCTAAATCATAATATCTTGGTGCTTTAATTTCTTTTACAGCATAACTTCCAAATGGAAGACCTTCAATTACAATTTCACCATTTTCATCTGTTGTACGAACAACATTTACAAATTCTTCTCCTACTTTTTCAAGTAATGGATAATATTTTCCATCTTCATCTAAATAGTATACTTCATATTCAGCATTTGGAAGTCTTGTAACATCTGTTGTTTCTTCAACATCTGCTAAAATTCCTTCAAGAATTCCTTCTGCGAATTCGCCTATTTTAGATAGCATGCGTTCTAATCCTGATTCATCATCATCTATTATAACTTCTTCAATTTTTGTAAGAGTAAATTTAGTTTCTTTCTTAGCTTTGTTTACTATTTCTCCAACATCTACTGTAAATCTTTCAGAAGTATTATCTGTTGGTTTAGTTTCAAATGCATATTTTTCATCTGATAATTCATAGTTTTCATTTGTTGCAATTTCTTTTGCATAGAATTTGCCCATTGGATATTCAGAAGCAAATATTCCATTTCCATCATCATCAAATATTACAACATCAACTAATGTATCTTTTGGAATTACAACAGTTCCTTTAACATTTTTAATGTCTTCAGCTGCATATATTCCAACAACTATATCTTCATATGGTTCATCATTTTCATTTTCTGAAGCTGGTTCAACATGAGATGGTCTATAGAAGTTTAGTCCTTCAAATACTTTAGATACTTCTAAATCATAATCTTGTCTTGTTAGAGTATATCTTTCTGTTGGAAGGTTAAATTCTTCAACTCTTTGTCCTTGATATTCAACATCTATTGTTCTGTCAGCTTGATCTAATACATATCCTTCTGGTACAGAAACTAACTTGATAGTATATGAACCAATATATAATTTAGTTGTTAATAATCCTGATGCATCTGTTGTACCAGTATATACTTCTTGTCCCTTTTTAAAGTGAACAACTCCGTCACCAGTTACAATATCTTCATTTGCAATTACTTGGTATTTTGCTCCTGGTATTGGTTGAGATGCATAAGCTGGACGTTTAACATTATTTTGACCATAAGCTTCTTGAGTATTTGTTCCTGTTAAAACATTACCTGTTACACTTATAGTTAAGTTTGCTTTTTGAGCTTTGTTTGAAGTTTCAACTACAACCATTTGATTTCTATCATAATCTTCTGTTGTGTTTGGTTCAACTGTAAATGTTGCTATTGGTTGACCAGTAACAAGAGATTGGTTGTAATATCCTTCTGGAGCATTTACTTCATATACTCTATATGTATCAGCTGGTAATTTTTCTGGTAATACAACATAACCATATATTGCATCTTTATCTGCTGTTACAAATTCGTCTAGAACTTGCTCTTTTGGATACATAGTTTTTTGAGAAACCACTTCTCCTTTTGAGTTAACTACTTTATATGTAGTTTCAGAACCAGTTACTAATTTTCCTGATTCAACATCTGTTTTTAAGATTTTTACATATCTTTGTGCAACTTCAGTATTAACAATTTTAGAATATATATATGTTTCTTCAGAATTTATAAATATTCCCATTGGATCCATAAGATCTAATTTTTCACTACCTTCAACTTGTGGTCTCTTAGTTTCAGTACATGTATAATGACCATAAGGTATTTTTGTAAATTCTGCATATCCATTTTCATCTACTATTGTTACATATTTTTGAGCAGGATCACTATCTAATGTTAATGTAATTTCAGAACCAACTGAAGGTACTTTTGTTGTACTTCCACTTAAATCTGGGCTATTTGAAACGATCATTCTAAATCCACCATAAATTACATCTTCACCTGAAGTAACTGTTACTACTCTTTGACCATTTGCTTCAACTTGAGCAGATGCTGCAGCTGCAGTAACTGTTGCAGTATTTATTTTACATCCTTCAGATGCACTTATTTCTTTTACATAATAATCTTTATATTCAAGTGGATTTGTTATTGCTTGACCATTAGCATCAGTAGTTAATTCTTCAACTAATTGTGTGCAACCAGCATCTGAATATACGCCATATCTTGCTCCTTTAACACTAGCATCACCAGTATTAGAATTTTGTGCACTACCATTTAATGTTTTTACAACTTTAACTCTTAAAGCATTTGTATAGAAACTTACATAGTATGCATTATTATTATATGATGCTCCTGTCAAATATGTAAAGCTATTAGTTCCATCTTTTAAGCTTGCAATTCCAGCAACATATCTACCACCATTTATTGATTTAGTAACTTTAACTGTTGCAGGATTGCTTGCAGATCCAACTTGTTCAGTAGAATAGAAAGTAATTTGATTTCCATTTTTACTATAGCTTATTCCTGAACCTGGTTGAACAGCTAAATTAACTAGAGCCATTGTATCTAGGCTATTATTGTCATACATTGTTACTTCATATCTCTGATTTGTTTCGCTCCATCCCATTTCTATAGGATTTGCTACTGCTTCAGCTTCTGTATTATACATATATGAAGGTTTTAATAATGATTGTTCTACAGAATTTCTGATATATGTATATCTATCATATTCTGTTCCACTTAAAGTAGCTTTTGCAGCATCTTCTTGTGCTGTTCCTAAAGCATTGTTATTTGCTAACCAAATATATACTTGTGTAGCATGTGAATAAGCTTTAGTATAATAATCTAATGCAGCTTGATTATCTAATTGCATTGGACTTAGATAGTTCAAACCAAATGCAAGACCAAGACCAACTCTTACATTAGAACTTGTTCCAGCATATTCAAATTCAGCATCTTGTGTTGCAACTGTTCCTGGATTTAAGCTGTAACCTTTCATGCTTAAACCAGCACTTCTAACCTTTAAAGTATAGGCTTGTACTGGATTCATAGGTACTCCAAGTATAGTTGTATTATATTCAGTATTAAATGATGTTACTGTTTTATCTACAACTACTGTTGAAGGCTCATCTCCATCAACTATTGCAGAAAGCTGTGATTGAATAATAGTGCTTAATTTTATTTGTCCGTTATTAGGCATTGTAACTGCTTGCACATTAGCGCTTACTACTGATATTGCAACTAAAAGTACAAAAGCAAATACATATTTAAGCTTACTTATTTTCATATATCCTCTCCCTTTCTTTTTTTTATTTTTCTAACAAAAAATAAACTCTATTTATTTCTTGATACTAAAATCATATCATTAAGATTTTCTATTTTCAACCACATATTTTTAAAATTTACCTTTTTAAAACAATTTATTACATTTTATTACAAATTAATTTCATCAATATTTCACGTATAATATAACAAAGAAAATATCCCCATTTCTGGGAATATTTTCAAATTGTTTATTTTACTTTTTGTTTGTCATATATTCTCTTATTTTATCTTTGTTTTTATATACTATAAAGCATATACCAATAGCACTTATAATTAATACAATGCTAAATAACATTACATTTATATCTGATGTATTCACTATCATTTCATTTGAAACATTTATTTCAGATGTGTTACCATCTATTTTAACTCTATGAGGAGTTGTATCTATTCTATATTCCTTAGGAGCACTAATTTCTGTATAAGTATATTCTCCATATGGAACATTTTCAAAATAATATTCTCCATTTTCGTCTGTTGTTCCCTCAATACTATAATCTGTTTCTAGACTTTTTAGTTCAAATTTACAATTTGGAATTTTTTGACCTCCTAAGAAATCTGTTTTGGTTAGCTTAACAGTAGTTGTTTTTCTTAAATTTTCTACTTTTGTAATACTTACAGTTTGATCATCATTTAGTGTAAATTCATGTAATTCATCATTTAAATCATATATATCTGGAGCACTTGTTTCTTTGTAATAATATATCTTTCCAACTTCAAGTAAGTCAATAGGCATGTAAAATTCGCCATTTTCATCCGTCTTATCTTTATATATCGCCTCTTTATTTTCATTTAATATTTCAAATTCACAATCTGGAATTATCTGAGAATTAAATGCATCTGTTTTGGTGAATAATTTAATATCAATTAATTTATTTGACACTTCAACTCTTAAAGGTTCGTTTATATGATTTTTTGTTATTTCAAATGAATATAATGTATCATCTATCTCATATCCTTTTGGAGCTGATATTTCTTTATAATAATATTTGCCAAAAGGAAGATTTTCTATATTTATTTCGCCATTTATATCTGTTGTATATTCAATAGTCCCATCTTTTGTTACTAATTCTTTAGCCTCTCCATTATCGTCATAGTATATCTTAAATTTTGCACCAGCTAAAGCATGTGTTCTATCTGTATTACTTCCACTAAAGAAGTCTGCCACTCTTTCTATAATATTTTTATTTTCTCTTGCATATTTATATAATCTAAATTTACCCAGTTGATCTAAGTCATCTACTATGATATCGTTTATATTAACATCTATTACTGGTGTAATATCATCTGTACTAATAAAATCAAAATTATATTTGATATCATTTAATTTATAATTTTCATTTGTAGATTTTTCCTTAATATAGTATTTTCCTTGTGGTAAATCATAGTTTCCTGTTGAGTTTCCATCAACATTAACTTTAATTATATCTACTAGAACATCTTTTCCTATTATTTCTTTTCCTGAGTAATCTGTTAATGGTTCTCTTGTATATACTCCCAATTCCACATCCTTATATGCATCTTTTAGCAAATTGTCATAAATTGGCTTTTGTAAACTTTTCTTTAGTTTTAAATCAAACTTTTGTCTTACATCAATATAGTCTAAATTTTTATCATAAATATTTACTTCTTGGCCTCTATATTCAAGTACAAATGGAACTTCTTCACTTTGAATCAAAAATCCACTTTTTGTTGCACTTTCTCTAATTGTATATTTACCTAAATATAAATCCTCAGATTTACCAATTCCACTTGAATCAGTCTTAAATGTTACTTTATCTCCTGCATGCATTCTAATTGTTCCATCTGGAGTAATAATATCTTCCGCAGCAGTAACTGTATATTCAACTCCTTCAAGCCCTTTTTCTTCATAAGTTGGTCTTGTTATTTCGCCTTCTTTTATGGTACTAGATAGTACTTCACCTTTTTTAAATACTACTACTCTTGCTTTTTGAGCAGTATCAGGAAAATCTACAGTAATAGTCTTTTGAATTTCTGGGTTTTCAGGAGTTGTAGCATCAATTGTAAATGAAATTCTTGTAGTGTTTAAAGTATATCCATATGGAGCAGTTACTTCTTCTAACTCATATTCACCTGGAATTAATTCATTTGGAAGTATAAGTGTTCCATCATTTGAAGTTACAAATTCATCTATTTCAACTTGTGTAGGATAATTATATGTTTGTTTTATATACCTTTTGGCAGAAACATCCCATACCTTAAATGTTGCACCAGAAAGTGGAATAATATTTCCTGTTTCAGAGTCTTTCTTAACAATCTTTAGCTCTCTTCCTCTTCTTGGATCTTCAACTATATAATGTAATTGTTGTTTGTCTTTGGCTATATATACATCTTGTGGATCCATTATATCTATATATGGTAAACTTTTTGTTTCTGTAATTGTATACCATCCATAAGGAATATCTGTAAATTCTGCATATCCTATATCATTTACTATTGAAGTATATTTAGTATCAGGATTTGAATTTAAGCTTAAAGTTAGTTCTACTCCAGTTGCAGGATTTTTAGTTGTTGAGCCTTCTTCAAAATTTGTATTGTTTTGCTGATATTTAACAATATAAATATTTCCTTTTTCAACCATTTCTGTTGAAGTAATATCATGATAAGAAAACTCTTCATTTTGATTTACTCCTAGCTGTTCAACCTTATGTACAGTATCGTCTATTAAATATCCCTCTGGTCTTTTTGTTTCTTTTATATAATATGTTCCAATCAAATAATTTCCTGTTGTAGCTTTATAGCTTCCATCGTCTTGTTTTCTTATTGTAACAGTCTCAACGGCATCAGTACATGTTTCATCTCTATATATTGTATATTCTGAATTTTCTAGTTTTGCATCACCTTGAGTCATTCTTCCAGTTTCTTTATCTTCTTTATATATTGTTATTTGCATTTTCTTAGCTACATTTTCTTTTGTATATCTATAAGGAGCTCTTTCAGATGAGTCTTGATCAATTGTTACATCAAAATTATCTATTTTTAATGCTTTATCTGGTACTTGAATTTCTTCAACTTCGTAAGTTCCAAAAGGTAGATCTCTTATTATGCAATATCCATTTTCATCAGTTACATTTGAATAGTACACCTTAGTTCTATCACTTTTTAGGGTAGCTGTAAACTTAGCTCCAGCCAAGTTTGTCTGTGGTGTAGAATCTGTTCTTTGTAACTTTTTTATTATTTCAATATCATTTTTCTTAACGTCTTCTTGAGTAGTAAATGTCTTATCCTCAAATTCAATATTTTGATTTTTAAAATCTACACTGAAACTTACTTCTTCATCATTTAAATTATATCCATTTGATGGAGTTTCCTCTCTGTAATAGTATTTTCCAATTGGTAAATCAATAGTATTTGTAACTCCATTTTCTCCTGTTGTTAAGGTTGCCACTTCCTGACCATCGTTATATAGCAAAGTCTTCTTATTCTGAGCATAAATATCTCCTTTAGCATAAATCTTATATATAGCTCCTGCAAGTGTAGCGTCACCTTGTGGTACATTTAATGTTTCACTATCTGTCTTTGTTATTTTTATATGTCCCTTTGACTCTTTATTTGCTTTGTTTGCTGAAATAGTAATTCCAGTTATTACATTTACTGATATATCTACTCTATCGTTAAAATATCCATTTGCAGCACTTGTTTCAGTCACTGTATATGTGCCTGCTGGCAAATCCGTAAATCTTGCAATACCATTTGAATCAGTAACTTGTGTCTGGATTGTTGTTCCATTTGAAACTTGAAAGGTAGTTTGAGGAATAGGCTCTCCATATTCATCTGTCTTTTTCACTTCTAAATTTCCAACTGCAATAATAGATCTGGCTAGATAAAATCTATTTGGAGAAGAGTTAGTTGAAGAACTTACATTAGTAGACAATAATGCTTGAGAACGTGGGCCAGTTGAATTATATGCAGTTGTAGTATTATATACTGTTCCTACAGCATTAGCATACATATCTATTGAATTAATATCATAAGTTATAACTTCAAGTGGTATTCTTACTTGGAAAGTACTATCCCAAGAAATTCCACCTGTTTGCATCCAATTTCCATTCATATCTGTAATATATGTTCCATTTGGAAATCCATTTAAAGAAATATCATAATACTCATTATTTGCTGCTTTTGTGACTGTAATTGGATTAGAAACATATTGCATTCCTTCTATATTAAAATCTATTGTATTAGTTGAAATATTAGGAGCTTCTACGTTTCCACTATATGATGCTGCTGCATAATATAAATTTTTGGCAGCTTGAACACATCCTGGATCTCCAGGTTGTAGATTTTCAATATTTATTTGACCTAGTAATGCCCAAATAACAGCCTGCCTTATTTGGAAATCTGCAGCATCATTCCATGTATATCCATGATCTGCAATAAGCGCATAAGCTATTCTTGGATCACTATATGGATATCCTTCATAATTTGTCTTAATAACTTTTACCGCCATTTCCAAGCAATACGCTTTTGCACCGTCAAGTGTATAATAGTATATTGCAGGTGAACCATATACAGCATCATGTTCTGGTATACTAATATATAGTGTATCAAACTTAGCTGCGCCTGAAGTTAATGCTATAACTTTAGCTGGTGCAAAAATTAACATACTAAATATAATTATAATAAAAAAATACCTTTTGTATTTCATACCTTTTTCCTCCATTTTTTTTGTTTATTATTATTTTTTCTCATAGATATTTTTTTATACAATTTTTTAATTTATTTTTTCTTGTTTGACTTTTAGTTATTGATTTTATATAATATATTTCAAGGTGGTAAAAATGTCTGAATTTTTTACTTTTTTTATATATTTTTTCATATATAGTGTTTTAGGATGGATTCTTGAAACATTATATTGTAGGATGCTTGATGGTAAATGGACAAATCGAGGTTTTCTATTTGGACCATATTGTCCTATATATGGATTTGGTTCGTTACTAATAATAGCTTTTTTAAGCAATTTTATAGATTCACCAATTAAAGTATTCTTTCTAGGAATGATATTTACATCGCTCTTAGAATATATTACAAGCTTTTTACTTGAAAAAATTTTTAATGCAAAATGGTGGGATTATTCTAATAGGAAATTTAATATAAATGGTAGAATTTGTCTTTTAAACTCACTTGAATTTGCTGCGTTAGGAATTATATTAACTTATTTAGTTCATCCAATATTATCTAGCTTTGTATTAAATATTCCGATAGAATTGCTTCAATTAATTTCTTTAGCACTTATTACTATTATGGGAATTGATACGGGCTCTACTATTGCAACATTATTAAATCTAAAGGAACGCCTAACAGCACTTAAGGAATCTGCTGAAATGCTTAAAGCAAAAAAATCGTTACAAAGTAAGCTATCCGAGTTCGATTTAGCCAAGGAATTAAGTGAAATTAGGAAAAATATTGCTAGTAAAAGAAATTATCAAATTGAAAGAATTCTTGAAGCTTTTCCAGACTTGGAATTTAAAGGATTTAAAGCACAAATTAATGAATTTAAGTCTGAAATCCAAAAAATTAAAGAAGATATAAAGAAACAAAAATTAGCTATAAAAGAACGTCAAAAAGAATTAAAAATAGAAAAAAAGAATAAGAAGAAAAATAAAATTGATAATAAAGAAAATAAAGCAATGTAGGTTAATACATTGCTTTATTTTTTTATTCTACAATAAATCTCTTTAAATTTCTATCTTCAATATTTCCAAGTCCTATAAATCTGTTTTTATTGTATACACGTACAATTTGATTTGAAGATTCTACTTCTATTTTTACGCCATTTAAAAATTTATTTAATTCATCATCTGATAATGTAATTTTTTTATTTTCTTCATAATAATCTTCTATTGATATAATTCTATCTAGCATATTTAGATAATCTAGTTTTAAAAAATCATATAATGGAATACTATCTTCTATTTTAAAGTTGCCTGTTTGTGTTCTTCTTAATTCAGTCATAGTAGCACCACAGCCTATTTTTTTACCAATATCATTTACTAGACTTCTAATATATGTACCTTTAGAACACGCAACATCAAATGCAACTTCTTTTGACTCTAAATCTATTTTTATATTATCTATACTATATATTTCTATCTCTCTAGGTTTAATATCAACATCTTTATCTTCTCTTGCATATTGATAAAGTTTTTTTCCATCAACTTTAATAGCCGAATACTTTGGAGGAAGTTGTTGTTGCTTTCCAATAAATCGTTTTATTCTTTCTTTTATGTATATTTCATCTTTATTAACAATACTTGCAAATACTATTCTTCCAGTAATATCATAAGTATCTGTTTCAACACCAAGTAACATTTTTACACTATATTTTTTTGATTCACTAATTAATTTATCACTTAATTTTGTAGCTTCTCCTATGCAAATAGGCAAAACACCTGTAGCTAGTGGGTCTAAAGTTCCAGTATGTCCAACCTTTTGATCTGGAAATATTTTTCTTATTGCATCTACTACGTCATGTGAAGTAATGCATTGAGGCTTATCTATATTTAAAATCCCATTTTTTGTTTGTGGTACTATCATTATAACATCTCTCCTACTGCTTTTATTAGTTTTTCTTTTTCAACTTCAACATCCTCTTTCATAGTATAACCAGCAGCTCTAGGATGTCCACCGCCGCCGAATTCTATAGCAATTTTAGAAATGTCTAATTTTCCGCCTGAACGCATACTAACTTTATTAGTTCCGTCACTTCTGCCTCTAACATATACTGCAATTTCTGTTCCTTCCACTGCTCTTAGATAATTTGTCATTCCTTCTGAATCTTCGTCATTTATTCCAAGATTTTTAATTTCTTCATAACTAACATAAGAATATCTCATTTTTCCATCATAAAGTACTTCCATATTATCTATAGTCTTGGCAATAAGCTTTAATTTTGCTTCTTTCATTGTATCGTTCAATTTTTTACAAACATATACAGAGTCTGCTCCACAGTCTAATAAATCTGCTGTTACTCTAAAAGTATCTGAATTTGCATTTGAATAATTAAAGCTACCTGTATCTGTCATAATTCCAGTATAAAGTAAAGTAGCCATTTCTTTATCTATTTCTATTCCTAAATATTTAATAAATAAATATGCTATCTCACTTGCTGAAGATTTATTATCATTAATATATCTAAAGTCTCCATAAGGTCTAGATACCTGATGATGATCTAGCATTATTACTTTCTTAGCTTTATTGTAATCATCAATACTCATGGCAAGTCTTGTATAGTCACTTGAATCCAATGCTATTAATAAATCGTATTCATCATCTTCAACACATTTAACACTTGTATTCACTTCTGGTAAAAATTCAAATACTGTTGAATACGACGGCATAATTACATGCACTTGTTTTCCTATCTTTTTTAGTGCTAAATAAATAGCAAATGTAGAACCTATTGCATCACCATCTGGATTAATATGTGCTACTATGTATACAGATTTTGAATTATCTATTATTTCTTTTGCTTCTTTAAACAATACAATCCCCCCAAACATATTAAAATTTATTTATTCATATTATCTTTATCTATTACTTCTTTTATAACTCTATCCATATGTTCACCATATTCCATTGAATTATCTAGTTCAAAAGTAATATCTGGCATATTTCTCATTCTGACTCTTCTACCAAGCTCTTTTTTAATAAAGCCTGTTGCTTTTTTCAAAGCATCAATTACTTTATTTTTATTTCCTTTTCCATATATGCTTACATAAACTTTAGCATATTTTTGATCAGGAGTTATTTTCACATCTGTTACAGAAATAAGTCCTGTAACAGATGGTTCTTTAACTTCATTCATAATTATATCGCTTAATGCGATTTTAACGTCTTGTTCTAATCTTTCGTGTCTTTGCATATATTTCCTCCTATTTTACTTCTTCCATTGTGAAGCACTCAAATATGTCTCCTTCTTTAATGTCACTATAATTTTCAAGTTTAATACCACACTCGTAATTTTCATTTACTTCTTTTACATCATCTTTTTCTCTTTTTAAAGAATCAATTTTTATTTCAAGTAGCACAATATTGTCTCTTACAAGTCTTACCATTGCTCCTCTAACTATCTTACCAGATTTTACATAACATCCTGCAACAATACCAACACCTGTAATTTTGAAAATTTTTCTAACTTCAGCTGTACCATATTTAACTTCTTTGTATTTTTTAGGCATCATTCCTTTAAGGGCAGTTTCAACATCATTTATAGCATCGTATATAACGCTATAAAGTCTCATATCTACTTTTTCTTTCTTTGCTTGTTGTTCTGCAGCTGCCTCTGGTCTAACATTAAATCCAATGATAATTGCATTAGATACTGATGCAAGTGTTACATCTGATTCTTTTATTCCACCAGTTGAAGCATGTAATATTCTTACTCTTACTTCATCATTAGATAATTTTAATAATGAATCTTTCATTGCTTCAACAGATCCTTGAACATCTGCTTTTATTATAATATTTAACTCTTTAATTTTACCTTGTTTTATTTGACCAAACAAATCATCTAATGTGATCTTACTTCCTTGTTTTATAAGATCCATTCTTTGTTTTGCAATTCTCTTTTCAATTAACTGTTTTGCAACCTTTTCATTTTCAACTTCATAGAAAACATCTCCTGTTTGAGGTACATGAGATAATCCCAATATTTCAACTGGAGTAGATGGCCCTGCTGCTTTAACTGCTCTACCTTTATCGTCCTTCATAGCACGAACTTTTGCTACCATATCTCCAACCACTATTGTATCACCAACATTTAATTGTCCTCTTTGAACAAGCATTGATACTATTGTTCCCTTTGTTTTATCTAGTCTAGCCTCAATTACTGTACCTTTAGCTTGTTTATTTGGATTTGCTTTTAAATCTTTCATATCTGCAATTAAAAGTAACATTTCAAGTAAATTATCTATTCCTTCACCAGTTCTAGCAGAAATAGGAACACATATTGTATCTCCGCCCCATTCTTCAGGAACCAAGTCATGTTCTAATAATTCTTGTTTTACTCTTTCAACATTAGCACCTGGTTTATCTATTTTGTTTATTGCAACAAGAATGCTTACTCCTGCTGCTTTAGCATGGTCTATAGCCTCAACGGTTTGTGGCTTAATACCGTCATCTGCAGCAACTATTATTATAGCAATATCTGTTATCTGTGCTCCTCTTGCTCTCATAGCAGTAAATGCTTCATGTCCTGGTGTATCTAAAAAGCATACTTCTCTATCCTTAACTTTAACTTTATATGCTCCTATGTGTTGTGTTATACCACCAGCTTCTCCTTCAACTACATTTGTTTTTCTTAATCTATCTAAAAGTGATGTTTTACCATGATCTACGTGTCCCATAACAACAACTATAGGTGGTCTAGGTACTAAATCTTCTTCTTTATCTTCGCTGTCATCAAATAATATATCTTCTTCTGTTACAACAACTTCTTTTTCTGCTGTAATTCCAAATTCGCTTGCAATTAAATATGCAGTATCAAAATCTATATCTTGATTTACAGTAGCCATTATTCCCATTGAAAATAATTTTTTAATTACTTCTGATGCTTGTTTCTTTATTGCTTCAGCAAACTCTTTTACAGTCATAGTCTCTGGAAGTTTAACTTCTGTCATAGGTATTATTTTAGTTTGCTTCATTTCTACTTTTTGAGCTTTATTCTTTTTCTTTCCAGAACCTTTTCTAGATAAATCACTATCTCTTTCGTATAAATCCATTAGGCCTTCTTGACTTATTTCCATTCCTCTAAGTCTTCCTGTAGAAACTCTAGAATGTTCTTCTCTTAATTTATTTTTATCTATTTTCTCTTTTCTATTTTCTAAATTTGCTGAGTTTTTCTCATTATATTTTTTCTTATCTCTATCAATATTAACAGAATTATATTCTCTAGATTCTTTTTGCTCAACTATAGTTTTTTCAGCTTGTTTAATAAATTTATTTACTTGATATGAAGTATTATCTGAATTTTGTCTTTGATCTCTTCTAAAGTTATTTCTTTGTGGTCTATCACCATTTTGATCATTACGAGAAAAGTTATTATTTCTTTTGAAGTCTTTTACATTATCTCTGCCATTATTATCTCTACTATTTGAATTTCTATTATAATTTGGGTTATTTTGGGAATTATAATTATTATTCTTTTTGTAGTTACCATCTCTATTTTCTTTATTATTTCTATTATTATAGTTATTTGGTCTAGAATTTGCATTTCTAGTATTTTTTGCAGTATTATCATTATTTTTTGATATTTGTGTACTATTTTTTTCCATATTATTTTCGCTCACTTTTATTTCATTTTTTACTTCTTTTACTTCTTCTTTTTTAATTACAGGTTTTACTTCTTCTATAATCTCTTTCTTTACTTCTGGTTTTTCAACTGCTTCTACTTTTTTCTCTGGTACTACAGGCTCTGCTTTTTCGACTGGTTTACCGTTTCTTGTAATAACTATATTATTTCTATTATTTTGAAATCTATTTCTTCTATCATAAGAATTATTTCTATTTTTATTTTGTAAATTATTATTATTTTTATTATTACTAGTTGAAGGTTTATTACTTGAACTTTGATGAGACTTCTTAATATCTCCAGACACATTGGTTGTAATTTCATTTACTTCTTTTCCTTCTTCACTAGTATTAATAACTCTTACATTTCTTCTAATAATATGTACTTGCTCTTGCTTCTTTTCCTCTTTAGCAGTTTTTTGTGTACTTCCTTTTACTTTTTCAACGTCACTTTCTTCAAGTGTTGACAAATGAGATTTTACTTCTATTCCCATTTTATTTAATTTATCTATCATTTCAGTATTAGATAAATTCATCATTTTAGCTAATTCATATACTTTTAATTTTCCCAAATTTCTTCCCCCAATTCTTTTAATACTCCTAATATACTATCTAAATCCACATTAATTTTTAAATTAACTCTATTCTTTAATATAGCTTTTTGTAGATTATTAATACATTTTTTATCTTTACAAATATATATCCCTCTACTATTGATATTCTGATTTATATCTATTATAGCATTTTTTTCTTTATCTGCTACAATTCTAATAAAATCTTCTTTATTCTTCCTAGTCTTACATGCAATACAGCACCTAATAGGTATCATTAAATCACCTTTTTCTATTCTACTACTGTTTCTTTTATTTGTGTTTCTGTCTTAATATCTATTTTCCAACCAGTTAATTTTGCAGCTAATCTTACATTTTGTCCGCCTGCACCAATTGCAAACACTAAAGCATCATCTGGTACAACAACTGTTGCAATTTTTTCTTCGTCATTAATATCTATTGCAAGTATTGGTGCTGGTGATATAGCATTTATTATATAACTTGGTACATCTTCACTATATGGTATTACATCTATTTTCTCACCATTTAATTCATCAATTATTGGTTGTATTCTCATACCTTTTTTACCAACTAAGCTTCCTACAGGGTCAACATTTTCATCATTTGACCATACAGATATTTTAGTTCTACTTCCAGCTTCTCTAGCAACATCTTTTATTTCTACAATTCCGTCCATAATTTCAGGAACTTCATTTTCAAATAGTTTTCTAACAAAATTTTCACTCTTTCTAGATAATGTTATCTTTGGTGATGATATTCCTGTTTCATTTACAACATTTGTTACTAAAGCTTTTATTTTTTGATGTGGTTGTAATTTTTCAGTTTTAATTTGCTCTGATGTAGGAATTAATGCTTCAACTCTTCCAAGATCTACAATTATTCCATATTTTTCAGTTTTTTGAACCGTTCCAACTATTATTTGACCAACTTTATCTGCATATTGAGTATATACTAAATTTTTCTCTGCTTCATTTATTTTTTGAATTAAAATATTTTTTCCAGTTGATGCTGCAATTCTTCCAAAGTTTTTTGGAGTAACTTCAACTTTAACTGAGTCTCCAAGCTTAACCTTTTTAGAAATCATTTTAGCATCTTCTAGTGATATTTTAACTCCTTGTTCTTTTTCTTCAACTTTTTCAACAACTTCTTTTACACAATATACTTTTATTGATTGTTCAGTAATTTCAACATCAATATCTTGTGGTATTAAGTATCCATTTTTTGTTTCTTTTCTTTCTTCTGCACCTTCTGATTTAACAAGTTCATCTTCTTTAGTCTTTTTTCTTTCTTCTCTTTCATCTAAGCAATGAGTATTAATAAAATCTCTTTTATATGCTACTTTTAAAGCAGATTTTAAAGAATCAATTAAATATTCTCTTGTTATTCCTTTCTCTTGATAAATTTGATCAATTGCATTAAACAATTCTTTTGAACTAATTTTTTCACTCTTCATTTTTTTAACTCCCCCATCTATTTATTTTTATTGAATTTATTTAACTTATTTAAATTAACATTGTCTGTATTTCCCTTTAATGCAGTATTAAAATCATAAGTAGTATATGCAGTAGCAATATATTTTAAAAGTAATTTAACACCTTTTTTATCTTCTGTTTCTACTAATATGCTTTGCTCATCATCATTTACTTCTTTTATAATTGCATTAAATTCCTTTAAGTCATCTTGCTTTTTAAATAATTTTACATGAATTTCTCTTCCTGTGTATTTCTTATATAACTTTAATGTCTTTAATTGTCTTTCAAGACCTGGTGATGAAACTTCAAGAACATATTCTTGCTTGATATTATTGTCTACAATATCTTCAATTGCCCTACTTACAGTTTCACAATCATCTACCCACAGATTTTCTCCATCTTTATCTATGACCACTCTTAAAACATTGTTTGAACCTTCTTTTACAAATTCTACATATTCAAGTTCAAAACCTAAATTATTTATTATTGGTTCAACTAATTCCCCTACTTTGATTTCAACTTTCATTTAATACCTCGTTTCTAAACATAAGTGAGAGGATTTTAGCCACCCTCTCACTTCAGTTCACAGTGATTATATTATACTATAATTATTTAAAAAATGCAACATTTTATGTGATTTTTTTACATTAAATCTATATATTTATGTAATATTATTAAACGATTCGATAATTTCTATATTGTTCTTTTCAAATTCTTCTAATCTTCCTATTAGATTAAGTACATTTTTACTCCTTATCCTATAGTTTTCTTTTATTCTTTTTAAATCCATTACATTTACTTTTGCTGCCTCTTTAAAAAAGTCTAAATAATCTTCTACACTTTTTAAAGTATTTCGATTATTTCCTAGAGTTGCAGCAATACCTAAAACAGCATTTTTTGTTCCTCCAGCTTTCTTAGTTCTAATTTCTAGCATTCTTCTTAATGAAACACTAAATCTAGTATATTCTCTCATTTGATATCTTATAAAACTATACATATAATCTTTAACATCTTTTTTCTTATACATATCTCTCAAAATTAATCTATGCATTTCAATGTTTGTCATTAAATATTTTATAGCTTCTATTTCTTCATTCATAATTTTTTTATCACCATTAAATATTATTTACAAAATAACAAATAAAGATACCCAAAGTTTGAGTATCTTTATTGTAATTTATTTCTTTTTTACTGAGAATCCAAATTTACCAAGTTGTTCGCCTAGTGAATAATAATGACCATGAGAATAAGCTATCAACTTACATTTTTGCATATCAAATCTACCATTTTCGTCTATATATTTTTCATCTACATCTACAGCAAGTACTCTCGCAATAAACATATCATGAGAACCTAATTCTTTTATTTCTTCAACTTTACATTCTATTACAACAGGACTTTTCTTTATTATTGGTACATCTATTTGAGATGCTTTTTCTATTTCCAAATTTAACGCCTTAAACTTATTTTCATTTTTTCCAGACTTAACTCCACAATAATCTGTTGCATATGCAAGTTCTTCTGTAGTTAAATTAATGCAAAATACACCACTATTTTTAATAATGTCATATGAATATCTCTCTTTTCTAACAGAAATATACGTCATTGCTGGATCAGAACATATTGTTCCAGTCCATGCAACTGTAAATACATTTTCTTTTTGACCATCTTTACATGTAATTAATACTGCAGGTACTGGATATACTAATGTACCTGGCTTCCAAGTTTGTCTTGACATATTTTCCTCCTTTAAATCCCATATTTATTTGTTATTTTATCTTTAAATATTTCAAATCTAGGTGGTATAAAAGTAAATACTATAAAAGTTATTATCATAAAAAGATTTAAATACTTAAATACGTCCTCATTTTTTGAAGATATTTTAAATTTATTTTGAACAATGTATTCAATTAATTCTGAACAAATTATGCTAATATAAAATATAATTATATCTATTACTACACTCTCTATTTTAGTTATTGCTTGATAGCTATAAAAAAACGTAGGTATTAGTATTATTATTGTAATAACTTTAAAAAATAAAGACGACCATAAATTACATTTTCTTTCTTCAATTATCCACATTTTAACAAGTGCTACAATATATGTTGGTATTACAGCAATTTTTATATGTTCCCATACACTTTCATTTACTGCACTAAATATTGCAACTAAAAAATTTTTGCCTGAAAATTCATACAAAAAATGTAACAAAGTGCCAATTATACTAATTGCTACTATATCTATTAAAAATTCTTTACCAAACAATTTTAACTCTCTACATATTCTCATACTATATTAATATGCAAAGAGTTAATTTATATGTATTAATGTGTTTTTAATTTTTTGCGTTTTCTACCTAATTTCCTTTTAAGTGGCATTCCAACAGTATACATGAAATATACAATTGGATTATATACTTTGTTTATTTCACCTATATATTCTTCTAATCCTTCTTCTCTACAAAATCCAATTTTGAATTTGTATAATCCATTATTTGGATCTAAATTTAAAACACCACCAAAATTATATGTCTTGCAATTTGTTTCTAATCCCCATCTTATCATTGCCATTTGCATAGCATAATTTGGCATTAAATTTCTTTTAACATTAGAGCTAGCACCATATACGTAAAATAATTCTCCACCTATATTGGTAGCAATTGCAGCAGCTAATGCTTCTCCCTCATGTTCTGCTATATATATTCTTAGTTTTGTTTCATCATACGCATCTAGCATTCTTTCAAAATAGTCATAATCTCTGCAACCAATTTTATCTCTAATTGTTGTTATTTTATATATTTCATAAAACTTCTTTAAATCTTCTTTAGTTCTTGAATATCTAACAGTGACACCTTTTCTTCCAGAAAGTCTAATATTATACCTTGTTTTTTCTGCGAAACTCTTCATAAGTTCTTCTTCTGTTTTTCCATCTATATTTAGAACCATATTATGTCCTGGTTGAATTAAATAATCTGGATCAGGCTTGTATCCTGTTGTTTTATATTTTGCTTTTTTATACATTTTATCTAATTTATCATCATAAAGAACTTGTGGATCAAATTTTAGCATACATGCATTATACTTTTTTACTAAAGGATCTGCTTCTTTTATTAACTTATTTACTAAATCAATATCATAAACGTCACAAACAGGACCACGAGGTGAATATATTATTGTTGAATGAAATGGTATTTTTTGTACAAGTAACATCATAGCTGCAATAATTTTTCCATTTTCTTTTAAATATATAGCCTCTTGTTTCCAATTATTTTTTACTTTTCCCCAATTTAAATCCTGCATAAAACTTGTTCCTACACGATTTAAAATAAAGTCTTCATATTCTTTTACTTCCTCTTTATTATTAAAATCTAATATTGGCATTTGTTTCCCCCTATATTTTTTCTATCATTTGTCCTTGCCTTGTATCTTTGACATCATAACCTAATTTTTTAATTTCATTTCTAATTTCATCTGATAATTTATAATCTTTATTTTCTCTTGCAATTTTTCTTTGGTGTAATAATTCTTCAACTTCTTTTGGATATTCTATTGTATTTTCTTCTTTGTCCAAATCTAAAGATAATATGCTATCAAACTTCATTAACAATTCATAATAATCTCTAGACTTATTTTTTTCTTTTGCTACATCCCAAACAACAGCAATTGCAAGAGGCATATTTATATCGTCATTTATTGCTGACTCAAATCTTTGTGTATATTCTTCTATTTTTTGTTCATCTGCTTTTTCAGTTCCACTTTTGTGTTGCTTAGTAGCTTCTCTAAGTCTATTTAAGGCAACTTGTGCAGATTTTATTGCATCCCATGTAAAATTTAATTTTGTTCTATAATGGGCTGAAAAAGTAAAATATCTGTAAGCTAATGGCTCAATTCCTTCTTTTTCTAAATCTGAAATTGTATAAACATTTTTTAAACTTTTTGACATTTTTCCACCATTAATTTGTAGAAACTCTACGTGCATCCAAGTTTTTGCTGGAATATGTCCTGTCGCACCAATTGACTGAGCTATCTCATTTTCATGATGTATTGGAATATGATCTACTCCACCTGTATGTATATCAAAGACATCACCTAAATATTTTCTAGACATAGCTGAACATTCAATATGCCAACCAGGATAACAAAGTCCCATAAAGCTATCCCATTTCATAATATGTTCCTTTGGTGCCTTAATCCAGATTGCAAAATCTTGTGGATTTCTTTTTTCTTTATCTACTTCAATTCTTGCTCCAGATTTTAATTCCTCTATTACATTATTAGATAATATTCTTCCATATTCTTTAATTTTAGATGTATCAAAATATACTCCTTTAGATGTCTCATACGCATATCCATTTTTTATTATTTCTTTTACATATTCTTCCATCTCTTTAATATGATCTGTTGCTTTGGCTAACACTTCTGTATCTTCTATATTTAGCTTTTTAAAATCTTTTTGATATGCTTCAGTATACATTTTTGCTATTTCGTATACACTTTTATTTTGTTCTCTTGCAGATTTAGCCATTTTATCCTCGCCTTCATCTGCATCTGATACCAAATGTCCAACATCTGTTATATTCATTACATGCATTAGTTTATATCCATCATATTTTAAAACTTTTCTTAAAGTATCCATAAATATATAGGTTCTCATATTTCCAATATGTGCATAATTATATACAGTTAAACCACATGAGTACATTCTAACAAGATTATTTTCTTTATCTAGAGGTTCAAATTCCTCTTTCTTTTTTGTGAGAGTATTATATAGTTTTAGCATACTATAGCCACCTTTCTAGTCTAGTATATTATATACTAAATTACCTTTTTTTTCAATTATATGTCAAATATAATTAGCTTTTTACTAAAATATATTTATATAGATAAATAATTATATTTGTTTATTGAAAAAAATTTTTTAATAATATATAATTTATTATATATCAAGGAGGATTTTATGGAAAAAGTAAAGAATATTTTTGGAGCTTTTTTTGATGTAAATTCATTCTCAATTAAAAAATTAATTATAGCTATATTATTTCTTTTTGGCTTTTATGTTTTAAAAGGTTTATTTTCTACTTTAATTATTAAAATATTTAAAGTAAAAGGAAAAGAAAACATAAAATCTAATAGTTTTTATAAGCCACTAAGAATTTTCTTTGGTAGTCTAGGACTATATATATCTCTAATGATTTTAGGTCCAACTGAAGGATTTAAAGCAATAATAAATAAAATTCTAAGATTGTTAATTATCATTTTATGTACTTATTCTCTTGGCAATATTGTTTCGCCAAAATCTAAATTTGAAAAAAATTTAAGAAAAAAAATTACAAGAGCCAATGATGCAATGATAAGGATGATTTGTAAATCACTTAAAGTCCTAATATATGTTTTTGGTGGTGTAATTCTAATTAGCGAACTTGGATATAATATTAGCGGTCTTATCGCTGGACTTGGAATTAGTGGTGTGGCAATAGCACTTGCTGCTCAAGATACTGCTTCAAATATTTTAGGTGCATTAATGATAATATTAGATAAGCCATTTGAAGTTGGAGATTGGATCTGTGTTGGCACTACCGAAGGAAGTGTAGAAGAATTTACCTTTAGAAGTACTAGAATTAGAGAAGCCAAAAACTCAGTTGTATCCATTCCTAATTCAACAGTAGTAAATTCATCTATTACTAACTGGAGTAGACTTCAAAAAAGAAGAATTAATATAGATTTAGTATTAGAATTTAGCACTACTCTAAAAAAAGTAGCTGACGTTCAAAATGATATTTTAATTTACTTAGAAAACGAACAAAATATTTTAAATGATGGATTATTTGTTAAATTTAGCGATATAAAAGACGATGGTTATAATTTAAAAATAGTATGCTTTACTCCGATAATTAATTATTTAGATTATATGGCATATTTAGATACAGTAAATTATAAAATAATGAGTATATTAAATAAAAATAAAGTTTCTCTTGCATACAATTCACAAACGATTTATCTTAGGGAAAGTTAAAAAAAGTACCGACTATCGGTACTTTTTTTAACTACATTTCTATCATATTGTATACTAATGTGTTAGAGTCAAACTTATATAATACAGACATATCTATTGACATTGCATATTTAGATATAAAATTTGATTCATTTCCTTTTTCTTCATATACAGCAAATACTAAACAATTTTTTTCTGCAATTGTAGTTGTTACTTGATTAAACATAATACTAATATTAGACATATCTACATTTATTCCTAACTTTTCATTTGGTATACTTCTGAATTTATTCTCAATGTCTTGCTTTAAATTTGTTAATGTACTTTGATCAATAATATCTCCAGTTTCATTTATATATTCATTTGTAGTCTGAGTATAATCTTGTGGGACATTATATGGATTGCCGTCATATTCTATATCTTGTGAATTTGATATTACTTTTCCTTCATCAATAACATTATTTGTTCCATCTAAAGTTATCTCTTGTTTATTATCTTTTCTAAGACATTTTACTAAAATTACTATACCTACAATGATTAATATTACAAGTAAAATAACTATTACTAGTCTTAATCTATTAACTTTTATTTTATTTTTCATAAATCTCACCTAGAAAAATTATACCAAAATATTCTAAAAAAATCTACTCATTTTTATATAATTCTATTTTTCCTTCACTATTGCTTTTTAAAATATCTAACCAGATTGAGTTCTCTATATTTCTTTTCTTTTTTGGATGTACTAAAAATCTTAAATATAATTCAATATGAGAGTCTACTACTTCAACATATATTATTGGTTCTAAGTTATTAAAATATATTCTATATTCTGTTGAAGCATCATTTACTTCATTTTCCATTTTATTTGGTATATTTCTTACTATACTATTCTTTTTTATAATTCTATACAATTCCTTCTTTGTCTTATATACATCTGAATCTAAAGGAATTTTTATCTTTATTTCATCCCATATATATTTAAACGCCTTTACATAATTTTTTACCGGATAAGTAAATACAAGCGAATTTGGAACATGAATTATTCTTCCTGTACTTTGCTCTCCATTTACTCTATCTCCTATTTCTAACAGGTCAAATCCAGTTTTATTTATATTTACTACATCTCCTTTTATACCATTTATCTCAATTCTATCTTCTAAGGAAAATAGCCTACTCGTTCTAATATATATTCCAGAGAAAAAATTAAAGATTATATCTTTTAAGGATAAAGTAATAGCTGTTGAAATAAACGTAATAAGTGTAAGGAAATTCTTCAAATAATCCACCCAAACTAAAGATAATAAAGCAAAAGTTACTATAGTAGAAATAGTACTCCATTTTTTATTATACATATATTTCTCTTTTGAATTTAGGTCTTTTTTTAAAACAAGCTTTAAAGCTATATAATGTATTAACTTTACTACTAAAATAATTATTATTGAGACAATAATTAAATATATATAATTGCTCTTAATCGTTGTTATAGATTCGATTTTATTACAAAATTCTTTTAATATTCTCATTAACATCTTCTCCTTAACTATAATATATATATCACTTTAAAATAAATAATATTATAACATTATTATTATGGTTTTACTAGCTTTTTCACAATAATTTCACTTAATATCGTTAACATAAAAATAATGCAGACTAAATGTCTACATTATATGCTTTTAAAACCTCTACATACTTTTTTTACATAAAAATTTTCACGATATTTTAATAAATTAATTTTTAAATATTTTAATTGTTCATTGGTACAATATATCTTTACGCCAACGTCTTCTCCTAGTATATCTAGTTCAAAATCTACATTGCTAATTGGTATATTATTATCTGAACATATATTAATTATAATTTTTGTAATACTAGCAGGACTTGTGTATGAATAATCTAAAGAATTATTTTTATACTTTCTTATGTTTTCAATAAATAAAGTATACTTTTTATATCCTCTAAATTTAAATAGTAAATAATAATGATTAGCCATTATACCAATTATAATTCCTATAAATAATGTTAAAATATAAATAATTATCTTCATATTTTCTACCTCCTTAATATTAATTTAGAAGTATTAACATTTATAGCTAAAAAATTATAACATTATTAGTATTATATGTCAACTAAAAAAGAAAAAAAGCTAGGGAGAACCTAGCTAATGTGGCTCCTCAAGTAGGGCTCGAACCTACGACCCTTCGGTTAACAGCCGAATGCTCTACCGCTGAGCTATTGAGGAATATTTTTTCTATACCAATATAATATCATTAGAAATAAAAAATGTAAATAGTATTTACAAAAAAAAATAATTTTTTTCTTAAATTACTAAGTTTAATACAATTATAATTAAAAACAAAAAAGCTAGGAAATAAATCCTAGCTATTCTGGCTCCTCAAGTAGGGCTCGAACCTACGACCCTTCGGT
>JBJEXW010000012.1:0-14042 GCA_051886195.1 Clostridia bacterium
TCTGAATAAAATTTTTAACACCTTATGGGGTGACATTATCATAAATTAAATACATATTATAACTTAATTACTTGACATAAAAACAAAAGAATGATATAATTTATACGCAGCAAAATTTTTTAAATGTAATCAACAATTGAATTACATGTTTCTAGTTAATAAAAGAAAAAAGGAGGTAAGCGTTTAAATAAAGCGTTTAAAAAACTTTCTGCAAAAGAAAAAAAATTAAATAAAAGGAGGAAATGAGATGAAAAGAGGATTTAAATTCATTTCAAGATTAATTGTAGGAATTGTACTAATTATTTTATCAGGGGTGTTAATATGGAATCTGTTTAACACAATAGTAGTTCCAAAATTGCCAATTATTAAAGGGGCAGAATTTGTGCAGGATGTAAGTGGTTCAATGAGTGATCCAGACAAAACGTATGCAAGAAATGCTATTTCAAAAGCTTCTAAGGAAAACAAAATTGCGATAGTTTTAGACTATCAACTTACAACTTTTGATATTACTGATACCTATATAGATAGAACTGTAGGTAATGTTGTTAATAATGTTTATAGAAATCAAAAATATGTTGTTTATACATACTTTAAAGATACTAATAAACTAATTATTACTACAAATATCAATGATACTGCAAATGACGTGGTTAATAAGACCAAGGAAGGTATAGATTCGGATGCAAGGGTAGTAAAAGAAATTTTATATTATCAACAGAATCTAAAACGTGAGCATGGATTAAGAAATTGGAACTTTAACTTAAATACAGAGCATATGAGAAATGCATGTATAGCTGGAGTTGGTTCAATAATATTATTAATCCTAGGAATTGGTGTATTACCATCAGCAGCAGAGGGTTTGGTAAATCCATTTAAACGCAAAAAAGCTAGAACAAGTAATCATTCAGAGTAATAAATAAAAAAGACCGTTAAAAAGATTTAACGGCCTTTTATTTTTTATAAAATTCTTGAAGAAAAAGTATATTGAAATTATATCATTATATGATATAATTAACATGAATAAATATACAATGGAGGAAATATATGTTTTTTGATAAATTAAAAGAGAACTTAAAAAAGACTAAAGAAGCTTTAAATGTAAAAATGAGTAATATTTTTGCAGATAAGAAAGATATAGAAGAGGTAATAGATGAAATAGAAGAAACACTTATTTTATCTGATGTTGGTTATGAGACTAGTACTAAAATTTGTAATAAACTAAGAGAAGACTTAAAAAAGCAAGTTGAAAAAGATGAAAATGCAATAAAAACTTTACTTAGAAAAGAAATGACAGATATTTTACTATCAGATGAAATAGAAAAAATAGATAGTATTAATTTAGAGGAAAAGCAAGTAATATTAGTAGTAGGAGTAAATGGAGTTGGAAAGACAACATCTATCGGAAAATTAACTAAATTATATAAGAATAATGGTAAAAAAGTTTTACTTGCTGCTGCTGATACATTTAGAGCAGGTGCAATAGAACAGCTTGAAGTATGGGCTCAAAGAAATAATGTAGATATATGTACAGGAAAAGAAATGCAAGATCCAGCTTCAGTAATTTTTGATGCTACTAAAAGATTTAACGAAGGAGATTATGATGTATTAATTTGTGATACTGCAGGAAGACTTCATAACAAAAAGAATTTAATGGATGAACTAGAAAAAATGAAAAAAATTATAGATAAGAATATATCAGAAGAAATACATAAAGAGACTATTATGGTTCTTGATGCTACAACTGGACAAAATGGAGCAATTCAAGCTAAGTTATTTTTAGAAAAAACAGATGTAAGTGGAATCTTTTTAACTAAGCTTGATTCAACATCTAAAGGTGGAGTGGTATTTAGTATAGTAGATGAATTAAAAATACCTGTAAAATATATAGGTGTTGGAGAGAAAATAGATGATATAGAAAAATTTGATGCTAAATCTTTTGTTGAGGCAATAATATAGGAGGTATATATGAGTATATATGAAGGCTTAGAAAAAATATTAGATAAATCTAACATAAAGTATAATGAATTAATGAAAAATCACACAACAACTAAGGTTGGTGGTCCTTGTGATTGTTTAGTAGAGCCAACAAGTATTGAAGAAATACAGAATATTTTAAAATATGCAAAAGAAAACAATATAAAATATTATGTTATTGGAAATGGAAGTAATTTATTAGTAAAAGATGAAGGTATTAATGCATTAATTATTAAAATTACAGATAAGTTTTCAGATTATGAAGTCAATGATAATTATATTAAAGTATATGCTGGTTGCTCAGTACCGAAACTTTCACAGATTGCCAAAAAGAATTCTTTATCTGGACTTGAATTTGCTTGTGGAATCCCAGGAAGTGTTGGTGGTGCAATAAGAATGAATGCTGGTGCATATGGTTCAGAAATGGTAAATGTTGTAAATAGAGTTGGATATTTAAATGAAAAATGTGAAGTAATAGAAATATCTGGAGAAGAAGCAAATTTTACATATAGACATAGCATGTTTGTTGAACACCCAGAGTATGTTGTTCTTTATGCAATATATAAATTAGAAGAAGGAGATATTAATGAGATCTCATCTAAAATGGAAATAAACATGAACTCTAGAAAAGAAAAGCAACCATTAGAGTACCCTAATTTTGGAAGTGTGTTTAAAAGACCAGAAGGATATTTTGTTGGAAAACTTGTAGATGATTGTGGACTTAAAGGTTATTCAATAGGTGGAGCACAGATATCTACAAAGCATTCTGGATTTATTATAAACAAAGGAAATGCAACTTGTAAAGATATATTAGATTTAATTGAATATGTAAAGAAAAATGTATATGAAAAGTTTAATGTTATGTTACAAGAAGAGGTTGTAATATTAGGAGGAAAATAAAATGAGAGATTTAATAGAATGGTTGAAACCAGGTTCTAGGGTAAAAAGATATATTTTTACATTATTAATATCAGTATTATTATTAATATTTTGTGGAATTAATTTAGGAAAGACAAGTGATTTAACCCCAACAATGCTTATTGCATATGTATTATTAATCACATTATCTATTTTTGGAATTATTTTTTCATTCATACTAGCACAAAGAAATATATTACTCGTATCACTAAAAAATATTTCAAAAAGAAATAAGAATGTGCGTATAAGACAACTATTATATGGCGATCCTAGATTAAAAAAAGGACCAAGAGTTGTAGTAATTGGAGGGGGTTCAGGGTTACCTAATTTGTTAAAAGGACTTAAAGAATATACTTCAAATATTACAGCTGTTGTAAATGTTTCAGCAGATGATTATACTCTAACTTCAGCAATGAGCAAAGAGGAAAGAGTAACACCAGGAGATATTAGAAAATGTATATCAGCACTTTCTACATCTGAATCAGATTTTTCTAAATTGTTAACATATAAAACAGAAGAAGGACAAGGTCCATCAATTGGGAACTTAATTATTAATGCTTTGACAGATATAACAGGAAGCTTTCCTAAGTCTATAGATAAGCTTTCAGATATATTTCAAGTACAAGGAGATATATATCCAGTAACAACTGATGATTTAATACTTTGTGCTGGCCTTGAAAATGGAGAAGTAGTTGTAGGAAAAGAAAATATTAGTGAAAGAGTAAGAGAAACTCGTTCATCAATTAAACAAATATTTCTTAAAGATGGAAGCTTAAAAGTTGTACCTGAAGTTATAGATGCAATTAAGAAAGCAAATATAATTGTGCTTGGACCAGGCTCATTATATACATCAATTTGTTCAAATTTACTTTTTGATGAAGTTAGTAAAGCAATAGTAAAATCTAAAGCTAAAAAAGTATATGTTGCAAATATTATGAATCAACCTGGACAAACTGAAGGTTATACATTAGCAAGATATATTAATGAAATTGAAAGATATCTTGGAAAACATGTTTTAGATTATGCTATTGTAAATAATGGGGAAATTACTCCTGAGATGATAAAAGACTTTAATCAAGAAGATTCAACTGCAGTAAAAATTGATCTTGAAAATATTCAAAATAGGGCAATCTGTGTAATACAAGAAGACTTTGTATTAACAGCTAAAAATGCATTAATTCATGATGCAGATAGGCTTGCAGAAATTATAATGACATTATCGTTAACTAAATCTATAGGAGACTTAAATATAGTTTCTATGAAGAGAAAGCATATGAAAAAAGAACAAATGCTATCAAATAAAAAGATAATTAAGTCTAAGGTTCAAGAATTTAAAAGAAAGAAAGCTCAGAAAAAGGCAGAAAAATTAAAGGGAGAAACTCCTAAGAAAAAAGAAAAAAAGCAAAAGGAAGTTAAAACAAGTGAAAAAGCGCAAGCTACAATAAATAAACTTAAAGATGAAATTTCAAAGGAGTAAAATAGATAATGTTTAAGTACAAAAGAGAAATAAATAATTATGAACAAGCTAAACAATTAGAATATAGTTTAACAGACAATTCAAAAGTTTGTTTTTGCACATCTGGTAACTTACAAACAAGAAAACCATATCATGGAATGTATATTAAAGATACAAAAGTATTACTTGAAAATATTGTTGAAACTTTTGAAACAGAAAATTCTACATATAAAATAGTTGAATTGGAAACTAAAAATAAAGAACTATCTGCAAAAGATTATTTAGTTAATATTGATTTAGAGAGAAATTTATTTGAGTATAGCTTTGGCGATGACATAAGCTATTCCAAGAGATTGGCATTTGAAGAGAAAAATAGTACACTTTGTATAGAATATAATATAAAAAATAATTCAAGAAGTAATTTAAAGTTTAAAGTAGTGCCATTAATTACTTATAGAGATTACTTTAATATGAAAAATAATAGTATGCTAAAATTTAATCAAAGAGATACTGAAGATGGTACTTTTATAGCTCTAAGTGTGTTAAATCAAGAAAATATTGTTTTAAAATCAGATAAAATGAGATGGGATACAGACAATAATGTTTTACGAGATGTTAAACATGAATTAATAACTCAAGATTATAAAAAAGAAATATATTTTGAGGATTTAATAATTTGTGGTAATTTTTATGCAGAAATAAAAGGACTTTCTGAAACAAAATTATATGTATATATTTCATATAAAGATATAGATATTGAAAATTTTAATACATTAGATATTTTTAATAATATAGAAACTAGAAATAAAAATATAACTTTTGATGTAGACGAAAATTTTGTTGAATTAATGGATCTTTCAAAATCAATATTAAATACACATTTTGAAGATCTTATGATTAGTTCTCTTCCATATAAAAAGCAATACAATGATGAATATATAAAAACTATACCAGAGCTATCTGAAAAACAAATAGATGAGGACATTGAAGAAATAATAAATATAACTCGTTCAGTTGAAGGACAATATTTATACTATAAAAAAATTAAAGAGGCTAAAAAGACTGTATTAAATGTGTATAAAATAATTAAAGAATTTATAAAATTAGATTTAACAGACCATCAAAAAGAGAGAGTAAACATATTAAAATTGTGGTATATTGAAGCAGTTAATAGAGTACTTCAAAAAGAAGGAAGAATTGAACTATATATGGATTCTATAAAGGAAATACTATATTTTTTTATTGAACCAGAAAATAGAGTTTCTTGTTTTACAACAATAGAAATGACAGCTTTAATGTTAAATGCAATAAAAATATATTTAAATATATTGACTTGGATTGGTGATTCAGACAAACAAATGGAGATACAAGAGGATTACTTTAAAGAGCTAATTGTTAGGGAATTCTGGATTAAGGATAAAAATATAATGAAAAAAGATTTACGTGATGAGGAACATTATGCAAATGTTGAAATGTTATATTGTCTTAGTTTATCATTTCCTTGTGTAAGTGATGATATTCCAAATAAATTACTTGATACAGTGTTTAAAGAATTATATACACCTTATGGTCTAAGGAGTATTTCAAAAATTTCTCCAAAATATGATGGACTAATTTATCCAAAGTATATGGCACATTTTATCAAAGCAAATTTAAGATTAACAGGTATTACGAGAGCATCTCAAAAAATAGCTTTTAACTTAGTAAAAGAAATTTTACAGGATGTTGGAAAGTATATAAATGGTGGAACAAAAATGATATATAGTGACAGAGGAATAGCTATAGATGGAATGAGTTATGACGTTCTTACTAACGCCGAGATGGTAAGGCTATATCATATGTTTATGTAATAAGAAGAGGAGGAAGAATATATGATAAACAGAGCGATGGACTTAAGTAATCCAACAAGTATATCAGAAGTTAAACCAGTTTATTCAACATTAAATTTCATAGCTGAAGCAATTGGAGTTGTCATAATTGTATTATTTTCTGCGTTTTGTTTTATTAAAAAGAAAAAAAATTTCAACAAATTAACTGAAAGAGAAAAAGAAATATATAATAGTTCTAAGTCAAAAATAAATAAACTTGGTATTATATGTATTGTTTTATGTGTAATAGTTACAGTTGTTTTGTCATTTGGAGTTTTATATGAGAAGCCCCAAAATGTTGAAGTAGATTTATCTGATCCAATAGTTATGAGTTCATCAGACTATGAATCAAAATTTTTAATTGTAGAAAATTATTTGTCAATTAATATATTTATATTCTATTTGTTATATAGAGTTTTAATTAAAATAATAAAAAAAATATCTCAAGAAGAAAAAGAGGTTATCAAGAAGTGTTATTCAGGTATAACAATATTATTATTAATTCAAATGATTATTATGTTTTTAACTCGTATTTTTAATATAATTACATAAGTATAAAAAAGATACAGTTAGGAGGAAAAAAGTGATTATACTAGGAATCGATCCTGGATTTGGAAGAATTGGATATGGAATAATAAGTTATAACAAAAATCAATATAAGGTTATGGAATATGGTTGTATTACTACTCCCGAAAATAGCTATTTTCCAAAAAGACTAAATAAAATAGAGCAGGACTTAGAAGTTGTATTATCTAGATATGAAAAAATAGATGCTGCATCTATAGAAGACTTATATTTTAATACAAATATAACTACAGCTATTAAAGTAGCACAGGCAAGAGGAGTAATATTAAATACTTTGTCTAAACATAATATAGATATATATGAATACACTCCTATACAAGCAAAACAAGCAATAGCTGGTTATGGAAGAGCAAGTAAACACCAAGTTATGGAAATGCTAAAAAAAGTGCTTAAAATGGAAAATATGCCAAAATTAGATGACACAGCTGATGCACTTGCACTTGCAATTTGTCATACACAATATAATAGATATACAGAGTTTACTGGAACAGATAAAAGTAAAAAAGGAACAATGACTAAGCTCCAGGAAGTTTATGAAGAAGAAGCTAAAAAAGATAAGGAAATAAAGAAAAAAAGAGATATTATGATTAAAAAAGCAATTGAAAAAGAACGAAATAGTAAAATTAAATAATTAACAAAAAATATTTATTTGGCATAGAATACACTAACTAGAAATAGGAGGTGTATTTTTTTATGCAAATCGGATTAGTTTTAAGTGGTGGAGGTGTAAAAGGAGCAGCTCATATTGGTGTTTTAAAGGCTTTAGAAGAAGAGAATATTAGTATTAATTGTATATCTGGAACTAGTAGTGGTAGTATAGTTGCTTCTTTATATGCATGTGGATACTCTCCAACTCAAATTTATTATATTTTTAAAAGATATTGTAAATGCATAACAGATTATGATAAATGTATTCCTTTTAAAGTATTAAACACACTATTTACTGGAAAAATAAAGTTAAAATCTTTAGCTAAAGGCAATAATATTGAATGTATTATACATAATGTTTGCTGTAGAAAAAGAATTTATGATATTTCAGATTTAAATATACCATGTGTAATACCTGCTGTAGATATTGTAGATGGCACAATTGTATATTATTGTAGTAGAAAAATAGGAGATGTTAGAAATACAACTACTTATGAAGATAAGCCACAATATCTATATAGTGGGAGAATATCAGATATAGTAAGAGCAAGTACTGCTTTTCCAGGAGTCTTTGCACCTAAAAGAATAGGAAATCATCTTCTTGTAGATGGTGGAGTAAGAGTAAATAGTCCTGTAACAGCACTTAAAAATTTAAGAAAGAATAATGAAAAAATATTTGTTATATTTTTTGAAAAATCAAACAATAACGTTATTCCTAATAATATTATTGAAACAGCTGTAAAGTCTTTTGATATTATGGGTCATGAAATAAATGAATGGGAAATCCGTCAAGCAGATTATTCTTTAGATATAGAGAGCAGAAATATTGGATTATTAGATGTATCTAAAATAGATTATATGGTAAATTTAGGATATAATTTAACAAAAAAATATATAAATGAACATATGAAAGAGTAAATTTTAATCATAATAATATTCTCTTGTATAAAAAAGCAAATTATTTGCATTTTTTAGTAAAAATCTCTTGCAAATATTTTTTAAACAATATATAATAACAACTACATATTTTATATAAGGAGGATAGAAATGAGTAAAATATTAACAGACATTTCAAGGACTTTTAGTGAATTTCTTTTGTTACCAAATTTAACAACAGAAAAATGTATTCCTGAAAATGTTTCATTAAAAACACCAATAGTAAAATTTAAGAAAAATGAGGAGCCAAAGATTTGTGCAAACATTCCAATGGTATCTGCAATTATGCAGTCTGTTTCTGGGGAAGAAATGGGTATTGCGCTTGCAAGAGAAGGTGGAATTGCGTTTATCTTTGGCTCTCAATCTATTGAATCACAAGCTAAAATGGTTGAAAATGTAAAAAAGAGTAAAGCAGGTTTTGTAATAAGTGATTCAAATGTTAAACCTGATGCTACACTTGGAGATGTTGTATCATTAGTTGAAAAAACAGGACATTCTACAGTAATGATAACTGAAGATGGTACAGCTAACGGAAAGTTTTTAGGATTAGTAACAGATAAAGACTATAGACTTTCTAGAGATAATTTAAATGAAAAAATTGAAAAATTTATGAATAAAAAAGATAATTTAGTGTATGCAGAAGAGGGGATAACTCTTAAAGAGGCAAATGATAAAATATGGGAAGAAAAAATTAGTTGTTTACCAATACTAGATAAAAATGGAAATTTAAAATATTTAGTATTTAGAAAAGACTATGAAGATAGAAAAAATAATTCTAATTCATTACTTGATGAAGAAAAGAGATATGTAGTTGGAGCTGGTATAAATACTAGAGATTATGAACAAAGAATTCCAGCACTTGTTGATGCCGGGGTAGATATTCTTTGTATGGATTCTTCTGATGGATATTCTGTATGGCAGAAAAAAACAATTGATTTTGTTAGAGAAAAATATGGCGATGATGTGAAAATTGGAGCAGGTAATGTTGTTGATGCAGAGGGATTTAGATATTTAGCAGAAGCAGGAGCTGATTTTATTAAAGTTGGAGTTGGCGGAGGTTCAATCTGTATTACTCGTGAAACTAAAGGTATTGGAAGAGGACAAGCCAGTGCTTTAATAGACGTTGTTGCTGAGAGAGATAAATATTTTGAAGAAACTGGAATTTACATTCCTGTATGTTCTGATGGTGGAATTGTTCATGACTATCATATAACACTTGCACTTGCTCTTGGAGCGGATTTTGTAATGATGGGAAGATACTTTGCAAGATTTGATGAGAGCCCAACAAGAGTAGTAAAGAAAAATGGTAGTTTCTATAAAGAATATTGGGGAGAAGGCTCAAACAGAGCTAGAAACTGGCAAAGATATGATATGGGAGGCAGTAAAACTAAGCTTGCTTTTGAAGAAGGTGTAGATTCATATATTCCTTATGCTGGAAAATTAAAAGATAATCTAGATATTACATTAAGTAAAGTTAAATCTACAATGTGTAATTGTGGGTCTACAACAATAGAAGAATTACACAAAAATGCAAGGCTTACTATAGTATCAGCTGTTAGTATTCGTGAGGGTGGAGCTCATGATGTAATAACAAAAGATGTAGAATAAGGAGTAGGTCTAATGGAAAGAGAAGAAATATTAATAATAGATTTCGGGGGGCAATATAATCAATTAATTGCACGTAGAGTTCGTGAAAAAAATGTATATTGCGAAGTTGTACCATGTACAATATCTATAGAGAAAATTAAAGAAAAAAATCCTAAAGGCATAATTTTTACAGGTGGTCCTTCAAGTATTTATCAAGATAATGCTCCAAAGTGTGATAAAGAAGTCTTTAAACTTGGAGTACCTATTTTAGGAATATGTTATGGAATGCAATTTATGGCTCATACATTAGGTGGTAATGTTAAAAGGGCGCAAAAAAGAGAATATGGTCAAATGAATGTAGAATTAGAAAATGATTCTAAATTATTTAATGGCTTTAATAGGAATAATATTTGTTTAATGAGTCATACAGACTATGTAGATGAATTGCCTGAAGGATTTAATAAAATAGCATATACAGACACATGTAAAATAGCTGGAATGGAAAATAAAAAACAGAATTTTTATGGAGTACAATTTCATCCTGAAGTAAATCATACTGAAAACGGAGATAAAATAATTGAGAATTTTGTAATAAATATTTGTAATTGTAGTGGCTCTTGGAAAATGGATTTATTTGCAAAGACAACTATATCAAATCTGAAAGAAAAAATAGAAGATAAAAAAGCACTATGTGCTTTATCTGGTGGAGTTGATTCTTCTGTTGCAGCTGTACTATTATCCAAAGCGATTGGCAAAAATTTAACTTGTATTTTTGTTGATCATGGATTATTAAGAAAAAATGAAGTAGAAGAAGTAGAAGATATATTTACCAATCAATTTGATGTTAATTTTATAAAAGTTGATGCAAAAGAAAGATTTTTGAAAAAGTTAAAAGGCGTAACTTCTCCAGAAATAAAGAGAAAGATAATAGGTGAAGAATTTATTAGAGTATTTGAAGAAGAAGCTAAAAAGATCGGTACAGTAGATTATCTTGTTCAAGGAACTATTTATCCTGACGTAATTGAGAGTGGTCTTGGAAAAAGCTCTGTAATAAAATCTCATCATAACGTTGGAGGGCTTCCAGATTATGTAGATTTTAAAGAAATCATTGAGCCTTTAAGAGATCTATTTAAAGATGAAGTTAGAAAAGTAGGAAAAGAAATTGGTTTGCCAGATTATTTAGTAAATAGACAACCATTTCCAGGACCAGGACTTGCAATTAGAATAATTGGAGATATAACAGAAGAAAAATTAAATATATTAAAAGAAGCAGATTATATTTTTAGAGAAGAAATTTCTAAAAATAATATGGAAAAAGAATTAAGTCAATATTTTGCAGTACTTACAGATACACGTTCTGTTGGTGTTATGGGAGATGAAAGAACTTATGACTATTTGGTCGCATTAAGAGCAGTTGTAACAGATGACTTTATGACAGCAAAGTTTGCTAAAATACCATATGAAGTACTTGAAAATATTTCAAAAAGAATAGTAAATGAAGTTGAACATGTAAACAGAATTGTTTATGATATTACATCAAAACCTCCTGCAACAATAGAGTGGGAATAATACCAAAAAGACTATTAACTAAATTAGTTAATAGTCTTTTTTTTGATGTGAAATAAAATTGTAATTTTATATACTTTTAAATGTAATATAAATGAAAAGATAATTAAAATTAAAAAGTATTTTAAACTAAAAAATAAAGATATAGTAACTAAAATAAATAATTAAGATATAATTAAATAGATAGAAGTATACTATAAAAGATAATTGAACATAAGAAAAGAGGAGAGATTTGATATATGAGAGATATTAAATTAAGTAGAGTAATAAAAAGTGTAATATTTAGTGTTATTATTGTAACACTAGTAACTAGTTTAAACTTAGTTTTAGCAAGTACATCAAATGACGATTACAAAAAAACTTCTGATTTGACAGGAGATGATATTAATGATGACTATCAAAAAAATTATCAAGAAATTACTAAAAGTGATGGAAGCTATATAATAAAAAGTGCTGAATGGGTGGATAAAGAAAGCGGAGAAGCTTTAATTACTATAAAAGCTTCACAAGTAGCCAAAGAAAAAACTACTTGTTTATATGTTGCAACGATGTGTTATGCTCACGGATTAAATGAGGATGTATTAGTAGAAAACTTAGTAACATTAACAAAGGCATATGATAATGTAGATTTTATTGCAATTAATAAAACATATGAAGCTGGAATTGTAGCTACCAAAAAATTTACTTCTGAATCTACAGAAAGTGAAATAAGAGCTTATGTTCAACAAACAAAATCATCTGGGGAAGAGTATCCTCATTATATATGTAGTATTCCAGCAGCAATTCAAAAATACTTATTTGGAAATATTGGGGATAGCTATATAAGTGAAGATAATTTGGTAAATAAACCTATAGCAATTTATGTTTCTTGCGATTCAATGTATCTTCATGAAACATCTAGTGCTGAAAGTTGGGGAATAGATTACGCTACTGAGAAATATTTTGATTTTATGAAAACTAATTATAAAGATCGTTATTTTTCAATGTCTCAATCTTCTCAGCAACAAGATAACCCAACTATAATTATAAGATATCCAGGCGCATCTACATATAATGCTAATATGATGAATCTTATTATCGGAGTTTTAAATTTAGAAAATTATGGCGAAGCAGATTCGGTTTTAAGTCAAGCGAATTTAGATATATGGAAAACTAATACTTCAGCAGATACTGCAATTACTTTACCATATTCAAATAAAAAGTATGCAGCTCAATATAGTTATGATAAAAACTTTGAAGAAGCAGGAGTAAAAATTATTTCAAATTGTAGTATTTTAGATACCGTGGTAGATGAATATGAAATCATAGGAGTTGAAGCAAAGAATAGTTCAGGAACATCTTTGCCAGTTAATATTACTAATCAAAAAATTACGATAGTAGATTCAAGTTATGCATCTGGTGAAGAAATAGTTGTAAAGATAAGCGTAAAATTAAGACCTGATGTTGTTGAAAATTATAATGACTTTATGAATACTAATGTTGGGAGTGCCTCACTTAGCAGTGATCTAAATGATGAAATACTTTCTGTTGAATCACCAAAATTAATACCTATAACTAGTAGTTATACAGTTAATTATATAGATAAACATACAAATCAAATAATAAAAGAATCAAAAATCGAAAATGATATTGCAATTAATACTCAAATAAATGCTTCTGATGAAGTAATAAATATATCTGGGTATACTCATTCTTATAGTGATATAGGTACATTGACTGTAAATAAAGACGGAAATAACGTAATCAATTTATATTATTCTAAAAATACTAGTTTGACTGTAAATTATATAGATAAAGCAATAAATATAATTTTGGATACATATACAGAAGAGGGATATGAGGGAAAAAGTTATACAACATCTAGTAAGGATTTTGAAAGATATACATTAGTAGAAGTTCCTCAAAATCAAAATGGTGAAATGGAATATGATGGAACCGTTGTTAATTATTATTATTTATATAATTCAGATTTAACAATAAAATATATTGATGAAATTTCAGGAGAAGAAATTTCTTCATCAATTTCAACAACTTTAAAGGAAGGAGATAAATATACAACAACACCAAAAGAAATAGAAAAATATAAACTAGTAAAAACACCTGAAAATGCAAATGGCACAATGGAAAGAGAAAATATAGAAGTAATATATTATTATAAAAAGATTTCAGCAGGTGTTGAAACAAGATATGTAGATCAAGTTACAGGATTAGAAGTTTCAACTTCAACATCACAAAACGGTTTAGAAAATGATGAATATACAACAACACCAAAGGAAATTATAGGATATGAATTAGTGTATACACCAAATAATGCTAATGGAAAAATGACAGTAGAAAAAATAACAGTAACATATGAATATAGAAAAAACTCAGACGTAACAGTAAGATATATAAATGAAAATACAGGAAGTGAAATAACAAGTTCAGTTACAACAACATATAAAGAAGGAGATCCATATACAACAGAGAAGAAAACAATAGAAGGATATACATATACAAGAGAT
>JBJEXW010000013.1:0-59618 GCA_051886195.1 Clostridia bacterium
ATAAGGTATTTCCTTTTTTATATATTAGTGTGTCATATCTATTGTAAACCTATATATCACAAATTATATTTTTTTGTTGAAAAATGATTATAAATTAAATATAATTTAATTAGATAATAAAAAAGGAGATCTTATGTATGAGAAATGGCGTAAAAAATTATTATAATACATTAAAAATTGTACGCTTTTTATCTGAAATACTTATAATAATATTTTGTGGTATACTTCTATATAATATACTTACAATTAAAAAGCCAAAAATAACTTTATCTATTAATTATAATAATGTTTGTATAAATATTAAATCTGAGGAACCAATAATTGCAACACTATATCAAGAAGAAATCGCAACTCCACCAGTGGTATATTCAGACTGTGCAAGTACTTTTATTAATGCAAGAGCAATGGTTATAGGTGACTCAACTGCAGAAGGACTTGAAGCTTATCAAGTACTTGATGCTTCTAGCGTAGTTTGGACTCGTGGAAGATGTGTTCAGTACATGCAAGAAGACATGCCAGAAGTAATTAATTATAATCCTAATGTATTATTTCTTGCATATGGTGCAAATGACCTACTTAGCTGGAACGGAAATGTTGATGGATATATAAATGCATATTCAAATGTTTTAAATTATATTTCTTCCGTTCTTCCTAATACTAAAATTTGCGTTAATTCAATATTACCTGTAAGTGATGATGCAGCAAATAACAATGTAGCTTATACGTATGAAAAAGAATTTAATTCAAGACTTAAAGAATTATGCTCTTCACTAGGAGTAACATATATAGATAATAGAGAATTACTTAAACAAAATAATGGTGGCAAAATGTTTGAAAGTGACGGTGTTCATCCAAAACCTTTCTACTATAAACTATGGGCAAGTAATATGATTGAAAAATCTGGTATTTAAAAGAGATATGATAAACATCATATCTCTTTTTACTATTTTAATGAGCCACTCTCATTTATTAATAATGTACTATACAAGAATAATACATCTTGATTATTATTAAATTCAACATAATTTGAAATAAGATCTGTAGAAATATATCGTATATCTATCAATGTTATTTTACTATATGCTTGTGTAAATAATGGTGCCATACTACTCCCAAAAGAATCTCTAAAAATTAAAAGTTCTTTATCTGTTGTTGCATTACTATTTCTTATTTGAATAATAGGCGTAGCTCCAGATAAAAACAAGTCATATTTATCCATAGAATTGTTAGCCTTTAAAAAATCATAAATTTTTGACTCTTTTTGTGTTTCATAGTTATATGTTAATGCATTTTCTATTATTTCATTTGTTAGGTAATATATATTGTCTGGTTGCATATTTTTTCCCAATTGTCCGTAATAACCACCAAAAAACTCTCCATATTCTTTTTTTTCAAAATCTGTATTTATTCTATCTAAAAAGCCCATATCATTTGCTATTTTTCTTGCAGTATTAATAATTTTATCTTGACTCCAATGAGCATCTGTATTATAGTAGCAATCCAAGTCTAAAGTATCAATTATATCTATATACTTTATATTTGAGTCTATTTTTTTACTTGTCAACGAAAATAATTTTTGGTAATTCAGCTTTAAATATCCATATTTTTCTTCTAAAAAGAAGTTTTTATCTGGAACTATGGTAAAGTATATATTACTGTTGCCTTTTAAATACCTTTCATATATATTATTTATCTTATTAGAAAAGTTTTCAATTGATTTTTCATTTAAAGGATATAAAGTTTTATATATATTTCCATCTATTATAAATAACTGATTATTATCTTTCTGATTTAAAATGTCTAATTTAACAAATGTTTTTATGCTCCTAAACTTTTCTCTTAATATAAATTGATCCATAACATATTCTTCCATCTCATCACTTAAATCGTTATCCAATATTTTTTTAACAGTTATATTAGGAAATTGTTTTAATTTTCTTCTCTCGGAATAAGATATATTTTTGTCCTTAGATATAATATTTAAAAAACAAAATCCAATGATTATACTTAAGAATAATACTGAAACAATTATATCTTTTACTCTATCATTCATATAAATTCCTCCTAAAATCTAAAGTATAAAAATGGATTAAATGAACCATCTACTAGATAGCTAACACATACAATTAAAAGTACACCTAGCACAATAGGCTCTAATGTATTAATTATTTTACAATTTTTCTTTTTTATATTATTTATTACATTTTTAATTATAGGTGTTGCTCCAATAATTCCAATTATAATTACAGACAAATAGTTAAATAAACAATAAATACTCTCTTTGTTTATTAAACCAGTTGTACCTATCCCAAATATTCCACCAATATTTTCAAAAATTTCTTCTATATTATTTCCACTAAAAATAATAAATCCAATAATTGTTACAAATAAGACATAAATTCTTGAAATAGCTTTTGGTATTTTATTTAATATTTTTAATAGTCCTAATTTTTCAATTATTAATAGAATTCCATATAGTACTCCCCATAATATAAAATTCCATGCAGCTCCATGCCATAGTCCTGTTAAGAACCAAACTATAAGTATATTTCTCAACCATTTTATTTTGCTAACTCTATTTCCACCAAGTGGAATATATACATAATCTTTAAACCAAGTACTCAAAGTTATATGCCATCTTCTCCAAAACTCAGTTACACTACTAGATATATATGGATAATTAAAGTTTTCAGGAAAACTAAAGCCTAACATTTTTCCAAGCCCAATTGCCATATCTGAGTACCCTGAAAAATCAAAATAAATTTGTAATGTCGTTGCTATTGCATATATCCAATAAAATAATACTGTCTTTTCAGAAGATGCATTAAAGCTATTAATTGCATCTGCAAGTACATTTGCAATCAATATCTTTTTAGAAAGTCCAATTATAAATCTTCTTACACCATTTGAAAAATTTTTAAAATTATATTCTCTATAATCAAGCTCTTTTTCAATAGTTGTATACCTAACTATTGGACCAGCAATAAGCTGTGGAAATAAGGCAACATATGTTGCTAGTTTTAAAAAGCTTTTTTGGACTTTTGCTTCTCCTTTATATACATCAATAATATAACTTATCATCTGAAATGTATAAAATGATATACCAATTGGCAAACGTAGATTTAACATTTCAATATTGCCTTTAGAAATCATATTTATATTTGAAATTATAAAATCGGTATATTTAAATATTATTAATAGCCCAACACTAATGATTACAGATGAAATTAAAAATTTCTTTTTATGTTGCGGATATTTATCTATAAGGATTCCATGTACATAAGTTAAAAAGATTGATATAATCATTAAAATGCCAAATTTTGGCTCACCATAAAAATAAAATAATAATGATGAAATAAATAAAACAACATTTCTAATTTTTTTTGGCACTATATAGTATATAATAAGAACAATAGACAAAAAGTAAAAAAGAAATGTTAAACTTGAAAATACCATAAATATTTTTCTCCTTCTTTATATAAGAATAAAAGAGATGATTAAAATTAATCATCTCTTAATATATATTTTATTTTTTTGTAGTAGCTTTCTTTGTAGTCTTTTTAGTTGTTGTAGCCTTTTTTTCTTTTTTAGCTGTTTCATCTTTTTTGACTGATTTTGTTGTAGATTTAGTTGTTTTCTTTGCTACTTTTTTTTCTTCTTGATGATCTTCTTTTTCCTCGTTTGAATTTTCTTCTACTGAATTATCTAGTTCATTAAGCTGATTATATATTTTAGCTATTGCTTCATCTTTTGTCATTGCATAATCATTTTCAATCATAAGCTTAGCTTCTTGTATAGCACCAGCTTCAATTAATTTTGTTGTAATATTTCTATGTGCTCTAATAATATTTGCATTAGGCCCTATTTCAACTTCATTTTCTTTTGCAAGATTAATTAAATCATCTGCAGGAATGTCTTTATATGTAGGATTAGTTTCTTCTATCTGAGTTATCATTTTTAACACATTTTCATCTTGATAATAGCTATAACTTAATCTATATAAAGCATATGCAGATTTAGAATCTTTTAAGCTATTAAATATAAAAGCATATTTATTGTAACAAGATGCAATATCTTGAGCAGTATACGAAATCATTTGCAATTTTTTAATTGTATCTAAGCATTTTACAATTTCTTGCTTTGAATAATATAAATCTATTTTCTTTTCTCTTGCTTCTCTATTTAAAAAGTTCCAATATATTGCTCTATCTAGAGCATCCATTGCTGCTTTACGTTTCTTTTTCTTTAAAAGAAGATCTGAATATAAAGTATATACAACATCATTTGCATAAGGTGTATCTTTTACTTGTTTTTCGCCACCAAAAATATTTTCAAAAATCATCTTTTCAAAATCTGATGAGAAACTACAATAAATTACATTTTCATCTTCTGCTTTAGATATAGCCTCTATTTTAGGTATAATTTTCTCTATACTAGCCAATGCTTCTTCATCACTTTCGTTATCTATATTACTTGTTAGTTCAGCAATTAAATCATCAATTTCCTTTTCCTCATCAGTCCTTGTGTCTTCTTGTAATTCTTGTTCTTTTTTTACATCTTCTGCTTTTTCTTCTACTCTATTATCTTCTTCTATTTCTTCTTTAGTTATTTCCTCTTTTTCTACTGCTATTTCTTGTTCCTTTGTTATTTCTTCTAATACTGTGTTAATTGCTTCGATTGTTGCTACGGTATCCTCTAGTACTCTTGATTGAGCACTATATAATGTTGTTAAATACTCAACATCTTCATTATAATTTCCAGTTAAATTTTTTTTAATTAAATTAATTCTTTCTTCCATAATCTTACCAACACTCTTTCACAATATACATTCTATATTTAGATTTTAGCATATAGTGTAAAAAAAAGAAATATTTTATAATAAATATCTCTTTTTTGTAACAATTGTGTAAAAATTAGTTTCTCATTTTTTTAGATAATACTGATGAAGCAAATTTTAAGAGTTCGATATCTTTTTCTCTTAGTATTAATTTTTCATCCTCTGAAAAAATAACTATTGAACCTGTAACCACAGAATCTGAAATAATAGGAACTATAGCTTTAGCATATAAATCCATATCATCTACAATATTAAATGAAGGCATAATTTTCTCATTAAATATTTTCCTTTCACTTAAAACATTAATATATCTTTTAGACAAATTTAATCCAATATATTTTTGATTTTCTTTCTTGCCACATATACGAATATTAGAATTATCTGTAATAGCAACAATACCATTTACTAAATTTTCTAAAATATTTACAATTATATTACATTCACTCTCATATTCGCCAATTGCTGAATATTTTCTTAATATAATTGAATCATCATCTCCAATTATTATTTCTAGCTCATCATTTTCTTTTATTTTTAATTTTTTTCTTACATCTTTTGGAAGTACAATTCTTCCTAAATTATCTATTCTTTTTATTACACTGGTAAATTTCATTTAATCACCTCAAACAACTACTTTTATTGTTTGAGAAAAAAATAAATAATATACCTATTTTTTAATTTTATTTTCATTTAAATATAACATTTTTTCAAGTTTTTCTTTAAGGCCTGTTTTTCTGTTTTTAGATTCTAAATTATCTACCATATAATTTACAACACTTCTATTTCCGATTATAATTAACATCTTCTTTGCTCTGGTCATTGCTGTATAAAGCAAATTTCTACTTAATAATTTTTTATATCCTGTAAATATAGGCAATATGACATAATCAAATTCAGAGCCTTGAGATTTATGAATTGTTATGGCATATGAATGCTCTAGTTGGTCAAGCTCATCAAATTCATATTCAACTAGTCTATCATCATCAAATTTAACATATAGCTTTTCCTCTTTATTATCTATCATTTCGATATACCCTATATCTCCATTATATATTCCCTCAAAAAACTTTCCTTCAATAGAATACTTTTTATCATAATTATTTACAATTTGCATTACCTTATCTTTTTCTCTAAAAATTTTAGATTGATATTCAACTTGATTTTTATTATCTGATTTTGGATTTAAAATTTCTTGAACTTGCTCATTTAGCTGAATAGTTCCCAATTCTGTTTTCTTTACTGGTGTTAAAATTTGCAAATCTTTTAAAACATCAAGAGGAGCATATGTTTCTAGTCTATATGAAATGAGTGAAGAAATTTCAGCAATTGTTTGCTCTATTGTTTTAGTTTGAATAAAAAATAAATCTGTATCTTTACTTTTAAATTCTGGATAAAGTCCATCATTTACTCTATGTGCATTTACAATAATGTCACTTTTAGCACTTTGTCTATATATTTGTTTTAATTCGACAGTAGGGACAATATCTGACAAAATAATATCTTTTAATACACTACCAGGTCCTACAGAAGGTAGCTGATTTACATCTCCAACAATTATTACCTGTGTGGTAGGCTTTATTCCTTTTACTAAATTATTCATCATCATTAAATCTATCATTGATGCTTCATCAATTATTACGACCTCATCATCAACTTGTTTAACCTGATAATCATAAAACATATCTATATCTTTATCGTCAATTTTAGAAATTTCTAAAAGTCTATGTAATGTTTTTGCCTCTTTACCCGTTGTTTGAGTAATTCTTTTGGCAGCTCTTCCTGTTGGAGCGCATAATACATAATTTTTCTTTTGCAATTCTAGTATATCTATAATACATTTTATAATTGTTGTCTTTCCTGTTCCGGGTCCTCCAGTAACAATTGAAATCATATTATTTAAGCATGTGTAAATTGCATTTTTTTGTTCTTGAGATAATGTTATGTCGTTTCCTTTACTAACTTTATCTATAAGTTTATTTATATCTTTTACATTTAAATTTTGCCTTGTATGCTCTATTACACACTTAGCTATATTTTCCTCTGCAAGGTACATACTTTGTCTAAATACAAATTCATTCATATCTATTTTATCTATATATAATTTACAAGATAGAACTAATCTAGAAATACTTTGTGAAATTTCTGAATCATCTACTTCTAAGAGCTCCACACAGTAATTTAACAAGTTTTCTTTTTCAATACATGTATGCCCAAATTCTGTTATTTTATCTATTGCATATATAACTCCATTATCTAATCTATCTGGATTATTTAATGATATACCTATTCTCCTTCCAATAATATCTACAGTCTTAAAATCTAGAGATCTAACATATCCTAATAAACTATATGGATTTTCTTTTATTATGCTAATAGTATCTTTTCCAACAGCTTGATATATCCTATTTGCAACAACCGTAGAAATTTGGAATTCACTTAAAAACTCAATTGTATTCCATTTTTCCCACTCTGTGTTAAAGAAATCATTTAATCTTTCTATCTTATCTGTATTTAAGCCTTTTACTTCATATAATCTATCCATAGAAAATCTAATTACATTTACAGTATCATCTCCAAAACTGTCAACAATATTTTGTGCAGTCTTTTTTCCTACTCCAGCAATATTGTCCGCAATATATGTAACTAATGCAGACTTAGTTTTAGGCAATACTTTTTTATATGATGAAAATTTAAATTGTTCACCATAGACTTTGTGTGAAACCATTTCTCCTTCAAATTCAAGTTCATCATCTACTTCTATCTCTTCTGTTTCACCAACACAGGTAATATATTCATTCTTCTTTTTTACTAACAACACAGTCCAATTATTTGTATCGTTTTTAAAAATAATTGTTGCAATCTTGCCTTCTATTTTCATATTCTGTCTTACCTTTCCGAACATGCTCATTATATCATATTAAAATTAAAAAGTGAATAAATATAATTTCTAATACGAACATATTTTTACTTTTGAATAATTTGTTACATTTTGTATATATTATTATGTATTCTTGATTTGACTTTTTATCTTATGTTTGATATAATGCTAGTCCGGAGGTAAAATATGACAAAATTTTTTGAACAATTACAGGATAATGAAAAAGAAAAATATATAAAAGAGATTAAAAAAAGTATAAATTTTGAAATTTATCCTAAAGTTCAAGATTTTATACTGAATAACAATCTATATGTAACAAACATTAAAACAAGTCCAATTAAGATAAAAGAAAAAAATTCTACATTAATAATTGATAGTTCAGCAAATAAGTGGTTTATATTATGTATAGATAATAAAATTAATCTAATGGCAAAGAAAAATGTTATTATCCATACAGATATATTTGACTATGAAAAAAGAGATTCATCTTTTACCAAGGATTATATAATTAAAAGTGCAGATTATCTAATTGAATATATAGATAATATTGGATCAAATTTATCTTTAAATATATCAGATTATAACGGAAAAATTGGTAAATCTAAATGGTCCGAAGATAATGACGAACTAGCGCAAATGACATTAGAACTACCTCAAAAAAATCCTCTTTTTGGATATACATATAACTGTAAAGATTTTTCATTGTGTACCATTGGTAAAGGTTATGATAAGCAAAAAGAAATATTATGCTAAAATAAGACGCATTTTTATGCGTCTTATTTTAGCTCGTACATTTTTAATTGTGCATTTGAATGACCTTTGTCAAAAATGTCACCTTTTTTAGGGAAGCCATTAAAGTACGTATAAATCATTCTGCATATTCCATTATGTGTAACAATAAGTATATTTTTATCTTTATATTTATCTTTAATTTCATCTAGTAAAGAATAAACTCTTTTCTTACATTCTTCTATTGTTTCTTCATCTTTTATGCTTTCTTTTCCTAAAGTCCAAAATCCTCTATAATCTATAGTATTTACATCAATTCCTTCAAGAGATTTAGCATTTCTTTCTATTAATCTATCATCATATATTGTTTCAATATTTTTACTATTAACTATTTGAGCAGTTTGTTTTGTTCTTAACATTGGTGAACATATTACTAAATCATAATTTAAATTTTTAACTAATTTTTCTGCTTCTTCACATTGTTTTATCCCAGTATCATTTAATGGTATATCGGTCACAGATAAAAGTTTTTTCTCTATATTCCAATCTGTCTGTCCATGTCTTATCACATATAAGTACATATATTCTTCCTCCTCTACTTTACAAATTAAATTTTAACATATATTCATTTTATGGTCAAATTATAATATTTATTTTTTTCTTACTTTAATATTTTTTATTTTACTTAATATACTTTATTAAGGTGATTAAATGTATTATATAATTACAAGAAAAAAACTATTTCTATCTTTTTTTATACTTTTAATTTTATGTATATTTGGAATATCTAGTTTTACACTTGCATCCAATACCACATCATGGGGACTTTGTTTTAATAATCCAAATGAAGTTCCAAGAGGAAATGCTAGTCCTGAAGAACTCTTAAAATATAATGCATATTTTACAGGTAATACTGATGAAAAGAAAATATACATTACATTTGATGTTGGATATGAAGCAGGTTATACAAATTCTATACTTGACACTCTTAAATCTCACAATGTTAAGGCTGCTTTCTTCATTGTTGGAAACGTTTTTGACTCAAATCCAGATTTAATTAAAAGAATGAATGATGAAGGACATATTGTTGCAAATCATACATTAACACATCCAAATATGTCAAAAATGTCTACATTTGAGGACTTTAAAGCACAAATTATTCCAAATGAAGAAAAATTTAAATCTATTACTGGCCAAGACATGAAAAAATATTATAGGCCACCGCAAGGAATATATAATACACAAAATTTAGAGGATGCAAAAAATCTAGGATATACCACAGTGTTTTGGTCAGTTGCATATGTAGATTGGGAAAGAGACAATCAACCAAGTCATGAAAAGGCAATGTCTACATTAATGAAAAGAGTACATAATGGAGCAATTGTATTACTCCACTCAACTTCTAAAACTAATATGGAAATTTTAGATGAATTTCTTACTACTTTAGAAAATGATGGTTATACATTTGGGACACTAGATGAATTAGGAGCAAATTAGTGTTTAAATTTTTTAAGAATTTTTTGATACTGAGTTTGTCTACAGGTATAATAAATATTATTGAGGTAATTACAAATGCCTACATAACTCAAAAAATTGGTACAACGGTACTTGGTTCTTACTCATTAATTATGAATGTATTTAATTTTTTAGTTACTATTTCTCTTTTTGGAGTACCGCTTGCAATAACAAAAATTGTTTCTGAAAAAGATGAACTTAATGATAAACCATCAATAATTAAAGCATCAAAAATTGGATACAAATTATGTGCTTTAATCTCTATTAGTGTGTGTATATTTACAATAATTTTTAAAGAAAAAATATCTAAAATATTTCTTAATAACTTAGATGATACTAGAATTCTTATATTACTTGCATTATCTCTTCCTCTAATGGCACTTAGTTCTTGTATTTGCGGTTATTTTAATGCTCTTAGAAAAGTAGAAAAACCAGTTATAAATGAGTTTCTATCACACGTTGTACGTTCATTTATTATTGTGACTTTAATATATTTAAAAAAACCAACTTACTTATCTTTTGGAATTAGTATACTATTATCTGAATCCATCTCTTTTATATATTCATATACAATGTATAAAAGAGATATTAAAAAATATATTATTTCAAGAAAAAGTATTAAGGATAATACATTAGCTCTAACTAAAGATGTCTTAAGAATATCTGCTCCTATTTCATTTACATCTTTTGTACGTTCTGGACTTTCAACACTTAAACATACACTAATACCTTTAAGGTTACAGAAATTTGGATTTTCATATGATTATGCACTATCAAGATATGGATTAATACATGGAATAGCATTGCCTTTTGTACTAATGCCAAGTATATTTATTAATTGCTTTTCATCTTTATTACTCCCAGAATATTCAAGATTTTTTGCAACAAATAATGCTCTTAAAATTAAAAGTATTACTGATAAAATTTTTAAATTTACAATACTTGCTTCTTTATACATTTCTTTTATATTATATATATCTTCTGATTTACTTTGCTACTCAATATATAAAAATTCAGAAGTATCATATTACGTTAAAATATTAACACCATTAATATGTATTATATACTTAGACTATATTGTAGATAACATACTAAGAGGACTAGATTTACAAGTTAAGGTGATGAAAATAAATATAATTGATGTAATAATATCAATTCTTATCATATACTTTGGAGTTCCATATCTAGGTACATTTGGCTATATATTAGTAATTTATACAAGTGAGTACTTAAATGGAATATTGAGTATTAATTTACTTCTAAAAAAAATAAATATGGATTTTAAATACTCAGAATGGATATTTATACCTGTATGCTTTATGTCTATTTCATATTATCTAACAACTAATTTAATCACAAAAGTGGAAAATATTCTTTCTATGACACTTAGTATTTTAATTTTTTCAACTATTTTTATCATTCCATACTTAACTTTTAATACTACTATAAAAAAAATAAGGCGTTAGCCTTATTTTCCATATTTATATATATCTAGTACTAAAGCTGCATCATTTGCATTAATTTTACCATCTCTGTTAATATCTACCACCTTCATATTTTCTTCTGTCGCATTTCCATATTTATATAAATCAAGTACAACAGCTGCATCATTTGCATTAACTTTTCCATCATTATTTACGTCACCCATAAGAGATATACCTGCTACATATGAGTCACTCCACGCCTCTCCAATATATTCAAAGCAATCATTAGGAATTATTTTTTTACCATTATACCCACTAAATGTATCATTATTTACTTCTGGAACTTTTGGATTTACAAAGGTTAATGATTCTATATTTGTTTCAGCAAATGCTCTACTTCCTATATAATGTATTGAAGTTGGGAAAATAATATCTTTGTATTCAAAGCCATTACATTTACTAAAAGCCTCATCACCTATTGACTCAATATTTCTAAAATCAACTCTTTCAAGAGAACTACAGCCACTAAAAGCTGAATTGCCAATAGAAGCAAGATTATTTCCAAATTTGATTTTAGTTAATAGCGTACAACCACTAAAAGCTTCATCTCCTATAGAAATTACTGTATCTGGAATTATAACTTCCCCTGTTATTTGATTTGCATTTTTAAATGCACTATTGCCAATTCTTGTTACTATATATCCATTAAGCTCTTTGGGAATAATGTTTGTATATATATCACTTTCATATCCAACAATAGTACAAGTTTTACTTCCATCATTATTTACAACGATTCCAAAACCATCTGTAAAAGTGCTTAGTTCTGACTCATCTGAATGAGCAATTATACTTACATTCAAAAGCAAAACACTTGCCACTATCATTATAACAAAACATTTTTTGCTTAACTTCATGAAATCTCTCCTTTTTTTATTTTCCATATTTATATATATCTAATATTAAAGCTGCATCATTTGCGTTTACCACGTTATCAAAATTAATATCTCCAATAAGAATTTGGATATCATCAGATATACCATATTTATATATATCAAGAGCAACTGCAGCATCATTTGCATTAACAATACCATCAAAATTCAAATCACCTAATAAGTAACTATTATCTGCAACGATTACTACAATTTCTGCTGTCATATCTCCATATGTAGCTACAACTTTAGTTCTTCCTTTTCCTACTGCAACAATATTACCATTTTCAATTTTAATAACATTTGTGTTTGTAGAATAGAACACAATATTTTCTCTATCTCCTTCATATGAATCAAAAGAATACTCTAACGTTTGTCTTTCTCCTAATTCCATAATATATCCTACTTTGTTAAATGACAACTTATCTATTGAAACAACTTCAATTTCTATTGTATCACTCACATCTTTATATGAAGCTTTAAGTGTTGCATTTCCAATTCCAGAAACAACTATTTTATTATTCACAACTCTAATTACACTTGAATTATCACTTTCATATACAATATCCTCTAAACTTCCACCATCATTAAAATAATAATCTATATTTAAATTGATATTTGGATTTTTTCTATACTCTATCTGAGTATAATCATCTCGAAAATTTAATCTGTTTGGATCTACAACATTAATAATAATTGTATCAGTGGAATCTCCTAAAGTTGCAGTTATAATAGTTTGTCCATTACTAATTATATTTAATGTACCATTTTCTATAGTTGCAACTTCATTATTTGAAGAACTCCATACAATATCTTTTATGTCATAATCGTATGAATAAAAAGTATATGTTAAATCATAAGTCTGTATAGTATTTTCAATGTTTAATGAAGCCTTTTCAAATAATATTTCATCCATATTTACTACTGTAATTTTTATACTATCTTGAACATCTTTATAACTAGCTGTTAATGTAACTTCTCCAGGAAGCTTAGCTATCATAGTTCCATTTTCTATTGTAGCTACAGATGAATTTGACGATGTCCATACTATATCATTGTCTGTTGCTCCATCGTTAAAATAATAATCTATTTCTATATTCTGATTTTTTCCAGATTTTATAATAAAATCTTCTGTTGTGATTTCTAACTTATTCTTTTTTACAACTTGTATTTCAATTGTATCTTGTACATCTTCATAGCTTGCTGTAATTATTGCATTTCCTTCAGATATAGCAGTAATTTTTCCATCTACAACAGTTGCAACATCTTCATTAGATGATGTCCATACTATATCTTCAAAAGTTGCTTCATCCAATAAATGAAAATTTAAATTTTCTCTTAAATCTATTACATTATCAACTACAACTCTTAGCTGTTCTTCTGAAAAAGAAATTGAATTTCTATCTTTAAACACAATTACATTCACTTGTGCAATTGCATTTTTATATGTAGCTGTAATTGTAGTCTCTCCAACAGAAACTGCATTAATGATTCCACTTTCATCTATAGTTGCCACTTCACTATTTGAGCTTTCCCAACTTATATCATTAATAGACGCACCACTTTCTAGCATATAACTATATACTAATTTTTGAGACTTACCTTCTTCTATTAATAACTCACTTTCGTTAAACTCTATTTTATTCTTGCTTTCAAGTTTTGCATATAAAGTTGTATTATTCATTATTATATCTGAGAAATTATAATCTTGCTCAAAGTTTTCATCATAATACCAACCTTTAAATTCATATTCATTCAAATTTGGATTGGCAAATTCATTTGCTGATATTCCATATGTACTAAGTTCTATTTGATTATATATCTCATTATTTACCATATATGTTACAACTGGATTATTTGAATATATTCTTAGATCTTTTCCCTCAAGAGCTTGATCAAATCCAGATTTTTCTTCCAAATAGTAATATGTTACTGTTGGCTCTAAGAATGTATAGTCTGTTATTGAAGGAAGAGAACCTTTAAAAACAATCCCTTTGGTATTTTGAGAATTATAAAAAGCACTTACACCAATTTCAGATACATTTGAACCAATAACTATAAAGCCATCTATTAATGGAGAATTATGAAATGCACAATCTCCTATTGAAGTTACACTATCCGGTATTATTAAATCTTCTTTAAGTGATGTTAAATAATCAAAAGCCCAATTTCCAATTTTTGTAACCCCAATGCCTAAATCTAATTTTTCGACAGAGCTACAATCAAAAAATGCTCTATCTCCAATCTCTTTTACACTATTTGGAATTACTATTTCTTTTAAATTAAAGCAATATTCAAAGCAATCCTCAGGTATTGTAGTTATTCCATTAGATATTGTTAAACTTGTTATATTATTGCAACCGTAAAAAGCGCATTTTCCTATAGATGTAACACTATCTGGGATAATAACATCACCTGTTAAACTATTACAATTAAAGAATGCATTTTCACCAATAGATGTAAGTCCACTTGGCAAATTAATTGGTCCTAAAAGCTCATTACATTCTGAAAATGCGTAGTCTCTAATAGTTTTTACAGTATTTGCTATATTAATACAATTAATTCTTTTATTTACACATTTTATTAATTCATTCTTATTCTTATCATATAAAATTCCATCAGAATAAGTAAAATATTTACTCGTACTACTTACAACAAAACTCTCTAAAGAGTTTGTATCTTCAAATGCCATACTACCAATATCCATAACCGTAGATGGAATATTTATTGAAGTAACCTTTGAAGCATTGAAAAAAGAATTATCACAAATATACACAGCTCCACTTTTTATTGTTGCTTCACCATTTTTTCCTTCTGGACATGTAACAAAATATACATAGTCTTTACTGTATAACATTCCATCATAAGATGCATAAGTTTCATTATAACTTGAAACTTCTATTGTTTCTAAAGTTCTACAATTTAAAAATGTATCTGTATATATTGAGTTTACAGTTTCTGGAATAATTACTTTTTTTAAATTTGTAGCTGATGCAAAACATTCTGAGTATAGTCCTTTTACACTATAACTATCAATAATTGATGGAATGGATAATATTTCTTCTGTTCCTAAATAGCTTACAATATATACTCCACCTGATACTTTTATATATTCATAATCTCCAGAAGTAATTGTAGATGAACTAGCATTTGGAGAAATAATATCATTATCTATAACATCATCTATTGCATAAACAGATTTATTACATATTAAAACAATAAAACAAATTGCTAAAATAAATAGTAGTCTTCTTAATTTCATAAAATATACCTCTTTTTATACACATTTTATAATAAAAAAAAATAAAATTCAACATATATGCTATTCAAAAAATACAGAGCTATCATATTTTATAGCTCTGTAATATTTTTTTAACATTTATTCATCAATTTTAAGTACACTAATAAACGCATCTTGTGGTAATTCTACAGTTCCAACTTTTCTCATACGTTTTTTACCTTCTTTTTGTTTTTCAAGCAACTTTCTCTTTCTTGTTATATCTCCACCATAACATTTAGCAAGTACATCTTTTCTCATTGCTTTTACAGTCTCGCGTGCAACTACTTTTCCACCTATTGCTGCCTGAATTGGCACTTCAAAAAGTTGCCTTGGAATAATATCTTTTAATTTTTCTGCTATTTTTCTTCCTCTTGTTTCAGCATTAGGTCTATATACAATAAATGATAAAGCATCAACTATTTGACCATTTAATAATATATCTAATTTTACAAGATTAGATTTTTTATAACTAGTTACTTCATAATCAAAAGAAGCATATCCTCTTGTTCTAGATTTCAAACTATTAAAAAAGTCATATATGATTTCATTTAATGGCAAATTATACTCAAGCATTACACGAGAATTATCAATATATTTCATATTAATATATTCTCCTCTTCTTTGTTGACAAAGTTCCATAACATTTCCAACATATTCTTTAGGTGTAATAATTTCTGTTCTAGCTATTGGTTCTTCAATATAACTAATTTCTTGAGGTGCTGGCAGTTCTGATGGATTATATAATTCTACCACTTCTCCATTAGTTTTATGCACTTTATATATAACTGATGGTGCAGTTGTAATTATTTCAAGATTATATTCTCTTTCAAGTCTTTCAACTATAATCTCCATATGAAGTAAACCTAAAAAGCCACATCTAAATCCATGTCCTAACGCAGAAGATGACTCTAATTCATATTGTAATGAAGCATCATTCAATTTTAATTTATTTATTGCTTCTTTAAGTTCCTCATAATCCGAGCCATCTGCTGGAAATATTCCAGAATATACCATAGATTTTACTTCTTTATATCCGTGTAGCGGTTCTTTTGCTCTATTAATTTGTGTTGTAATTGTATCACCAACACGTATATCAGATAAATTCTTTATACTTGCTGCGATAAATCCTACCTCTCCAGCAGTTAACTTATCTGCTTTTACATATCCACCAGGCTTAAAATATCCAATATTTACTACATCATATTCTTTGCCATTTGACATAGTAACAATTTTATCTCCTCTTTTAACAACTCCATCTACAACACGAACAAATGCAATTGCTCCTTCATAATTGTCATAAACAGAATCGAAAATTAGACATTTAGTTGGTGCATTATCATCTCCTTTAGGAGCAGGAATTTTTTCAACAATTTGTTCTAATACTTCTTCAACATTTAATCCTGTTTTTGCAGATATACATGGAATACCTTCTGTATCTAATCCAATTACATCTTCTATTTCTTTTTTTACTTCATCAACTCTTGCATTAGGCAAATCTATTTTATTAATAACAGGTAATATTTCTAAGTCATTATCTAAAGCCAAATATACATTTGCAAGAGTTTGAGCTTCAACTCCTTGTGCCGCATCAACAACAAGTACAGCCCCTTCACACGCAGCTAAGCTTCTTGAGACTTCATAATTAAAGTCTACGTGTCCTGGAGTATCAATTAAATTTAATATATATTCCTCATTATTTTTGGCAATATATTTCATTCTTACTGCTTGAGATTTAATTGTTATTCCTCTTTCACGCTCTATATCCATATTATCTAGTAACTGTTCTTGCATTTTTCTTTCATCTACAGATCCTGTAAGCTGTAATAATCTGTCTGCTAGTGTAGACTTTCCATGATCAATATGTGCTATAATGCTAAAATTTCTTATATTTTCTTTTTTTACCATATTTAACCCTTCCATATATTAATAAATTATACCAAAAATATAGCATATATTCAATATATTTATATTAAAAAATAATTGCCCAAGATTTCAATATATGATATAATAGCCTTGTTAACTTAGGAGGAAAATATGTTTACCATAGGTGACTATGTAGAAATAATAGATAGCAATATTAAAGGGAGAATAGAAAAAATAAATAAGCAATATGCTACAATTTTATATAATGATAAATTTGTAAAAGTAGATTTAAATAATATAAGACATACAAATCAAAAAAATAATCAAAAAAAAGACATTAAAGTTAGTGTGCAGATATCTTCACCACCTATAGATGAAATAATGATTAGACATCAAACTGTCGATGAAGCTCTTGCTAATTTAGATAAATTCATAGATAATGCAATTTGTAATAATGTTAAAATAGTTAAAATAATTCACGGAAAAAATGGTGGAATTTTAAGAAAAGAAGTACATAAGTATTTAGATAACTCTCCATATGTAAAAGAACATAGATTAGGTGGATATTATGAAGGAAGTTATGGCGTAACAATAGCATTTCTAAAGTAATGTTATTTATATATTATCTTTATAATACAAAAAAAGAAACTATTAATAGTTTCTTTTTTCTTTTAATATTACATTTTTTCTGGGCACTCTATACCTAGTATAGCAAGTCCCTTTTTTATTACAATTGAAGTAGCATATACAAGTACACATCTAGCTAATTTTAACTTTTCATCCTCAACATTTGCTACACTGCATTCATTATAAAATCTTGAAAATGCTGTTGAAACATCAATTAAGTATCTAGCAAGAATTGATGGTTCATACTCTTGAGCAGCTTTTCTAATTACTGATTCAAATTTTTCAATTTCTTTAATTAGTTCTATTTCTTGTTTTTCTTTTAGTAGATTAAATTCAACATCATCTTTTGAAATATTTTCTATGTCAAATCCAACTTTTTCAAGTATAGATTTTGTTCTAACATATGTATATTGTACATATGGTCCTGTTTCTCCATCAAATCTTAATGTTTCATCTATATCAAAAATAATATCTTTATTTTTACCATTTTTTAAATAGTTAAATGTTAAGGCACCAATACCTATCTTTTTAGATACTTCATCAATATTTTCTAGTTCTGGATTTTTAGCAAGCATAATTTCTTTTGATTTATTTATGGCTTCGTTAATTATATCATTTACATATATAACATTTCCTTCACGTGTAGACATTTTACCAGTTTTAAGCCTAATCATACCATAAGAAACATGAACTAACCCTTTTTGATACTTTTCATCTACTAAATACTTTGCAACTTCAAATATTTGTTTGAAATGAAGTATTTGCTCTGTTGCAGTTATATATATACATTTAGTAAAATCATAAGTTCTAGCCCTATAAAGAATTGCTGCTAAATCACGAGTTGCATAAATTGTTGAACCATTAGACTTTAGAACAATACATGGTGGCATATTATTTCCAACTTCTACTACTTTTGCCCCTTGACTATCTTTAAGAACACCTTTTTTATCTAATATTTCAATGACTTCATCCATTTTATCATTATAAAATGCTTCACCATTATATGAATCAAACTTACTTCCTAACAAATCGTATATTCTCTTATACTCTTTTAATGATACTTCTCTGAAAAATTCCCATAATTTTGTTAGCTCTTTATCTCCATTTTCTAATTTCTTAAAGTTTTCACGAGCAGTATCCATTACGGCTTCATCTTCTTTTGCAATTTTATTTATTCTAACATAAATATCAGATAAAGCACCTAATGGATCTTTTTCAAAATCATATTCATCTTTAAATCTTTTATATCCTTCAATTAGTATTCCAAATTGTCTTCCCCAATCTCCTAAATGATTTATCCCTGTTACGTTATAGCCTAATGTAGAATATAAATCATATAAAGCTTTTCCAAGCACAGTATTTCTAAAATGACCTAAATGAAATGGCTTAGCAATATTTGGTGAAGAATATTCAACTATTATATTAATTCCTTCTCCTTCTTTTGTAGAACCATATTCTTCTTTTACATCAATTATTTTTCCTAGTACATCATTTACAATATTCTCACTATTTAAATAAAAATTTAAAAATCCATTTACAGCTTCAACCTTAGATATATTATTATCTAGTACAATTTTTTCTTTTATAGTATTTGCTATATTAATAGGTGAATTTCTAAGCACCTTTGCTAAGTTAAAACAAGGATATGCTAAATCTCCATTTTGCTTATCCTTAGGTATTTCAATTTTTGAAACAATATCTTCAAGTGAAATATCTTTATTTTCCAATGTATCATATATACATTTAGCTATTTCTATTTTTTTATCTTCCATTTTTCTTCCTACCTTTCGTTACATGATTATTAATTATTTATTAAATACTTATGGGATTACTCCCATCTACGTCTCCTAACCACATAGCTAAAAAGTATTTTTATATATTCCATTACTATTTAACAACTCCTTTTGCATAGTTTTCTACAATTTTATATATTGTTTCACTACTATCATCTGCTGCAACTATGTTTCTCACTTCTGCTCCACACTTACTACATCTATATATAATTACTTTACCTTTTTTTGAAGATTCAATTACATTAATAGGTACAAGCATTCCTAAGCAATCATTTGCTCTATCTCCTGGTGTAATATCTATATGTATAGAATAAAGACAATGATTACAATGGTCTCTTGAAGTATATTTTAATCTTTCAACTTTTTTATTACAATTTATACAAATAAATTCATTATCATTTTTTACGAACATAGTTTTACTCCTAATGTTAATATTATAAAACAAAAAGCTACATATTTCAAGTTATTATGTAATTTTTATATCATAATCATACGTATAATATAATTTTTTAAATACTAAAAGGTAGAGCTTATTTACTCTACCTTAAAAATGAATGCATAAAATTATTTTGTTCCAAATATTCTATCTCCAGCATCTCCCAAACCTGGAACAATATATCCTTTTTCATTAAGTTTCTCATCAACTGCTGCACAATATATTTTTACATCTGGATGTTCTTCTTGCATTTTTTTGATTCCTTCAGGAGCTGCAATCAAACATAAGAATTTAATTTTTGTAACTCCTTCTTTTTTTAGTTGCTCAATTGCATCACAACCTGAGCCACCAGTTGCAAGCATTGGATCTAATACAAGTACTTCTCTATTTTTTATATCACAAGGAACTTTAAAGAAATATCTTACTGGTTCTAATGTTTCTTCATTTCTATACATTCCGATATGTCCAATTTTTGCATTTGGTATAACGTTTATTAAGCCATCTAGCATACCAGTTCCAGCTCTAAGTATTGGTAAGAATGCATATTTGTCTTCATCTAATCTTTGAGCAGTTATCTTAGTAATTGGTGTTTCAATTTCAACATCATCAAGTTTTGCATCTTTCATCGCTTCATAGCATAAAAACATACCAAGTTCACTAACAAGTTCTCTAAATTCTTTTGTACCTGTGTTTTTATCTCTAAGTATAGATAGCTTATGTTCTACAAGAGGGTGCTCTAATACAACTACATCCTGAGCTTCATTTCTATCTTCTTTTTCATCTTCTTTTTTTCCTTTTTTCTTGTTTTTCTTATTTTTATTATCTTCTACAACTACTTTTATTTCATCCTTTTCAATCTTTGCATCAGCAACTTCATTTTTTTCTGGAACTTCTTCATCATCTTTTGGAAGTAATAAATTTAGTAATACTCCAACAACAGCAGCTAAGCTCATGCCTGATACAGAAACTGTAGCTATGTTGACAACTGCTCCTCCAAGACCTAATACAAGCATACTTGATGCTATAATTACATTTCTTGATTTTGAGAAATCTATTTTATTTTCAATTAATACTTTTAATCCATTAACTGCGATAAAGCCATATAGTAATAATGCAACACCACCTAAAACAGCATTAGGTATAGTTGATACAAGCGCTGTAAATTTACCTAAAAAACCTAAGCAAATAGCAAATATAGCGGCAAGTCCGATTACCCATACAGATGCTATTTTTGTCATACCAACAACAGATGTATTTTCACCATATGTTGTATTAGCAGGTCCACCTATAAGACCAGCTGTAAATGTAGCTATACCATCACCTAATAATGTTCTATTAAGTCCAGGTTCTTTTAGCAAATCTTTTCCAATTATTGTACTTAGAGCTGAATGATCTCCTATATGTTCAGCTATTGTTACAAGAGCAATTGGCGCTATTGTTAGTGCAGCACCAAATGTTGGTGTATATGATATAAATGGAAATACAAAATCTGGTATACTAAAAAATGCAGCTTCAAGTACTGGTGTAAAATTTACCATACCTAAAATTACAGATAAAATATATCCTGAAACCATTCCAACAAGAAATGGAATTACTTTTAAAAATCCTTTACCTTTAAGCATAACTATTGCTGTTACTAAGAATGTAAATAGAGCAACAACAACTCCTTTATAGTCTACATTTACAATATCCGAACTAATTCCTATCTCAGATATTGCTGTTGGTGCTAGTCCAAGTCCTATTATCATAATCATTGGACCAATAACTATTGGTGGTAATAATTTATTTAACCACTCTTTTCCAAATAAGCTAATTATAAGGGCAACAACTACATAAATTATACCCACAAGCATAATTCCAGTCATTGCTCCTCCAACACCAGCTTTTATTGCACCTACTGCAATTGGTGTAATAAAAGCAAAAGAACTACCTAAATATACTGGTGATTTTCCTTTTGTACATAAGATATAAAGTAATGTACCTATTCCAGATGAAACTAATGCAACTGGTATTGTTAGTACTGTTTCTCCTGCAGCACTATTTACTAATATTGGAACAAGTATTGTTGCTCCAAACATTGCGAAAACATGTTGTAAAGCAAGAATGATCCATTTTAGTATTGGTGGTTTTTCATTAACATCTAATGTTAATTTTGCCTCCTTCATAAAAAACTCCTCCTTTAAAAATATCTATAAAAAAACACTTAATATATAAATAATATTAAGTGTTTCTTTCGAATAATAATATATAATTAAAAAGTAAATTAATTACTGAAATTAATGGGGCAAAAACTATAAGTAAACAATGTTTACTTTTTATTAAAGTATTATCTATTTTAGTAATAATATCTTTAGACATTCTTCTCACCCTGTCAAATACTATACAACAAATTATGATATTTTTCAAGAAAAAATAGTAAATTATTTAATATTTTTTTATTGAGATATTTTTTATGTATATTAAACTTCTATAACTTGATTAACTTTATCTTGTTTTGCCAATTCAGCAATAAATTGATTTTTATTAAAATTCGAATTAAATGCTTTACATTCATATAAAATATACTCGTTTTCTGAATCTTCATCGTCATCTGTTATTTTAATCTTTGTTATATCTATTTCATATTTTGATATAACTTCATTTAAAGTTTGTAATACATCTTTAGGATTATTTACTAATATTTTAAATTTATATTCAGTAACATGATCTAAATTAGAATTTAAAATATATGAATATTTTAGTACAAAGTATACAACAATTGTTGCAATTATTGAATAAATGTACATTTCTGCGCCTACTGTAAGACCAATACATGTAATAGCAAGAAGTCCAGCTGCTGTTGTTAGTCCTTTAACTTTAAAGCCATTACTTAAAATTGTACCTGCACCAATAAATCCAATACCAGATAAAAGTTGAGCTGGCATTCTTGATGGATCATTATTTCCATACATGTCTGCAAGTCTTATACCACATAGCATTACTAAAACAGCGCTTATTCCTACGAGTACATGTGTTCTGAAGCCTGCAGGTTTACTTGAATGTTCTCTTTCAATACCAATTATACCAGCTAAAAATGTAATTAAAATTAGCTTAAATATTGTTTGAAAAATCTCATTATTCCAAGTTATAGTTAGTAAATCTATTAAATCCATTTTTTCGTACCTCCCCTTTAACTTTATGTTCTTTTTGACAAATTTATTCTTTTTTAAAGTTTGAAAAAAGGGAGTTTTCTCCCTTTTAGCTTATCTATTAAAGCATCCATTTCCAATAAATTCTCTAATTAAAGAATCTATAGGAATATTTGATGTTTCCATAGGTAGAAAGTTGTTTAAATATTCATATAGCCTTCTTGATTCAGCATAATACTTACTTGATTTATCTAGTTGTAATAATAGTGGCTGTGCAAATGTTTTCATTACAGCTGGCTCATAAATTATGCTTGAATTAAAGATATTATCTACATCTTCAATATACGGGAAGATATATTTTTCTTCACCTTTTTTTACATTATCCCATAGTTCAAATGTTCTCTCAACACTGTGTCCACGAGTTGCAAAATCTCTTACCATACGTCTTAAAAATCTAGTATCTGAAGATGAAACTTTAGTATAGCCATCTAAGTTTAAAGTTGTAATTGGAGCAATATATATCTTATATTTATTTTTAGCAGGTGTAAATTCAGTAAGTATTGGATTTAAAGCATGTATTCCTTCAACGACTAAAACATCTTTAGGCTGTAATGTTAAAAATTTTCCATTATACTTTTTAGTTCCAACTATAAAATCAAACTCTGGTAACTCGACTGTCTCACCATTTATTAATTTTTCCATATGAGTATTAAATAATTCTATATCTAAAGCATCTACCCTTTCAAAGTCGTATTTTCCATCTGGTCCTAATGGTGTATCTTTTCTTTCTTTAAAATAGTTATCCATAGAAATAGTAATTGGATTATATCCAGTAAGTCTAAGCTGTACTCCTAATTGTTGAGCAAATGTTGTCTTTCCTGAAGAAGATGGACCGGCAATCAAAATCAACTTAATCTCTTTTTTCTTTTCTATATCTTGTACTATTTCAACAATTTTTCTTTGATGTATTGCTTCAGATACTTGAATAATATCTAGCATATCAGTTTTTAGAATTTTCTCATTTAAAGCACCTATATTATCTATATTTAGAATTTTCTTGAACTTAGAAAACTCTTCCACAGCATCAATTAGTCTTGAATCACTTACTTTAGGAAGACTACCATCTGAATTCTTTGTTACAAGTAATGCTCCATCTCTAAATGGGACTAAATCAAAAACATTTAAATATCCTGTATGTGGAACAAGTACCCCATAAAAGTTATTATAATATCCATTGCAAAAATATACATTTGTATATGACTTTATTCTATTTGCCATATTTTGTATTTTATCTATGTCTCCAGATTTTTTATAATATTCAGTTGCTTCGTCAACACTTAATGCTTTTTTTTCTATTGGATAATTTGAATCAATTATCTCTTGCATTTTTTTCTTTATATTTTCTATTTTATCTTCTGTTAGTTTGAAATTTGGCATTACAAAATACTGGTTTCTATTAATTGTAGCTTGGAAATCTACTTTCTGATTTCCATATAGCTCTGTTATTGCCATATATAGTACCATTTTTAAGCTCTTTGAATATACTCTATATCCATCAGCTGAGTCTATATATACAAATCTTATCTCAGAATCTTTTATTAATTCATAATTTTGAAACTTTACTTCATTATTTACAGTAATTGCCAGTATATCTTCTACATTATCTTCTACCATTTTTACAGCATCAATTGCTGTTGTTTTATATGGAACAATAATTTGTCTGCCATCTTCAAACGTAACCTTAATTTTTTCATTCATATAATATCCCTCACTTTAAGTAATAACTTTATATAATATATTGTAATATTAATTATAAAAAAAGTCTATTTTTTCTTTAAATTATCTAAGAAAACTTTCATAAAGTCTTCATTATTTTTGGTTTTCATTAATATATTCATTATTTTTTCTACCATTTCAACATTATTTGACTGAGACAATAGTCTTCTAATATATGTTGAAACTTCTTGCTCTTTTGAAGTAAACAACAAATCTTCACGTCTAGTGCTAGATTTATATATATCTATTGCTGGATATATTCTTTTTTCAGATAACTTTCTATCTAAAAATACTTCCATATTACCAGTGCCTTTAAATTCCTCAAATATCATATCATCCATTCTACTTCCTGTTTCTACTAAAGTAGTTGCAAGTATAGTTAAGCTTCCACCATTTTCTATATTTCTAGCTGCACCAAAGAATTTTTTAGGAAAATATAATGAAGCTGGATCTAAACCACCAGATAAAGTTTTACCACTTGGTTCAACTTCTAAATTACTAGCTCTAGTAAGACGTGTTAAACTATCTAGTAGTATTACAACATCTTTATTATGCTCAACAAGTCTTTTAGCCCTTTCAATAACCATTTTAGATACTTTTATGTGGTGCTCAGGAGATTCATCAAAAGTGGAATGAATTACCTCAGCATCAATAGAGCGTTCTATATCTGTTACTTCTTCTGGTCTTTCATCTATTAATAGCACCATTAAATTTACTTCTGGATTATTCTTTAAAATTCCATTTGCTATTTGTTTTAATAATGTTGTTTTACCTGCTTTTGGTTGTGCAACAATTAGTCCACGTTGTCCTTTACCAATAGGTGCTAATAAATCTATTAGTCTTGTAGAATACTCTTTTGAATCTGTTTCTAAGCGTAGTCTATCACATGGATAAATAGGTATAAGTGTATCAAAAGATCTTCTTTTTAAAGCGACTTCCATTCTATCATCATTTATTGTATCAATGTATATTAGTGATGGAAATTTATTTTGAGGATCTGTTGTAAATCTAGAAATACCTCTTAATTTATCGCCTGTTTCAAGTTTAAATCTTCTAATTTGAACTGCTGATACATATACATCTTTATTTCCAGGTAAATAGTTATCACTTCTTAAAAATCCATATCCGTCAGGCATTACCTCAAGTATTCCTTCAGTTATATAATCTGTTTCCGGATTTTCAATTTGTATATCTATTTTATCTTCAATCTCGTGACTAGCTTCTAAATTTTTAATAATTTCTTCAACTAAAAACTCCTTTTTTAATCTCTGATACCCTTCCAGTTTCAAGCTTTCTGCTATCTGTCTTAATTCTGCTAGTGTAGATTTTTTTAAGCTTTCTTTAGTGTACATTTCATTCCTCCCATCTATAGTACTTCAGCGAATAAATCATAATCGTTATAATCTATAATTTTTACTTTTGCATATTCACCCACAATTACTTTTGAAGCACTTTTCTCATCTATTTTTATAAATATTCTTCCGTCGACATCTGGGGCTTCGAGCATTGATCTACATACAAAATATTCTTCATCTTCTGAAATATCTTCTACTATTACTTCATATTCTTTTGAAAGTCTCTCTTTATTTTTTTGAAGTGATATCTTTTTTTGCACATCAAATAATCTTTTTAGTCTTTCTTCTTTTATGTTCTCGTCTATTTGGCCTTTAAAATTATAACTTTCTGTATCTTCTTCTCTTGAATAAGTAAATGCTCCTAGTCTGTCAAATTTAAGTTCTTTTATTCCTTCAACTAATTCTTCAAATTGTTCTTCTGTTTCTCCCGGAAAACCTACAATGCATGTTGTTCTAAGTATCGCGTCCGGAACAAGCTCTCTTATTCTTTTTATTCTATCATATATTATTTCTTTCGTATCATGTCTATTCATATCCTTAAGCATCTTATTATTTAAATGCTGAATTGGTATATCAAAATAATTACATACTTTATTATTTTGGGCGATTTCTTCTATCAGTTCATCAGTTGTCTCAAATAAGTACATATATAAAATTCTAATCCACTTAACGCCTTCAATTTTTGACATCTTATTTAAAAGCTCTGCTAATTTTAGTTCTCCATAAATATCTAATCCATATTTTGATGTATCCTGTGAAATAATACAAAATTCTTTTATTCCTTTTTTAGCTAAATCTTCAACTTCTTTTAAAATATCTTCCATTTGTCTGCTTTTAAATGGCCCTCTAATTAAAGGTATTGCACAGTAACTACATTTATTATCACAACCATCTGAAATTCTTATATATGCTAATGGATAAGTTGAAGAAATGATTCTATTATTGAAATCTAATTTTTGATTAAATTTATAATGATTTAATAAATTACTTTGACTAAAAAAGTTTGATAAAATTTCCGAAAGATTTTCATATTCATCTACACCTATTACAAGATCAACTTCAGGCATAGATTCAATTATTTGTGATTTATATCTCTTGGCTAAGCATCCTGTTACAATTAATGCTTTACATCTATCCTGTTTATAATCTGCCATTTCTAATATCGTATCAATTGCTTCTTCTTTTGCGGATTGTATAAAACCACATGTATTTACAACAATTATATCTGCTTCTTCTACTTGATTTACTATATTAAATCCTTGAGATTTAAATACACCAAGTATCATTTCACTATCTACTTGATTTTTAGTACATCCTAAAGTTACAAGTCCAACATTCATAACTCTATCCTCCTATATAATACAGATTATATTATAACATAAATTTAACATAAAATAAAGCAAAATTATTACATTTTTAAGTGAATATAGAGTTTACATCTTATGTTAACTGTGATATAATGATATTATGTTTATATTTTTAAAGAAAGGATTGATTAATATGGGTTCTATTTACCAAATAAAAAAGTTATATTTGGATCAAGATTATAAGCCAGTAATTCAATTTAATACTAATGGTACGGTAATATTGTATAATTCCGATGAAGGAGCAAAAAAAATTGAACTAACATATCATCATTTTATGCGGTAAACTTATTTCAATAACACAAAAAGACTTAACAAATAAAAAAAGTAAAAAATTCTACTCTCTATTTCAAATTGCAATTGCCAAAGTTAAATCTGTTTGTTTTATAGATAAGAAACACTATGTCAGTTATAATAAAAAAGACAATGTTATATTAGAACTTTTTAATAATTTGCTTATCTTTTAAAAAATAAAATCCTTGAAATTCAAGGATTTTTTTATTTAAAGAATATTATTTCTTTAAATATATCAGAATTAGTAATACTATCACCTAAATTATATGATGCAAGTTCAAATTTTATTCCATATAATTTCAATATTTCAAGTATAATCTCATAGTTTTCAAAGTATGTATCTTTCTCATTAAGAATTTTATCTAAATCATTTATTGTATTTCTACCAACAAAGTGGTTTTTCCATATTTCTTTATACATATATAGAGCATATGCTTCATCATACCCAAAATTTATTAGTATTTCTTGATTTCCAAAGCAAATGTAATCATATATTCTCTTATTAAAACTATACTTTTCAATAATTGAAAAGTCTTTCTTCGAAGTAACCATAAATGTATCTTGCGCAACTCTTTTAGCAATTTTTCTGATTACACTTTTATTTTCATTTATATTTGAAAAGTCAAAAAACTTTGAAGATATAATACATATATTATTTATACTATCATGTAATAAGTCTAATTGATATTTGTAGTCGCTCTCATCTTTTATCTCATGTCCTAAATCTACTAATATTTTAATAATTTTTTCTTTTATATAATTTATGTCTTTATTATTAAAAATAATAATATTAGAGAAATCTTTATTCATTAAAATAATCACCATCTAAAGTATATATGAGTTTTTAAAATTTGTCAAACAAGAAGTGGTTGAATTTGCTCTCCTTGTCTTGCTAATTTTATAGTATCCATTATTTTAGAGTAGTCTAAAACTAGTGATTTAGGTTTCTTTTTATAATCATCTTGTCTAAATGGAACGAAATAAAAATTTTTAGTATCATATAATAATCCAATATTTTTAAAATTTGCTCCTAATCCATCATTTGTTGATATTCCAATTACAACAGGCTTATTATTTCTTATATGCCCTTTAGTTGCCATTAATACGGCAGTATCGGTAATTCCACTAGCTAACTTTGCAACTGTATTTCCTGTACATGGAACTATTACCATAATATCTATCATGTTCTTTGGACCAATTGGCTCAGCATCTACAATATTGTCTATTACCTTTTGCCCAGTTTCTCTTTCTAGCATTTCTAAAAAATTATCTTTTATAAAAAATCGAGTATCATAAGTTTTTGTGACAAAAGAAACTATTGGAATTATTTTATTTACCTTTTCATCCTTTAATGCATCAATTAATGCTTTTATTCTTGGAAAATTACAAAATGAACCAGTTATTCCTAGTCCAATATTTAAATCATTTAACATTTTTACACCTCCAATACTATAGTGTATGAAAGCTTGAAAATAACGTGAAAAAAGAATAAGCACAAAACTTATTCTTTTAACTTTGTTTATTTTATATTTTTCTAAATAATCCTATTACTTTTCCAACAATTTGACAATCTTTAACAATAATTGGATCCATAGTTGAATTTTCTGGTTGGAGTCTTATATAATCTTTTTCTTTATAAAAAGTTTTTACGGTTGCCTCTCCATCAATCATAGCAACTACAATTTGTCCGTTTCTTGCAGTTTCCTGTTTTGAAACAATTATATAATCGCCATCATTAATTCCAGCTTCAATCATGCTTTCACCTTGAACTTTTAAAATAAAATTATCATTTTGAAGAGCATCTTTTGAAAAAAAGCTTTCTCCAATTGACATGTAATCTTCTATATTTTCAGTTGCTAAAATTGGCTCGCCTGCTGCAACTTTTCCAACTATCGGAACTGCAATTGTAGACTCAGTTCCAACAACTTTTATAGCTCTTGTTTTCAAGTCTCCTTTATCTATATATCCCTTTTCAGCAAGTCTCCAAATATATTGATGTGCTGATGATGTAGACTTAAATCCAAGTGCTGAACATATCTCCCTTACTGATGGAGGATATCCTGTATCCTTTATTTGTTTTTTTATATATTCTAAAACTCTTTGTTCTTTTTCATTTAAAGATGTTGTATTATTCATATAATTTCCCCTTTCAAACTAATGTTTGATAAAATTATATCATATCATTTTTTTGTTGTCAAACAAAAGTTCGATTTTAAGTAAAAAAGATAGCTGGCAAAAGCCAGCTATCCAGAAATTCTGTTATGAATATCTTTACCTAATTGATATGCTTCAACAATTTTTTCTCTGTGCTTACGAACTAAATCTTCCAAATTGCTAGTTTGAGTAACAGTGATTTTTCCTATTGGTTCCACTTCCATATGTCCAAAGAAATGTTCTATAGAATTAACTATAATTTTGTTCTCTCTCTCTGTTGTCCCTTCTCTAACCGATACAGAAATACCATATCTCTTTTTAGACATCTGAACTCTATTAGCATTTGTGTTAGCATATGGGGTACATCTGTCAAAGAAGACCTTTAGTTGTCCTGAAACATCGCCCCAATAGTCCGGAGTACCGATCACAACGATATCTGACTCTTTAAAATCTGCGATAATTTTATCCATATCATCATGCTGAATACATATTCCTTCTTTATAGCACTCCTTACATCCTTTGCAATAATTAATGTTTACTTCACCTAAACAATAATACTTAACAAATACTCCTACTTCCTCTAATCCTTTTTGTATGTTTTCAAGAATACAGGCTGTACTCCCACGAGTCCTCGGACTACCATTAATACATAAAGCTTTCATACTAATTCCTCCTTTAAATTTTTAATACAATATAAAACTGTTTATATTGCATACACAATAAGGTTGCATAAAATAATATCACTTTTAAATGTTATTGTCAACTTATATATAATATTTTCTTATTTTTTCAATTACTTCATCTATATCTTTATCTGTTGCAATCGAATAGTATTTTCCATCTTTTTCATACAAAGAAAATATTTTATAAACTGTGTCAGCTGGTGAAATAACAATTTCAATTTCAGAGTCCTGTGAAACAAAACAATCTCTTAAATGAAATACTTCATGTTTTGAAATATCACTTGTATCAATTATTGTAGCATGTATATGCCCTCTTCTTTCGTATTCTCTCCCACCAGTAAATTCTTTCCACTCCGGCTCACATCTTCTATATTTAGTTCCAACTCCATATAGTTGACTAGATTTAGTTAGTTTAAAAATCTGTTCAAGACCAATATCTGTTGCATCTTGTAAAATTTCAAAAGGCCTTTTTGGAAGATGTCTTAAGACTCTGCCCTTTACTTTAGTTTCATGATTTTTTAAGCCTTTGCTTTTAACATATATTTGAATTCCACAAGAAAGAATTCCAAATAAATTAGTGATTTCTTCAATAATATCTAATAAGCTAACATCATCTTCAGATGGAACCACTTTAAAATAAATATTAGTAGATTCCTTTATACTACATTCTTTAAGAAAGGCTGTATGCAGATATACTATTCTTTCTTCTCTTAAGTAGTTTTTATCTTCATCATAAAGTGATATACTTTTACTGTATTCTTCTCCTTTAGGTAAATACCCACTAATACTCTGAGAAACGCCACTTCCGGTCTATTCCATTTATAATTGAAGACTCATATACTTCACCGCCAGGATGAAAACTTGATTCTCTTGCACCTGAACATCCAAATCTAAAATATTTTTTATTTTCAAGTAAATTCATCTTAAGTATAATCTTCCTTACTGTCGAATCATTAAAAACTAGAGATTTTGCAAATCTAAAGTTGTCTATTCCATGCATGTCTACAATTATAGAATCTTTGTCTCCATACTCATAGTTTAGTTTTAAGCCACTCACAATTTTTGATTTTAAATTTAATACTTTAAAAGAAGCATTCTTAACATATCCAGTATAAAAAGCTCTATTTTCTTTTTTTAAATAATCATGACTATTGTTAAAGATACTTTTTATTATCATAAAATACTCATTATCAGCTTTTACAATACTTACTCCTTCTTTATAATTAATAACTTCAACATTTTCTAAATCTTCTTTTACAGACCTTATAATTAAAGGTTTATTATTAGTGATAAGTTTCATAATTATCTACCTACTTTCTTAAAATTTTTTCTTTTAAAAATTTAGCTACTCCGTCATTTTGATTGCTGTCGGTTATGTAATCTGCAACATTTTTAATTATTTCTTCGGAATTTTCCATAGCAACGCCAATACCTGCATTTATTATCATATCTAAGTCATTATAATCATCACCAAAAGCAATAACGTCATTTTTGTCAATGCCTTCTTTGGATATTAGCTTTTTAATACTTGTCCATTTGGATGCTTGAGCGTTAATTATCTGGCATAATGAACCATTATCTGTAATTATTCCTTTACAAGAATTTGGTAAAAATTTAAGTATTTCTTCACAAATTTTTTCCTTACTGCAAATAATAAATTTATATGCACTTTGAAAATCCATTTTTTCTAAATCAACGATTTCTGTTTTTGCACTTCCAAAGAAATACGAAGTATCAAAATTTGAAAATAGTTTGTCATTTACTTCTATGCACAAATTATTATATCCAAATTGTTTACATATTTTTATTATTTCAAGTACATCTTTTTTCAAGATTTCATTTTTAAATAATACTTCTTTTTCTTTATTAATAATGCATGCTCCATTATAACAAATTATTGGATTATTTCTTAGTTCCACTGGTACATATTTATATGCATCTCTTGGCGGTCTTGCTGTTGCAAAAAGCACTTTAATACCCCTATTTACACATTCAAGTAATGTTTCTATTGTGTCTTTTGAAACTGTTTTGTCTTTTCTTAAAGTTGTTCCATCTAAATCTAATACTATCAATTTATTCATATAATCTTACCTCCTATTTTTAAAGTACTCTATATCTAAATTATCTAGAAAATCACACCAACTTGCAAGTTTTGTTCCTGATTTTCTTATTTTAATTTGATATTTTTTCCCCTTACATTCAACCATTTGATATTTTTGCTCTCTAGAATTAAACTCAAGTGAATTTTGCATATCTACTCCTTTTATATAAATATTATGACTATCTAACACTTTTAAATACGATTTCATTTGAGATGGAGTAGTATCATCTGCAATTATAATAGGTACTTTATTATTTTCTATATATCTAGCCACATTATTTAACACAGCAACCTTATCTATACTATCCTTATAGCTTTCAGAAAATGAAATTAAATCTGGCTGATGCTTAGATAAATCTAATAAAATATAATCAGTTTTAGGATTTAGTTTTTTATCTAGCATATCAAAATAACTTTTAAAGTCTTTTTGAAAAAGTCCTATTGTTACAATTAAATTGTTACATACATATGACTTAAGATTTGATATTCTGTCTTCATTTGTTCTATATTGAAGTTGAATATACGCATTTTCTATAGGAATATTATACAATTTAAATGTTTCTTTTATCAATTCATTATTTAAATCTTTTTCAAATAATACAGCTTGCTTAATGTTATTTGGAATAAATCTTTGTATATCCCTTATAGAGGCAATTTCTAATACACCAACAGGCAATTTTTCATCTATATCTATAGCAGTATTGATTGGGCTATATTTAATTTCGTTATTTAGATATTTAATTCTATCTGGATAAACAGCGTGAATTCCAATCATATTAGCTCCATTTTTTATAATAGTATTTAAATCTTGAACATTTTGTACTCTGCATACTTTAAATATAAATTCTTTATTCATATTTACATTAATATATTTTTCATTCTTAATTTTTTGATACTCTTTAGAAATATAGTATATTTCTTGAAGTCTTTTAGATTTTAAACTAGTATTCCAAGTATTAAAAGCAGTAACATATTCTTCAATAGGTTTAAAATCTAACACGCTTATCCAATTGGGAACCATTTTTTCACTTTTTATGCCTAGTAAATATTCCACTATATTATCATAATTAACTGCTGATACAGCTGCATAAACATCATTACCAATTTGATTTAAGAAATTTTTACATAAATCTAGAGTTTTACATGTTGTTATATTATTATCTAAAAGTAGTATTGTTTTTCTTCCTTTTTTAATACTATCTACATAATTATTATATATTTTAGGTATGAATTTGTACATTGAAAAATCTTTATCTTTTTGCGTTATTCTATCTCTTACATTTTGCTTAGAACTAAAATGACAATTTAATAACTTAGGTTTTCTTTCTTTTTTTAATCCGAATCTTAAATATGACCTATAAGCATATCCTAATATTATTCCGCCATACGGAAAAGATATAATATAGTCTATATCTATATTCTTTTCTTCAATATTATCAGCTATATTTTTCACTGTTTTAAAAATAGTAATGTTATTATCCAATTCTCTCATAGTTTTATATTTATTAGTATATCTTAAAATTCCAGAAATTAAGTTAATTGAATTTGCTTTTGTAATAACATCTTTTAAAATACTGCTAAATTCAGAGCTTTCATATAAAAATGCAAACAACAAATCTGTTACATATTGTGATAATTTTATTATTTTGCCATGTTCTTTTTCATATGTTTTATCTCCTTCAAGGCTATTTAGTTCGCATAAATTAAGTAAATAAAATACAGATTCAATTAAATGATCAATTAAAGCATATATTATTATTTTTTCTTCCACACTTGATGATTTACTTATTAATGACTCATCTAATACAATTTTTAGAGAATTTAATGATATATTAATTTGCTCTTTCCATCTTTCATTTATTGATCGATTATCTATAAATATGTATTGAGGGAGCCATATATAATATATTTTTCCTCTATAATACACTTTGTCTTCTTTTTGAAATACTATCTTATTAATATTTTTACAAAACTTTACTCTATCCTTTTGATTTGTAAATTTAGATAATAACAACTTAAGTGCATTGTCATATTCCATTCTAGATGTACATAATATTCCAATATCATTTGTGTTTTGAGCAATTTTATGTGCTAGACTTGGTAATGTAATATTACTTTTTTCAAGACCTATAGTGTATTTTTCGTTTAGCAATTTTTCTTTTAAAATATCTTTGTTAATCATGCTAAGAAAGTTTTTCCATGTTGAATTTTCTTTTCTATTATTTTCATGCATTATATTTAAAGCAATTCCATTATGCTCATTTACTATTTTAAATAAATCTGTATTTTCATTTGAGTCATCTGCAAGAAATCTTACTTTTCCACCACCATTTATAATATATTCAACGACGTCTTTCTTATCTTTCTGACTCATATGAAATATCTCTTTTGGAATTCCATATTTAAACTCAATTTCTGAGCCTATTACTGAATAATTGATACCTGAGATATTATATAAATCCATTATTTTATCTACTACTCCTCGAATAAATGGCTCATATCCGGATGTTAAAAATATTATTTTTAAATTATTGCCATAATACCTATATGAGTATTTAATATAATCTATTGCTTCTTCGTATACATCAATTAAATAATTTGAAGTATAACACCCTGCAACATAAAATCTCCAGAGATCCGTATATTTTCCTTCGATAAAATAACTATTTAAATCTTTAAGCTTTTGAATTTTATTAATAAATTCATTGGTAATTCTTCTACTAGTTAGCTTAAATGTATCTTCTCTAAATTTTTTTAATTTTTCGGGAGTTGGCTCTTTAAAAGTTACATCGTTTATTTTTTTAAATTCTAAAATATTATTTTCATCTATTAATAGATTAGGTTCTACACATGCTCTATACCAAGAAGTTGTATTAATAATTGTTCTGTCCACATCAAGTATAATAAAATCATTATCTAGATTAATTATAGTGCTAATTTGTTTTAATTTTTCTTTAATTTGCTTCATAAAGAATACCTCCAATTAATATTTTTTTCTCCGTGCAATATTAACACTTCTTTATTCTAAATAATTGTAAATAACAATTATTATTCTACATTAACCATTGATTATATAATAAAAGTTTGATTTATATTCTACATATTTCTTCATACCTCCTTTATATTTATTTTCTTAACATTTTTATTAACTAATGTCATAATATATTTTTTTGCGTTCTTATTATATCATATTATGTAAATATGTAAAGTAAATTGATATGATTTATTCATAAAAAAGTAAAAAGATAGATAATTTTCTTATTATATCAAAAAAATAAATGTAAACATTTTTTTGTGTCTACATTTATTTTATCACTTCAATAATTTCCTTATCTATCTTTTTCAATTAAAAATAAGTCTTGCCATTCTTTTTCCTTAAATCCAATTAATACATTTTTTTCCAAGACTAAAATTGGTCTTTTAATTAACATTCCATTTGATGATAAAAATTGTATTTTTTCATCATCTGTCATATTTAACAATTTTTTCGAAACTTCCATTTGTCTATATAAAATACCACTAGTATTAAAAAATTTATTAATTGGTTTACCACTTAATGCTATCCATTTTTTTAGTTCATCATAGGTTGGTACTTCTTCAACAATATTTCTATCCATAAATTCTATTTTGTTTTCAATTAACCAACTCTTTGCTTTTTTACATGTTGAACATTTAGGATATTCTATAAATAATATATTCATACTTTACTCCTGTCCAAAACAAACTCCCATATCACGAGCAGTTCTACATAAATCATCTGAATCAATATTTAATATTCTTGGAACTCTTTCTTTAGGGAATGCCATTTTAACTACTGTGCCACCTTTTATTCCAACAATATATCCAGGTTCTCCAGATATTAGCAATTTGCATGCTGCATTACCAAGTCTTGCTCCAAGTATAATATCTGATGTTGTAGGTTCTCCACCTCTTTGAATATGACCTAATATAGTTGCTCTTGTTTCATATCCTGTAAGTTGTTCTATTTGAGCTGCAAGCTTTTGAGATACTCCACCATATCTTTTTTGCTCAAAGCTATCTTTTACAAGCATTGCAATTGTTTCTTCTCCACCTTTTTCCTTTGCTGCTTCAGAAACTGCAATTATAACATATCTTTTTCCTGATTTCATAATTTCGTCTACTTTATCACAAACTACTTTTAAGCTATAATCTTGCTCAGGTAATAATATAATATCTGCTCCAGAAGCAAATCCAGCATATAATGTTAAATATCCAGAAGTTCTACCCATTAATTCTACAACCATTACTCTTCTATGAGAATAAGCTGTAGTTATTAGCTTTCTTATTGCATCTACAGCAGCATCAATAGCTGTTTGGAAACCAATAGTAGGCTCAGATGCTGACATATCATTATCTATTGTTTTAGGAATTCCTACTGTAGGCATACCGTGTTCATATATTACTCTTGCAGAATCAAGTGTGCCATCTCCTCCAATAATAACCATTCCTTCAACACCTTTAGCTCTTAATTTTTCAATTCCTTCATCTACTCTATCTTCAAATTCTCCAGTTTTTTTATTATAATAATGAAAAGGACATTCTTTATTTGATGATCCAAGCATTGTTCCACCTTTTGTTTCAATGCTTCTTACTACTTCTGCATTTAAGTCAATATAGTTTCCTTCAACAAATCCTATATAACCATCCATAACGCCTAATACTTCAATTCCTTGTGTGTCTGCAGTCATTACTATTGATTTTATAGCACTATTAAGTCCTGCACAGTCTCCACCTGCTGTCATAATTGCAATTTTCTTCATAACTTATCTCTCCTCACTTTAACATACTTTTCTCTTTACTACTCATTTTTTCGGTAGCATATGATTTTAAAATATTTGGTATTTTTTTATTATTATTTTTATCTACTAAATACATCAATGTATCATTGGGATTTACTTTATATAGTTCCCTTAATACCCACCCTGTAGCTTTTTGAAATAAATGGTATTCTTCATAAAAGACATCATCAAGGACTCTAAATACAACATCTTTTCTATTTTCTTTTGCAATATATAATAATGAAACTATTCCTATCCTTTTTGTCCATACATCTTCTGATTTAGTATAATCTCTTAGTACATTATATATATATTCATCATCTTCATTAATTAGTTGCTTTCCAATACATATTGGGGCAACACTATCTACTAAATCCCAATTATTTATATAAATTAAATTTTCATCTATAAATTCTTTTATCTCATTTTTATTATTACTATTTACCTTATTTACTAAACAAAATATAGCAAATCGTCTGTAATCATGAATTTTAGAGGAAATAAAAAATCTAAGTGTATTTAGTGAAACTATATTATACCACAATTTTGCTAATTTGCGTAGTCTTGGCACTCTAATTCCTAATAAAATATCTTCCTGAGCATATCCACCTTCCACAGCTTGTATTGTTCTTTTTTCAAACTCTAAATTTGCCTCTTTAGGTGTTATTTCTATATTTAATATTATATTCAAAGTATCTATTCTATCTTTAAGTTCATCTATTTTTTTAGTTAAATAACTTCCTACAACTAAACTATCAACATTTAATGCCTTGGACAATGTTTGAGAATTTATTCCACCATCAACTTGAACAAAAATGTTTTCATATTCAGTTTTAACTCTTCCAATTTTTTCAGTTGACGATTCAATATAACTCTGTCCACCAAAACCAGGTTCAACAGACATAATTAAAATTTTATCTATTTTACCAACATATTTTTTTAAAACTGAAATATCTGTATTTGGCTTCAATGATACTCCAATTTTAAGTTCTCCTTTTAATTCATCTTTCTTCTTCAGTAGATAATTTAAATTTTTATCGAAATCATCAATTTCATAATGTATAGTTATATCTTGACATCCATATTCTATTGTTCTATCAATATAGCCATCTTCGATTGGTTTTTCAACCATTAAGTGTGTATCTACATAATATCCGTATTCTCTTACGAATTTTATTTTTTCAATATCGATTCCTCTATTTGGCACAAACTTATTATCCATTACATCAAAATGAATAGTAATATTAAACTTGTCTTCTACCTTACTCTCATTTAGTGAATGTTGTATTTCATCTAATTTTTTTAAGAAAGTAGGTATATCGTCAACATTTAAAATTGAAATAGATAAATTCTTCATAATGCACCTCCTCTTTAACGCTATTTTAATATTACTATAACTATTACTATATTTCAAGAAAAAAATATCATTTTTAATAAAAAAAATAATAGTATAAATTAAGCAGTAAAACAAAAGTAAAAAAACTATATTTCTTCCATTTTACCACTTAAAATAACTATTAATGTATTTTATTTATATCTCTTATCATATTTTTCTTTTAGTTTAGTATATATATAAACATATCTTTCATATCTACCAATATCTATAATATCTTCCTTTACTTTTCTTTTAACGTCACATACTTCTTCACTCTCAGTAACGTGAGCACAATCGTCATAATCACATTTGCAAATATCAAATTCAGGATAATATTTTCTTAAATCTTTATGTTCAATATCATATAATTCGTAACTTGAAAAACCTGGGGTATCAAGTATATACGAACTATCTGATATAGAGTATAACTTAACAGATTTTGTTGTATGCTTTCCTCTCTTAGTTTTTTGACCTATATCGCCAATCTCAATTTTATCTGGAGATTTTTCTAAAATTTGTTTTGTAATTGAAGATTTTCCTACTCCAGAATTTCCAGAAAATGCGGATGTCTTATTTAAAAGCAATTTTTTCAGCTCGTCAACTCCTTGATTTTTTAATGCACTTACATATACAATTTTTATTGCTAATTTTTCATATGTTCTTTTTATATATTCTAAGTCTTCTTGTGCTTTTTTATCTTCTTGTGCTAAATCTATCTTATTTACACAAATAATAGGAAGAATGCCTTTTGAAATACATAATGCAATCTGTTTATCTAGTAATATATAATCTGGCGTAGGTGCTCCAATAGAAACAACTATTATCATTTGATCTATATTACTTACAGGTGGTCTTATTAATGAATTTTTTCTATCTATTACTACTTTTATCATATAGTCTTCGTTTGCTTTTTCAATTTCTACAATATCACCAACAATTATATTACCTTGCTTTTTAGCATTTCCTCTTGCCTTAGCACAAATAATATTATTTGAATTTAATATATTAACAATATAAATATCTAAATCTATTCTAATTACTTTTCCTCTTAATATATCCATATCTACTCCTACTTTTATACCTATATATTACTATAATATAAATTTTTTTTCAAGCAAAAAAGAAAGCTTTAATAAAAGCTTCCTTAAATTTTAGTATTATTTTAACTTTCTATATTTATAATAGTCATCAAGTCCTCTGTTAACAAACTTATTTTTTCCCTCAAGTAATTCTTTCATTAGACTATTTGCTATAGAATAAGCAAGATTATATTCTTCTTCATCTATTTTTCCTTGTTTTAATGCACTTTTTAATTCGTCTCTATCATCTAGTAATATAAAGCTAGTTGAATTAGTAGCTTTGCTTGTATAAAGAATAACATCTAAGTATAAGTCATTATAAAAAGGAACTTCTTTTCCATCAATATTTCTAATTTCATGATCTAATATTATATCAAAATAATATTCAAGTATTTCTTGCTTATCATTCACATGAACTCTTACATTATATAACTTATCCAAAGGTGAATACTCAATAATAGTATAGCCTCTATCTAACTTTGTAATCCACCTTCCATTGACTGGTATCCTATGTGGTTCCTCTAAATCAAGTATTTCTTTTAAAGTTACATATGAATTTAATTCATCATTCTTTTCTATAGTAACTATCATATCTGTAACTTCTCTAACTTGCTTTTTTGTTACACTAACCCATTTATCTAATTCTTTCATATATTTTTTCCTCCTTTATTTAAAATTGACGCTCTTCTGGATATGAAACGTCTTGGTCATAGAATCTATCTAAAAATTCTCTATTTGAAGGATTATGAAGATTACACGAATACAAGAATCTAAGACTATCCTCATCTAAATTATTTATATCATGTGCATTTTCTTTTATAATACGCATTATTCTTTCAATCTGAATTGCTGCTTCTTCAGGATTATCATTTATTACTAGCCAATCACATACCTTTGAAGTCATAGGAATTTGAGCCTTACTTCTAAGTAGCCTACTAGGATCTCTATCTTTCATTTGTGATAAAAGTCTTTCTTTATTTGGCGGAATAACGTAAATAAATATAGCTCTTTTATATCTTTTTTTAAATTCCATCGCACCTTTAACTCCCATATCTAGTAATAGATATTTTCCTTTCAATTTAGGCAAATCCATATTGATTACAGGTGCCCCGATAGGAATAGCCATCAACTGTATTTTTTGCCATAAGTAATCCTTGTGAATCTAATTTTTGAAATTGCTCTTGTGTAATAAAATGATATTGACCGGTATAAACTTTCATCTGCTCTTTTTGGTCTAGTTGTATAAGTTGATACTCTTAAATATTCAGGATCATTTCTAGATAAAATTCTATTAATTACTGTTCCTTTTCCACCACCACTAGGTCCAGAAATAACAACTAGTAAATTATCCATACCTTACTATCTCCTTTTCTATTTTTTCTTAATAAGAAGAAAATAATGCCAATAACTTCTAAAAGATCCATCTGCATTTTCCTTAAATTCTTGTGTTTGTGCTAAATACTCAATTTTAAAGTCTTTAAATAGCTTTGGAATAATATCCATATCTGCATAAAAATGTGGAACTCCTTTTTCAGGGCCTTCATCCATTCTAAGTTTTGTGTTTTCATCTACTGAAATATTTTTAGGATCTTTATATGTACTTGCATTTTTAGAGCCTAATGTTAGAAAACATTCACCATTTTCTTTTAGAAGACTATGTATTTTATTTACTATTATTTTTATCCCCTCTGTATCAGTATGGGCAATAACATTTCTGCACAATATACAATCAAAAGAATTGTCTTTAAAAGGTAATTCCAGCATATCTTTGTTCAAAAATTCTATATTTAAATTTTCTTCACTTGCCCACTCTTTTGCTTGTCTTAATGCCTCAGCTGAAAGGTCAACTGCTGTTACACAAAATTCATTCTTAGCAAATTGAATACTATGTCTACCAAGTCCGCAGCCTATGTCTAAGAAGCTCTCTTTATTTTGTTTTTTCCATCTATTAATTAAATAATATGATTCTATAGATGGTTCAAGCCATATTTCTTTTTGTGTTTCTTCATTTAATTGTTTCCAGTCCCATGCTTTTGATTTAATCATAACTATTACCTCCTTACATTGAAATTAGCCTTTCATCTTCTCTTTTTTTAAGAGAGTCGGCTTTTATATTTTTCTTTGTCACATGTCTTAAATATGATACTTCTTCTTGCCAATATTCTCCTTCAAGTTTAATATAATGATCTAAAATTTGAAATTTTGCGCCTTTAGCTCCAATTTTTTCAAGCAATTTCTTAAATTCTTCTTCTGTAACTTGCTTTTTACTTTCAGCTTTACATATTGCAAAATTTGGACAATTGGGCTTACAAAAACCGATTTTGTTTGTTCCTATACATATTGAGTAGCTTTTACAACTAGGATTACAATAATAAATTCTTGCACTGTGACCATTATAGTCTGGTCTACCAAGTATATAACTTACTCCACATGATGTCTTTTTAAATGTAGGATAGTTAGGATTAACTTTTTCAAAAATATTGTTTATCCTATTAAATGTTTCTGGAAGCAATACTTTATGATCTGGATCATATTCTTTTGGGACATATATATTAAGATCATCAAATACTTTAGATAAATGTGTATTAAGTCTTACACCAGATATAATACTTGCTTCACAATACTTTGTGACAATTTTTGCAACATGCTCAATACATTCTTCACTAGTATTAATTCCTTCAATAACAGGTCTATAATAATTTACTAGTTTTATACTTTTGTATTTATATACATTTTCTAACGATTGAATTTGCTTTTCTTCAATACGATTTTCAAGTTTTTCAGATAAGCCTGAAAATGTATATAATATTATTACTTTCAATTTAATATTTGAAAGTTCTTCTGCTTGCTTTTGACTTATATATCCTTTAGTAATTAACATGACTGGATTTTTCATATTAAATCTTTCCATACACTTTAGCACTTTTATTGTACTTTCATATACCTCTTTACTAAAAAATGGATCTGTTTGATTGTTTACTGAAATTGGTATATCTTCTGTGTATAGTCTAAAATTTAACAATCCGTTTTACTAACTCTTCTTCATCTGCAACTTTTCTTACGTCTTTTCTGTGTTCAAGAACACTCAATATACAATATTTGCAACCAATAGTGCATCCATCATATGATGAAATTGATATTGAAGACTTCAAATAATTTAACATAGACCTTTCCTCCTTATTTATTATATTTATAGGAAAAAATAGTCACAAAATATGTTTGTTTTTCTTAAATAGGTCGTATAATTATATGACTAGTATTCCTATCTATTTAATTTGTAGATAATTATATTTTGCATTGACCTCATTGTAACACAATTGCAATTCATTTGCAATAAAACATATAAAAAAAGTGCAAATCAATTGCACTTTTTTTGTCATATTTTCTTTATAATCTTATTATGTAAATTTATTTTAAAAATTTTCTTCTCCACTTTTAATTAGAGAACCATTTACTAATATATTATAACTTAATTTTTCATATCCATTTATTGTAAATGTTACTTGTTTTTTATCTTCATCATAAGTAAATGTTGTATTATTTAAAGCTCCGCCATCTACACTTACCTTAACTGAAATATCACTTTGTTTTGTTCCATCTGGTATTCCGCCAATAGTTACAGTTTTATTTACGATTCTCCTATTAACAGTTAATTTTATTAAATCTCCTTCTTTTAGTACTGAGTTTTGAGGATAAGATTGAGCAAGTACAGTTCCATTTAACTTATTCTCGTCTTCCCCATACTCAATTTCAACTTTTAGTTTCTTTTCTTCTAATATAGACTTTGCTTCATTTACTGTCTTTCCAACAACACTTGGAACAACAACTTGTTCTTTACCATCTCCTGAACTTACAGTTACTTTTATTATACTTCCAAATGGTCTTTCAACATCTTTATAATCTTGAGATATTACAATTCCTGCTGCAACTGTATCAGATACTTTTTCTTCTTGTTCAACTACAAATCCTTGAGTATTTTCAAGCTCATATTTTGCAACTTTAATATCTTTTCCTTCAATATTTGTTACTTTAACAAGCTTTGTTCCTTTACTAACTTCAACATATATCTTTTTATCTGTTGTTTTTGTTCCAGAATCTGGCTTTTGAGTTATTATTTGACCTTCTTCATAATCTGAGTTATATTCTGAACCAGTTTGAATTATCTCAAATCCTTGCTTTTCATACTCAGATCTTATATCTTCTATATTTTTACCAATTATATAAGGTATTTCAACTTCCTCAACTTTTCCGTTATTAATAATTTTTCTAATAAAGTATCCAAATATAATTCCTATTATTACGACAACTATTGCAACTACAGAAAAAGTTATAATCATTTTCTTTTTCTTTTCCCTTTTTATTTCATCAATATTCTTTTTAGGGTCTTTTTCCTCTACTTCTTGAATTTCTCTTATCTCTCTTGGCTGAGAAGTTGAATAAGCAGTTCTACCAGCTGATTGCCTTGTTCTTACATTAGGCACAATGTTTTCTTCATCAACATCATTTAAAATTGGTATTACTTGTGTATCTCCAGCTTCAATTGAGCTTCCTGGTCTTGTAACTAAACTATTAGATGGTTTTGCAAGAGCTATAGAAATATCTGTTAACATTTCTGTAGCTGTTTGATACCTCGTTGCAGTAGATTTTTCCATTGCTTTCATTATTATATCATTTAAAGCTTTACTAACGTTTGGGTTAACTTTTATTGGCTCAACTGGAACCTCTTGTATATGCTTTAATGCAACAGAAACCGCTGACTCTGCATCAAACGGCAATTTTCCTGTTGCCATTTCATACATAACTACTCCTAATGAATATAGATCTGACTTAGCATCTGTATATCCACCTTTTGCATGCTCTGGTGAAAAATAATGTACTGACCCCATTGTTTTTCCGAAACTCGTAATTGTTGCAGAAGTAGTATTAGCTACTTTAGCAATTCCAAAATCTGTTACTTTGGCAACCAAATTTTGATTTAAAATTATGTTTTGTGGCTTAATATCTCTATGTACAATATGTGCCTTGTGAGCTGCTTCTAGAGCTGATGCAATTTGTGCAGCTATTTTTAAAGTAATTTCACTTGAAAGTGGTCCTTTTGCTTCTATATAATCTTTTAAAGTTTTACTTTCTAAAAGCTCCATTACAATATAACTAATGCCTTTATCTTCGCCTACATCAAAGACTGATACTATATTTGGATGTATTAGTGAGGCTGCACTTTGTGCTTCTGTTCTAAATCTTTTAACAAACACCTCATCTTTTGAAAATTCATCCTTTAAAATTTTTACTGCTACATATCTATTTAAAAGATTATCTCTGGCTTTAAATACATAAGCCATTCCACCTTCTCCAACTTTTTCTATAATCTCATATCTACCAGCAAGAATTCTACCTATTAATTCCATAAATGTCTCCCCTTTATATTTCAACAACAACTACAGTAATATTATCCGAACCACCATTTCTATTAGCTTTATCTATAAAAGTATCTGATAAAGTAACAAAATTAGTAGTTTTTACTGTATTTAAAATTTCTTCATTTGTTAACATATTAGTAAGTCCATCTGAACATAATATTAAATATCCTTTTTCTTTAATTAGGACATCTACTTGTACATCGATTTTATTAAAAATGCCTAAAGCTTTTGTTAAAACATGCTTTTGTGGATGAGTTGCTGCCTCACTTTTTTTAATTAAATTTTTCTTTAGCAATTCATTAACATATGTATCATCTGTTGTTATTTGTTCAATACTACTTAATGATTCATCTAAATAATATAATCTACTATCTCCAACTGATTCATAGTATATCTTGCTGTTTACTTTTCCTACAATTACTGCTGTTGTACCCATACCTTTATATTTAGGATTAGACATTTGCATACTATAAATTTTTTCGTTAGCTATTTTCAATAATTGCTTAAAGAATTGCTTTATATCATGTTCATCTGATTTTTTCAAAGTTTCTAAATTCACTTCAAAATTATCTCTAATGCAATTTACTGCAACTTTACTTGCAACTTCACCACTAGAGTAACCACCTAGTCCATCACATACAACAAATAGTGCTGTATCTTCATCGTATATTCTTGCGTATAAATTATCTTCATTGTTTTCCCTTTTTAATCCAACGTCTGTTCTAGCTGTATATCTCATTATTTCACCTCTTATTTTCATATTATAACAAAGAAATAAAACTTTTTTCAAGCATTTTTAGTCATTCTCTTTTATTGTATATTTTTTATTTGCAAATTGATCTGTTTTGTCTATATATTTCTTTCTTAGCTGTCCACATGCAGCATCAATATCTGAGCCTAATTCACGTCTTACAGTTGTAACAACTCCACATGAATTTAAAGTATTCATAAATTCTTCAATATGTTTTTCTGGTGCTTTTTTATATACTCCGTTTTTTATTTCATTTACCGGTATTAAATTAACATGGGCAATCATTCCATGAAGTAATTTAGCAAGCGCTAAAGCATCTTCTTTAGAATCGTTTTGACCATATATTAATGCGTATTCAAATGAGATTCTTCTTCCTGTTATTTTAATATATTCTCTGCATGCATCTAATATTTCTTTAATTGAATATTTATTTGCAATTGGCATTGTTTCTCTTCTTTTTTCATCTGTGGTAGCATGTAAAGATATTGATAACGTACATTGAATATTCTCTTTTGCAAGTCTATATATATTTGGAACTAATCCACATGTTGAAAGACTAATGTGTCTAGCTCCTATGTTTAGTCCTAATGGATAATTTATTTGTCTAATGGATTTAACGACGTTATCATAATTATCTAAAGGCTCACCTATTCCCATATATACAATATTTGAAATTTTTTCTCCAGTATATCTTTCAACTGTAAGTAATTGACCCTCTATTTCTGATGCTAAAAGTGGTCTTACAAATCCTTCTTTTGTTGAAGCACAGAATTTACAACCCATTTTACATCCAACTTCACTTGATACACAAATAGTATTTCCATGATGATATTTCATAAGAACAGACTCAATCGCATTATTATCTGGAAGTTCAATTAAAAACTTCATTGTACCATCTTTTTTAGATTTTTGACACTCTAAAACTTTAAGTTCAAGTATATATGTTCTCTCTCTTAACTTTTCTCTTAAAGCTTTGGAAATATCTGTCATCTGATCAAAATCTGTTACTTTTTCTCTATGTATCCATTTAAATATTTGACGTGCATGAAACTTCTTTTCTCCAAGTTCTTCAATAAATTTTTCTAATTCTTCAAAAGTTAGTTCATTTATATTTATTTTTTCCATTTTTTCTCCTTTTATAACATATATATAATACTACAAAATACATAAAATTTCAATATAAAAAAGATGCACTTACAAAAGTACATCAATATAATTTATACGCCTTCAATTTTTATATGTGCTCCATTTACTTTTTTATATATTCTTTTTTCATTTTTTATTATTTTATGTTCTATTTGCTCTTTTAAATCATAACCTAAAATCTCACTTAATCCAAGTAAATATATTGCTATATCTGCAAGTTCTTCTCCTAAATCTTCTTTTTCTTTTAAATACGCATCATATGCTTCTGCAACTTCTCCGTATAAATAGCAGAACTCTTTTGGTACATCAGTTACATTAAATCCTTTGTTAACTTTATTTTGATAAACTCTTTTTTGCATTTCTGTTAAATCCATATTAATTCCTCCTATATTTCCTTATACTTTTTATATTGTTTTTGCAATTTTTTTCTTAATTTTTCTGTATCTTTTAATAATTCTTTGTATGTTCCCCATCTGCTGTCTTCTTGTATGTCACAATATGTCATTCTTAAATGTGACAGTTCAAAAGACTTTCTAATTAATGGTCTCATTTCTTCAATAACGTCATCTTTACTATTTTTGGCAAAATCTATATTTCCATATGCTTTATAATCTTGTTTCTCCAAATCAAATTTTACGTCTGAATAATAGTTATGTACACGCAAAAGATTTGTTGCTATCTCTGTCATTAGATTGTCTACTGCCTCTTTATATTTTTTCTCTTTTTTTAACTCTTTCCATTCTTTAAATTCTACGTAGTCCATTTTTTCACCTTTATTATATGAATTTATCCATCATACTAAATCTATTTCCAGCCATAAAAGCTTTTATATCCATACGTTTAGAATTTTCAGGCTGAATTTGTTTTACCATAATATATCCATTTTTACATCTTATATATAATGAGTCTTTAGACATTAAAAGAATATCTCCAGGTTCTACAGTACTATCTATCGATTCATCCTCTATATAGTCTACATCAAAGACTTTAAATTTTCTTCCATCTTCTAGTTCCATATATGTACCAGGAAATGGAGACAATCCCCTTACAAAATTAAATATTTCTCTTGGCTTTTTAGAAAAATCTATTTTTGTCATTTCTCTAGTTATCATTGGAGCGTTTGTTCCTTCTTCAGGTTGTGGGATACGTACAATTGTACCATCAACAACTTTATCTATTGTTTCAACCAATAATTTTGAACCTATTTGCATTAAAATGTCATGAATAGACTCTAAATTATATTCATCTTTTATCTCTACTTCTTCTTTTAATAGCATATCCCCTGTATCCATTCCAACATCCATAAACATTGTTGTAATACCAGTTTTTTCTTCGCCATTAATTAGTGCCCATTGCATTGGTGCAGCTCCTCTATATTTTGGAAGTAAAGAGCCATGTACGTTTATACATCCATATTTTGGGAGTTCAAGAATTTCTTTTGGTAATATTTTTCCATAAGCCACAACAGCTATTACATCCGGATTTAGTTCTTTTAATTGCTCTAAAACTTCATCATTTTTTCTTAATTTTTTTGGCTGAAATACAGGGATGTTTTTTCCTAATGCATATTCTTTAACAGCTGATGCTTTAAGTTTCATTCCTCTTCCAGAAGGCTTATCCGGATTTGTATAGCATCCAACCACATTAAAACCAGCTTCGTATAATCCTTTAAGTGACTCTCTTGCAAACTCTGGTGTTCCCATAAAAACAACTTTAATATCTTTTCTCATAACTTTCCTCCTTAAAGAAAAAGATTAAGATAATAGCTACCTTAATCTTAAATATTAATTTCTACTTTATTAAATACTAACTTATCTCCATTAATGTTATAATATATTTCAATTTTTCCTATCGTCTTATTACTTGTTGCAATTTCATCTAAGCTATATAAAACATATTGTGTTGTTACAAATTCAAATATTCCATCATTATTTATATCTTTAAACTCAAACCTAGATATTTTATCTCTTAAATATGTTTCTCTGTATTTTGTTAAGTCTATAGATAAATTTGTAAGATCTAGTTCTTTTTCTTCTTTATATTCTTTCAAATAATCTTTACCATAATTATCTATCTTAACTTTTAAGACATTAGGTTTTTCTTCATCTTTACTTGTATATATCGTATATCCTAACAATTCACCTGAAGTTGTATTACTAGTTATATTTACTATATTATTTTCTTTAATTTTTAATAATTCTACATTACCACTATAGTCTGAAATTAGAAAATATCTATTTTCTTCATCTTCAACTATCTTAAGTGATACATCTGACTTATAGTCCTTATTTGTATCATATTTAATTATTTCATCTGTTTTTCCATCTATTATTACAAAGGAAACATTTTTATATAGTTCTAATGTAGAATTTAGAGTGTCTTCACTACTTCTTTTTTCTTTTCCAATAATAAATATATAATCTAATTCTTTATCCTCATTTATGTCTTTTTTATATATTCTAATTACCGAATTATCTTCTATATCTATTTTTGATGCAATTTCTTTTTCATACATCATTTTAAGACCGGACTCTGAGTTTCCAAATTCATAAATAAAATGCACCCCAAGACCAATTCCTAAAAACAATATTACTAAAACAATTGCTCTTTTAAGCCTCTTAAAAGAAAAAGTAAATCCACACTTTTTAATAAATTTAGAAAATTTTTCCATTTTACCACCTTTATTTTAAAGTATTACTTTTGTTCTTCAACTCTATCTAAAAATACTATTCCATCTAAGTGATCAATTTCATGTTGAAGGACAACAGCCTCAATATCTTTAGCATTAATTTTTCTTTTCTTTCCTTCTATATCTGTATATTCAACTGTAACTTTTTCATGTCTTAAAACATTCTCATATATATCTGGAAAAGATAGACATCCTTCTTCTACTTCAATCATAGATTTTGATCTTGAAGTGATTTTTGGATTAATTAGTATGTGACCTTCTTTTTTACCATCTTCTTGAATATATCTTACATCATATACTATTACTCTTTTTAAAATTCCTACCTGACTTGCTGCAAGACCAATACCATCATTTTTATACATAGTATCTAACATATCTTGTCCTAATTCTATAATCTTTTGATCTACTTTTTCGACTTCTCTACACTTTTTTTCTAAGATATCGTCGCCATCTTTTCTAATTTCTCTAATAGCCATTTTATTTTTTCCTCCATTACAATTCTATATCTATTTTTGACCTAGTTTGAGAGTTTTCCACATTTTCTGCAACATTACTAATAGTTGCTGTATCACTAGTATCATTTGCAGAATCATTTCCTCCCATTTTTAGTTCTTGCCATTCTTCTTTTGAAATTAAAACTTGTCTAGGTTTACTTCCATCATATCCAGAAATAAGTCCTCTAGCTTCCATTTGATCAACTATTCTTCCTGCTCTTGAATATCCAATTTTAAATTTTCTTTGTAACATTGATGCTGATGCTTGACCCATGTCCATAACCAAGTCTATTGCGTCATTTAATAACTCATCTGCATCATCTTCATCTGTATCCTGATCTTTAGCATTTTTACCATTTGCCTTCTCAATACTTTCAATAATGTTATTATCATAAGTAGTGTTTGTATTTTCTTTTATTTCACTTACAATATTTTCTATTTCAGTTTCAGAAATAAATGTGCCTTGCATTCTTAATGGTTTAGTTTCTCCAACAGGATAATATAACATATCTCCTTTTCCAAGTAATTTTTCTGCTCCAGCCATATCTAATATTGTTCTTGAGTCTACTTGAGATGAAACAGTAAATGCAATACGTGATGGTACATTTGCTTTAATAATACCAGTAATTACATCAACTGATGGTCTTTGTGTAGCTATAATTAAATGCATACCAGCAGCTCTAGCCATTTGAGCCAATCTACAAATTGCATCTTCAACATCATTTGGCGCAACCATCATCAAATCTGCAAGCTCATCTATTATAATTACAATTTGAGGTAATTTAACTCCCTCTTCATTTTCCATTACTGCATTATATCCTTTAATGTCCTTAACACCTTTTGAAGCAAATAAATTATATCTATTTACCATTTCTTGTACTGCCCAATTAAGTGCTCCAGCTGCTTTCTTAGGATCTGTAACAACTGGTATTAGTAAATGTGGTATACCATTATATCCAGATAGTTCAACCATTTTAGGATCTACAAGTATCATCTTTACTTCACTTGGTTTAGCTTTATACAATATTGATACAATTATTGAGTTAATGCATACACTCTTACCTGAACCTGTTGCACCTGCAATAAGCATATGTGGCATTTTAGCAATATCTCCTACACATACTTCACCAGCAGCATTTTTTCCAAGTGCAAAGCAAAGTTTAGATTTATGATTTTTAAATACATCTGAATCTATTACTTCTCTTAACATTACAGATTCAGCAACAGCATTTGGAACTTCTATACCAACTGCTGCCTTTCCTGGTATTGGAGCTTCTATTCTTATTGATTTTGCAGCTAAATTTAAAGCAATATCATCTGCTAAGTTAACTATTTTACTAACTTTAACTCCTGTACTTGGTGTAAGCTCATATCTAGTTACAGTTGGTCCTTTTGTTATGTTAGTAACTCTAGCATCTACTCCAAAGCTTGCAAGTGTTTTTTGTAATCTTACAGCTACTGCATGTATAGATTTTCTATCAAAAGCTTCGCCTTCTTTTGGTTCTTGAAGTAAGTCAATTGACGGAAAAATGTAATTTTCATCTTCAACATGTGCTGTATGATCTAGAGTAAGAACTTCTTTTACAGTTTTGTCTTCTTTTTCTTCTTTTTGTTGTTTAAAGAACTCATCCCTTTTCTGTTTTCCCTTAATTTCTGCTTCTGATGGTTGACCACCTAGCTTATTAAAATCAAACTCAACTTGCTCAGTTCTATCTATATTTAAATTTTCATCAACATTAGAACTACCTTTTTCTCTAAGTTTCTCTTGCTTTTCTTGTTCTTTTTCAATTTGTGCTTTTTCTCTTCTAGATAGCTTTGGCACTTTATTGCCAAGATTATCTGTATATTCATATTTTTTTACTTCATCATCTCTAAATAGTGTATTTACAACATTATTTAAATGGTCAACTATATAATTAAATCCATAAGAAATAGCTCCAAAGAATTGCTTAAACGAAATATTATATAAAAACAATGATACTATAAATGTAAGCAATGGATAAATTATACGTGCTGGAACTATTCCAACAATTCCTGCTAACGCTCCACCTAATAATGTTCCTATAGCACCACCATAATTTTGTCTTGCTATTCCTGAATTTACACTATCAATAATTGCTTTAATAGGATTTGAATATATATTGATGTTTGTTTGTGTGAAAACAGTTAATGTAGCTGCAATTAATGCAATAACAATTAAACCTTTTCTAATCTCTGAAAATGAATTAACTCTCTTTTCAGACATTATACAATATGTACCAACTATCATAAGTAAAATTGGAAATGTATATGCAGATTTACCTAACGCACCTAAAAATATAATTTTACATATTTGAGCAAAACTGCCAACATTCTTAAAGCCAATAAATACAGCTAAAATTAGACCAAATACAACCAAAAATCCACCTAACATATCATTAGTTATAGTTTTTTGTTCTTTTTTACTTGGTCTACCTCTTTTTCCTTTTCCCATTTAATCACAACCTCTACTAAAAATAATTTTATTTTAATTCTCTTCTATTATTATGTACAATGTCCATTGTCTCTCTTAATACATTCTCAACTTTCTCTAAAACTTTATCTGCATACTCTCTAGTTCCTTCAGATATCTCTTTTGAAACTTTGTTTGCATTTTCAATAATTTCTTCTTTTTGAGCTAATGCTTGCTTTGTTATTTCATGTTCATCTACTAAATTTATAATTTTTCCTTCTGTTTCTTTTAATACTTTTTGTGCTTCAAGTTCTGCATCAGATATAATTCTTTGTCTTTCCTCTTTAACCCACTTAGCTTGTTTTAATTCATCTGGTAACTTAAGTCTAATTTCCTCAATTATATCCCTTAACTCTCCTGCATCTACCATAACCTTAGTTGAAAAAGGTACCTTAGAACCTGACTCTAAGATCTCTTCTAAATTCTCTAACAATGTGAATACTTCCATTTTACTACCTCCATTTATACATCTTTAAAACTACATTTCCATAAGCTCGCTCATCAATACATTGCAGATTTTTAAAACTATTTAGAATTTCTGCCTTATTATTTTTTTCTAGCTTTAAAAGAAAATTTTTATCTGTTTCATATATAATTATGCCATCTTTCTTTAAAAACTGATTTTCAGATTCAGATATTTTTTCTAGTGTATCTATTCCTAGATTGCTATCATAAGGTGGATCTAAAAATATTACATCAAATAGCATTTCTTCTTTAGATATTTGACTTAAACATTTTGCATAATCTTTCTTAGTTATTTTAACACATTCTAAGCTATTAGTCAACTTTGCATTAGATAAAATCGTTGAAATACTAAGGCTTTCTTTATCATTTATCCATGCAAACTTTGCTCCTCTGCTTATTGCTTCAAGTGCTAAATTTCCAGTTCCCCCAAAAAGGTCTAATACTTCTGAATCTTTTATATATCCATCTATAATTGAAAACAAAGCTTCTTTAACTCTATCTAACGTTGGCCTTGTTTTTTCTGTTTTTGGGCTGTTAAGTCTTTTGGCTTTAGCTCGTCCTGCAATAATTCTCACTTTTATTCCTCCACTTCTAAAAATATATATTGCTTATTATATTGTTTCATTATTTTTTCAATACCACTTGGACTGAATACAACACTTGCAGTATTATCATTAGGATGAAAAGATACTTTAGGTAAATTTAGTATATCTTTATCTATTACAAATGTTACATCTGTATCTGGTGCTCCAATAACATTTAAAATAGAAACAGAACCAGGCTTTATATGAAGTTTTTTCCATAATTCATCATCATTTCCAAAAGAAAATCTAGCACATCCTATTTCATCTGATATTTTCTTTAAATTAGCTCTTTTGTCTTTAGGTAATGATACAAGATAAAATTTATTTGCTTTTTTATCTTTAACAAATAAGTTTTTACATATTACTCCACCAAAATCTATATCTTTTACTTTATAATCATCTGCTTTAGAAAATACTGCAGGATGTCTAATTAGTTTATATTCTATATGTAAATTTTCAAATACATCTATTACTTCTTGCATATTATTTAAATACCTTTCTTTATTCTACTATGTTAAAATACATATATATAATACTACAAAATAACAAAACTTTCAATTAAAAAAAATAATAAGAAATACTATTTATAAATATTTCTTATTATTTTACTATATTAAATAAATTAAAATATAAAATAAACAATTAAAACATAACTAAATAATTATAGATTAGACTCGTCAATTATATCTAAAATGTGTGGTTTAGTTTTTAATGCATTAACAACATCGCTTTCTATATTATCTATGTATATTGCATCTTCAATATATTCAAAAGCATCAGCAAATTTTTGCTTATCATTATACAAAACTGTTAAAATAGTATCTCCTTCTTTTACTTTATCTCCAACTTTTTTAGCAAATTCAAATCCGACAGAATAATCTATTTTATCTTCTTTTTTATTTCTTCCACCACCTAATGCTACTAATGCTTCACCAATCTTTTTGCTATCAATTGAAACTACATATCCATCTGATTGTGCATGTATTTCTTTTAAATAACGCACCTTATCATCTAAGACAGGCATATCTAAATTAAGTCCTATCCAATCCATATATACATTACAAATGTGTCCGCCTTGTGCTTTTACTAGTTCAATAAATTTGTCGTAGGCAGCTCTTGAAGTGATTGCTTTTGTTATATCTGCCTTATTTTTTTCCATATCTTCACATACTCCAGACATTTTAATCATCTGAGCAGCAATTTCGTATACAACCTCTTTTAGATCTCTTAATTCTTCACTTGCAAGTGTATCTTCATCTGAAAGTAAAAACGAAATCACTTCTTTAATTTCTAGTGCATTACCAACATTTCTACCTAAAGGTTCACTCATAGCTGTAATAACTGCTCTTGTTTCAACTCCAGCTAATTTTCCAATTTTTACCATTGTTTTAGATAGCTTTCTTGCGTCTTCTAATGTCTTCATAAAAGCACCAGTTCCTACTGTCACTTCAAGTAGTATTTTATCTACTCCAGAAGCAAGCTTTTTTGACATTATTGATGAAGCAATAAGATCAATTGATTCTACAGTAGCAGTTGTATCACGTAATGCATATATTTTCTTATCTGCAACAGCTATTTCAGGACTTTGAGATATTAAACATACACCAATATCTTGAACTTGCCTAATTGCATCATTAATTGGAATATTAACATTATATCCTACTATTGACTCAAGCTTATCTGCTGTTCCTCCTGTAAAGCCAAGTCCTCTACCGCTCATCTTACATACTCCCACACCAAGTGCTGCAACAATTGGCAAAACAATTAATGTAATTTTATCTCCTACTCCTCCAGTAGAATGTTTATCTACAATATATTTCCCTGGAATTTTAATACTTGTTAAATCTAAAGTTTTGGCTGAATTTGCCATTGCAAATGTCAAATTTTTAAGTTCTTCGTCACTCATACCATTTAAGTATATCGCCATAAGTAAAGCAGACATTTGGTAATCTGGGATTTCACCTTTACTATATCCGTTAACAAAAAAATCAATTTCATCTTTATTTAATTCGTGCTTATCTCTTTTTTTCTCAATTATATCATACATTCTCATTATTAAATCTACCTCTCTTTTTGCTTATATTTTTACTTCTTTTGTCCATTGTTTTTCTTGCTCATCATTTCCAATGTATATAAGTTTCCCTTGCTCAATTTTAAATTTAGGCATATCAGTTTCAATTATATTTGGGATTACGGCTCTTAACTGTGCTCCACAAACATTAAAATCTTCTTCATTATACCCTTCTGTTTGAGCTAACTGTGTTTTGTAGTCTTCTATTTCAATGCAATATTCATATACATTAAGTTTAAAAGCTTCTTCTTGAGCTTTGTCTATACCCTTATTATTAAAAATACGGCTAACAAAAACTAATGCAAAACTCATAACGAATATTACAATTATAAGTAGTATCAAGCTCTTTCCTGATTTTTTATTATTTAACATACAACCACCTCTTATATACTCTATAATTAAATAGTACATTAAACTGATACTTTTTTCAACAACTTTTACAAAAATTTAATTATAAAAATACTCATAAACTTTATTAAAATATAATATTATAAAATGAGGTGATTTTATGTGTGGTATCTGTGGTTATATGCAAAAAGAAAAAATAACAAATAATAAAACAATAATGTCTATGAAAGATAGTATTTTAAGAAGAGGAAAATCGGATAATAATGTATATATAAGTAATAATGTAGCTTTAGGCCATGCACGTCTTAGTATTATAGATGTAAAAAATGGTAAACAGCCTATGAAAAAAATTATTAATAATAAAGCATACACTATAACTTACAATGGTGAATTATATAATACTAATGTTTTGCGTAATATATTAATTACTAGAGGATATGAATTTGAAACAGAATGTGACACAGAAGTACTCCTTTTATTATATGTAGAATTTAAAGAAAAAATGTTAAAATATATAAATGGAATTTATGCGTTTGCTATTTATGATGAAGATGACAACTCTATTTTTATAGCTAAAGATAGACTTGGAATAAAACCACTATTTTATTGTAATATAGATGATAAGTTCATTTTTTCTTCTGAAATAAAAGGTATACTTGCAACTAAATTTATTACACCACAAGTTTCAAAAGAAGAATTACTTGAGCTATTTGCTCTAGGCCCTGCACACAGTCCTTCAAAAACATATTTTAAAGATATTTTTGAACTTCCTGCAGGACATTATGCACTATACAAAAACAATACCTTAGATATTATTAAATACTGGGACTTAACTGAAAAAAAGATGATTGATAGTGATGATGAAATAATAGACAACGTAAAATACTTAGTAATTGATGCAACAAAAAAACAACTTGTGTCAGATGTAGGGATTTCTTCAATGCTATCAGGTGGACTTGATTCAAGTATAATTACCAAAATTGCAACAGATAATATTTTAAATCTTCATACCTATTCAATAAATTACGAAAATAACGATAAAGATTTTGTAGCTAATAGCTATCAACAAACAAAAGATAGTGACTTTGTAAAAATAATGACTAAATACTTAAATACAATGCATAATGATATAATAGTAACAGATAATGACTTATTTAAAAACCTATATGAATCTGTTATAGCACGTGATATGCCTGGAATGGCAGATATTGATAGTTCAATGTATGTATTTTGCCAAAGGATAGCTCAAAATAATGAAAAAGTTGTACTATCTGGAGAATGTTCAGATGAAATATTTGGTGGATATCCTTGGTTTTATAACAATCATTTAAAAAACACATATGGATTTCCTTGGGCTTTATCTGAAAATTTAAGAGAAAGCTTGATAAAAAAAGATTTATTTAATAAAGGTGAAATAACTGAATATATTAAATATGTTAAAAATAAAACTTTAAAAAACGTATCTCACATTTCTTCTGATGCCTTTGAAAATGAGTTTAAAGAAATTAACTATTTAACAATTAAATATTTTATGAATACACTTGTTGAAAGAACAGATAGGATGTCAATGAGAAATTCGCTCGAAGTTCGTGTTCCCTATGCAGATCATAGGATATTTGAGTATGTATATAATGTTGATGCAAGACTAAAGCTTGGAATTAGAAATAATAGTAATGACGTATGTGAAAAGTATATTTTAAAGCAAGCCTTTAAAAATGATATTCCAACAAATATAACAAACAGGAAAAAGTCTCCATTCCCTAAAACTTATAGTAAAAAATATTTGGAAAAACTTGAGAAAAAAATGTTAGAAATACTGAATGATCCCAACTCAAGAATACATGAAATAATTAATGCAGAATTTGTTCAAGATATGATTTCAAATCATGGAGCACAGCTTAAAGAAAATCTATTTGGTCAGCTTATGACCTATCCTCAAACTATTGCCTTTATAATACAGATAGATTATTGGTTAACTGCATATAATATACAAATTGTATAAAGTTAAAAAGAGCCTTCACTAATATGAAGACTCTTTATTTATCCAAAACATTTTTCAAGTTTATATGCTGTTTCCAAGTATATGTATTTAGCTATATTACCTGTTGCATTAATTCTTGCATCTACTCGAGCTAAATCCATTTCATCTTTTTTAGACATATTAAATACAACAACTTTTATTTTATTTGAAGTCACATTAATAATCTTGTAAAAGTAGTTTTTGTCATACAGCCATTTTTTAAAAGTTTTTCCATCTGAAAATGATATGTTTGTTGCTTTTAATAAGCAGCTCTTTTCTTTTGGCTTAGGAAATTCGACATTTATATCTTGTATTAAAACAAGTGCTGTAATATATGGTCTATCGTTACATACGTTTAAAACCATAACTCTTTTTCCATTACATTCTTTAAAAATCTTAGGTAGTGTTTCTTCAATATAAGAACATAATTGCAAGTTTCTTACACTAATATCATCACCTAATATTTTTTCCAGATTATTTGTCTCTAGTTCATTAAAAAATATTCTGAATTTAGTATTGCTGTCAGTGTTATATAACTGCATACATATCTCTCCTTTCTTTTATTTAATTAAAAAAAGTAATAATTTCAATATTAATCTATTTTTTCTCTTATAAATTTACCAATGTATTATAACATTATTTTATTTTTATGTCAAGTTTTTAAAGTAAAAAATGTATTTAATTTATGATAATGTCACCCCATAAGGTGTTAAAAATTTTATT